>CAZTAJ010000165.1:0-7108 GCA_964611575.1 uncultured Verrucomicrobiota bacterium
GCCGACTCCTCAGCCGCTCCCGGAGAACGTGCCGTTGAGTTTTCTGAGGAACTGATTGTCACGGGAGGGGTTGTCGGGAGTTGGTGCGTGGTGATATAATCCGGGTGCAAAGAAGGGACCGCCATGTTGCTCGTCAAAATCCAGGGCCTGTCGCTTTCAAATATGGGCTTCGTTGTCCTGCTCAAGTCCGAGCAGGATGAACGGACGCTGCCGATCTTCATCGGGGGCGGCGAGGCGCAGGCGATCGCCATCCACCTGGACAAGGTGGAGATCCCGCGGCCCCTGACTCACGACTTGTTGAAGAATGTGATCGATTGCCTGGAATGCCGCCTGAAACGCGTGGTCGTGAACGACATCGTCGAAAGCACGTTCTACGCCGTGCTGGTGTTCGAGCGCGACGCGGTTGAATTCGAGGTTGATGCGCGCCCGAGCGACGCCATCGCGCTGGCATTGCGATGCGGGGCGCCCATGTACGTGGTCAAGAAGGTCATGGACAAGGCAGGTCTTCTTCTCCAGGCGTCTGACACCGATGCGGAGAAGAAGCCGGATGCCGAGATGGCTCCGACTCCCATGGCCAAACTGCAGCATGAACTCGAACAGGCGGTGCGCCAGGAACGCTATGAGGAGGCGGCCCGGCTGAGGGATGAGATTCGCCGCCTTCAGAAAATCCACGCCAAGAACTAGGTGCCGGGCAAGGGCGCCGGGTCAGGGAGGTTCGGCGATCAACCGGCGTACCGTCTGCAGCATGGTGTCGATCTGGTAGGGTTTGGACACCACCCCGCGGAACCCGAATTGTTGGTAGTCGGCCATGACCGGGTCGGTCGAATACCCGCTCGACACGATCGCCTTGACCCGAGGGTTGATTTCCTGCAGGGCCCTGATGGTATCCTTGCCGCCCATGCCTCCCCGGATGGTCAGATCCAGGATCACGAGGTCGAACGGTTCACCCCGCCGGAAGGCGTCTTCATAGACCTGGAGGGTGGTGGCGCCGTCGGCTGCGGTCACGACGGCAAACCCGTACCGGGTCAGGATGCGTGAGGCGATCTGCCGGATGGCCTCTTCATCATCCATGAGGAGAATGCGCGCCGGATGTTGCGCGGCGGAGACGACGGCAACCGGCGATGCCGGCACCGGTTCGGCGGCAGCCGGAAGATAGATGTTGAACGTGGTGCCAATGCCCACTCGCGACTGCACCAGGATCTGCCCGCCGTGGTGGCGGATGATCGACAGGCTTGTCGCCAGCCCGAGTCCACTCCCCTTCTGTTTCGTGGTGAAATAGGGATCGAAGATCTTATCGAGATTGTGTTCCGGAATGCCGATGCCCGAATCGGTGATCGAGATCTTGATGAATCGTCTGGCGGCCGGCGCCCCGTGCGGCGGGTCGGCCCTGGTGACGTTTTCCGCGCGAATCACGATGCGTCCGCCGCCCGGCATGGCCTGATCCGCATTGATGATCAGGTTGCGGATCACCTGGCCGATCTGGCCCGGATCCATGTTGACGGGCCACAGGTTGGGCGGGAGATGGTATTCCACGCGCGAGGAGGTCCCCCGGATGGCCAGGTCGGCCGTCTCACGGATCACCTCGCCCGGCGGCGCGATTTGCTTGATGGGCACTCCGCCTTTGGCGAAGGTCAGCAGTTGCAGGGTCAGATCCTTGGCCGCGAGGGCGGCCTGCTCAGCCTCGCCGAGCAGGGCTTGAACATCCGGATGGTCTTCGCCGCGCGCCAGCGTGATATTGCCCAGGATGGCCGTGAGCAGATTGTTGAAGTCGTGGGCGATGCCGCCGGCCAGGAACCCCAGCGATTCCAGCTTTTCCGTGCGCGCCTGCTCCTCCTCAATCCGGAGGGTCTCGGTGACGTCGCGGAAGGCAAACACCATGCCAATGGCCTTGCTGGCGCTGTCGAAAATGGTGCTGGCTGTTCCGGCTATGGTGCGTGTCCGTTCATGGCGCGGGACGAGCGTCATGGGTTCCGGGCCGTCGGTGCGGGCGTGACCCTGCAAGGCGTCGGTGAAGACCGCGACGCAGGACGCATGCGTCAGGCGATCCTGCAACCGCACCACGTCCTCGATCCGGCGTCCCAGCGCTTCCTCCTGACTCCAGCCGGTCAGTGCTTCGGCGCCCTTGTTGAGCACCTGAATCAGTCCCTGCGCATCGGTGGCCACGACGCCGTCGCCGATGTTGCGCAAGGTCACGGCCAGACGTTCCTTTTCCGCAGCCAGGCGATCCTCGGCCTGCTTGCGTTCGGTGATGTCGGTGAACGTGACAGCGCACTGGCCGGGGGCGGGCGAATAGGCGTACACGCTGTAACACCGTTTGAGGGGCGCCGCAAAGTTCTCGAAATAGACGGGCAGGCCGGTTTGTGCCACGGCGCCGAACTTATCGATCCAGAAGTCCTCGATGCCGGGGATGGTGCTGCGCACGGAACGCCCGATCACCTGGTCTCGGCGCAGCCCGGTCATCTTCTCGAAGGCCGGATTCACGTCGAGCAGGAGATAATCGATCGGCCGGCCGGCGGCGTCGCAGATGATCTCGTTCAGCGAGAAACCGCTGGCCATTTCCGTGAACAACAGCCGATAGCGCGCCTCACTTTCCCGCAGGCGGTCTTCGGTGAGCTTCTGTTCGGTGATGTCTTCGACCATGCCCAGTCCAAAGACCGGCTCTCCCTTTGCGTCGCGGATCATGCAGGCGTGCAGGCGCGCCCACAAGAAGGATCCGTCCTTGCGACGATAGCGTTTTACAGTCCTGAGCCGGGTGTCGTGGCTGCCGGGACGCTGGCTCTCCGTGAGGGATCGTTGTTCGGTGGGCCAGTCGTCGGGGTGGCTGAGTTCCTCCACCGTCAGGCGCCGGAGTTCGTCAGCCGTGTACCCCAGCATGTTGCGGAACGCGTCATTGGCTTCGATGAGGGTTCCGTCAAGAGCGGACAGGGCGATGCCGATGACGGATTGGTCGAAAATGTTCCGGAAGAGTTGAGCCCGGCCTCCCAGTATTTTTGGATCGTCAGCCATCATGCCAAGCGCCTCCGCCGCATTTGAAACAGCCCGAAACAAATAGCATTTCATGGCAGCAAGGGAAAAACTATTCTACATCCCCAGGGCGTTTTCTCTTCAAGGGGGATTCCCCTCCGCCCGATTGTGTGCTAAGAAAGCGGTCAAAGCGGGTTCATGGACGATGCTGAAGTACTCCCTGTTCAGAGTAGCGGAAGGGTTAAGCCGGGCGATCCCGCGGCCCTTTGCGTATTGGATCAGTCTGCGCGTGGCAGATGTGTATTTCTTCTCTGACCGGCGTGGGCGCGAAGCGGTCGTCGCCAATCTGGGGCGCGTCATGAATTCCGGCGGTCGGTCGGCTACGGCCTCCCAGATCCGGCTGGCCGCCCGCCGGACGTTCCATCACTTCGGGAAATACGTGGTCGATTTCTTCCGGTTTGCGCGATTGGGCGCGGACGACATCCGGCGCCTGGTGACTATCGACCACCCGGAATATGTTGAGCAGTCCCTCGCGTTGGGCAAGGGGGTCATTTTGGTGACGGCCCATCTGGGAAACTGGGAACTGGGAGGGGCGGTGCTGGCGGGGCTGGGGTATCCCATCAATGCCGTGGTGCTGGAGCAGCGATCGGCCAAATTGAACAAATTCTTTCAGCACTACCGCCGCCGGCGCGGGATGGCGGTCATTCCCCTGGGGCACGCGGTGCCGGAGTTGATCCGGGCCTTGCGGCGCCGTGAGTGCGTGGCGCTGCTGGCCGATCGCGATTACTCGCGACGCACCGATTTCGCCACGTTTTGCGGGGCTTCCGCCTGCCTGCCGCGCGGCCCGGTGTGGCTGGCGGAGAAGACGGGGGCGCCGATTGTGCCCGGCTTTCTCATCCGCCGGGAGGACGAGACGTTCGAGATGCGTTTCTACACGCCGATCCATCCCGGGGGGAAGACCGCCGAGCAGATGCAGCGGGAGGTTTGCGCGGTCCTGGAAGACGCGATCCTGCGTAACCCGGACCAGTGGTTCATGTTCGAACGCGTTTGGGACGGCCAGAGCTATGGGCAGGCCAGCCATTCAGGCAGGGAGGGCTCCAGGGAATGACGATGTCGTCCGCACGTGAGTCACGGCGTGGATGTGTTGTCATCCCGGCGCTGAACGAGGAACACCGGATTGCCGAGGTGGTCCGACGCGTGAAGGGGCACGTTCCCGAGGTGATCGTTATCGATGACGGTTCACGGGATGGCACGGCGCGGGAGGCCGCGGCGGCCGGCGCCGTGGTGCTGAAGCACGACGCCAACCGCGGCAAGGGCGCGGCGCTGGAAACGGGGTTCCGGTATGTCCGCGACCGGGGCTTCGACTTCGTCATCACCCTGGACGGCGACGGGCAGCACGACCCGGCCGATCTGCCGCGTTTCATTGAAGCCCACCAGCGGACGGCGGTGCCGGTCCTGGTGGGGAACCGCATGGCTGACACGGGCCGCATGCCGCTGTTACGACGGCTGACCAACGAATTCATGAGTTGGCTATTGAGTCGGGAGATGGGGCAGTCCGTGCCCGACACCCAGTGCGGGTACCGGTTATTCCGATGTGATGTGATTCCGCTTGTGTCGGCCGAATCGACGCGTTTTGCCGCCGAGTCGGAGGTTCTTCTGCAACTGGCTGACCAGGGCGTGCAGATCGGCTCGGTGCCGGTTGCCACGATCTACCGGGACGAGAAGAGCAAGATCAATCCGTTCAAGGACACCCTGCGATTTTTCAGCATGCTGCGCCGGTATCGGCGCCGCAGGACCCGAGCGCGTGCGTGACGGTGGTTCCCGCGAAAACCTTTGACACCCGGGGCGATTTGGCTATGCTTCGTGGGCTTTTTGGTCAGTCGGGGTGTAGCGCAGACTGGTAGCGCGTTTGGTTCGGGACCAAAAGGTCGCGGGTTCAAATCCCGCCGCCCCGACCATTTCTTGATCGCATAACATCACAAAATACCCTGCAAATACAGGGTATTATCACTGTGAGGCCCGTGCGATCACCCTTTCTTATCTCCTCCGAAATTCAGCTCGATTCCCTTCTGTGGTTACCACAGTTTTGACCACAGTTACCACAGTCTTTCGGAAATAAAAAAGTGAGTGTTTAGGACGGGGTCGAACACGCCCCTTCACTTGAGCGGAGTTTCCGCCACTTGAACCGCGTGTACCATGACAACGTGACGCCCAGGAACCGCACGCCAGCATGCACCGGCGTCACGCTCACCTCACGCAACCATGCAGACTCGGCTGACCTCGGCATCATCCAACCGACGCAAGCGAGGACTCGCCGCCAACAGGCCGGGGAAGGTCTTTTGCGCAGACAACTCCAGCAACGGCCATCCCGCCGCGATGAACCCGGCCGCGACCAGTTCAGAACAGAACCAGGCATGATCCTCAACCGGCGCCCGCCGGGACACAAACCGGAATACGCCTTGCCAGTCATACCGGCATCCGACCTTTGACCGACAGAACGCCTCAACGGCCACGGCCTGCTCCGGCGTCAGGTCCGGGATCGCGAAGACATCGACCGGCGTCTTGTCGTTGTGCTGGGCGAGCAGGCACGGGACCTCCCGGACCTGCCCCTTGAACGCCCCGCCGGCCCAGGCCTCAATGACCGTGAACCGCGATGTGATCAGCGCCGCGTGACTGTACTCGCTCCAATTGAGCCACCGAATCGCCCGGCTCATCGCGGACGTGCCCTTGTAGAGTGCGATGTAGATCATGGCGTCCCCCGGAAGATATGCTGGAAGATCGTGCCCAGCCCGGCGATCAGGCCGGCCATGACCAGTCCCCCCAACACCCACACGATCGCGTTGACGACGCGTTCCATGCGGTCGATCCGGACCACCAATGCCGGCGAACCATTGCCGACGAAGATCTTGCCGTGGGTCTCGATCACGATTTCCTTGATGTCCGCGATGTCGCGTTGAATGTGTTCCCATCGGTCTTCGTGTAGACAGACGGGGTGGGGGGCGTCGTTCCGGCGGTCCGGTCCATGATGGGAAGAATCTTCAGCAGTCATAGGTAGCTCACGTGTTTCAAGGCCCCGCCGGAACGGTCACCACCTCGGGCCGCACAACCTGCGCCTGCACGGTCGCCGGCCTGTCCGCCAACTTGCCGCCCACGTACATCGCGCCCACCCAGGGCAACACGTTCCCCATCATGTTGCTCAGACTGTCGAGCACGCCGGGATCGCGGGGGATGACGCTTTTCGTGGGTACGGGCGTCGAGAGCGTCAAGTCCTGCGCCCCGCTGACCGTGATACACACGTTGGATCCCGTGACATGCAGGATCGGCGCCACGTTGGGCTGGTTGTAGTAGTCCTTGGCCCAGGCGTTGGTGTCCACCTGCTTGACCGTCCCGCACCCGCACAACCCCACCGCCACTGCCGCCATACTCGCGATGATCGCTGTCTTCATAGATCCTCCCGTTTGCTTCCCACCATCACCCGCCTCAGTTGCCCTTCCGGATGATCTCCACCGCACCGTTCGTGTCCGTGCTGGTCACCGTGAGCACGTCCCCGAACTCGAAGGGATAGTCGGCCTCCGACACCCAGATGACGCCGCTGCTATTGGACACCGCCAACTGCCCGAGAAGGTGCGTGTTCCCCTGGCTCGTGCGCGCGACCGTCACGGTCGCCGTCGTGGCCCCCGGGAAGCTCCACAAGACCGCCACAGGCATCCAGGTACTGTTGGCCTGCCCGTTGGTGACCGCGACTGTCGCCGCGCTCAGTGAGTACGTCTTTGCCCAGGGGGCCGCGTAGACGACCGCCACAACGCCCGCTACCAGGACCGCCCCGATCGTCAGAACCCTGCTTCTCATGTTCATCCTCCCGTTCACATCCCGCCGCCGGCCGGTCACGGCGCCAGGATGTTGCTGTCGAGCACGTTCGTCACCGATCCCGCCACCAGCACCAGTTGTGTCCCGCCCTGAATCATCAACTGCCCCAGGACCCCGAACTTGAGCGAGCAGTCCACGGTCAGGTCGCCGCGCACCCGCGTCCGCGCGTGATTGACAAACATCGGGACACTGGATCCCGTCACGAGTTGATAAACCCCATCACCGCTGACCGCGGCCTGTTGCCAATTCCGCGCGGTCTCGGTCGCCGTCCAGGTCG
>CAZTAJ010000166.1:0-7085 GCA_964611575.1 uncultured Verrucomicrobiota bacterium
TCGCGTACGTCAGCACCTTTACCCCTGTGAACGCCTCCGTCTGACGCATCAGCCTGCGCAGCCGCTCTTTCTCCGTCTGATCCAGCGCAAACCGCCGCTCGATCACCCGGGAAACCACATGGTAGTACGACACCGCCCCACCCCGTACCCGCGCAATTCTCATCGCATCCTCCCGTTCACCCGATTCCTCTCCGCTCACTCATGATCGACGTCACCATATCCCACGCCAGTGCAGAGGTCAATCACTATTGACCTGTCCCCTATCTCGCACGCCAGTGCAGAGGTCAATCACTATTGACCTGTCCCCTATCTCGCAGTCCCCTATCTCGCAGTTTCCGAATGAAGGCGGATCGGCGGCCAGCCGGCGAAGCGCCGGGCCGCCTCTCCGCAAGGCGGAGTCCGGCCTTGCGCCGCTTCACGCGGCGCGCGCGGAGTTTACCCGCCGTAGCGTCCGCGCGAAGGAGGGCCTCTTCCGGGGCGTCGCCGGCTGCCGCTTCGTAAACTTTGGATCGGACTTGTATTCTCGGAAAACACATGGCAGAGTCTTCTTGACTTCAAACAAAAACCACTTTGAAGCCTGAGATGCAGGGATGGCATGGCGACAAAGTCAGATCGAGCGAGTGAGAGCCGGCGACCGGGTCAGGCACGGTCGGATGCGTTCACGCATCCCCCCACCCACGCGCGCACGCACGCCCGCGCGACCTGTTCTGCCGCCTCCGCGGCGCCGTTTCCCATAGTCGGTATCGGCGCGTCCGCCGGGGGGTTGGAGGCCCTTGAACTGTTCCTGAAGAACGTGCCGACGGGCAGCGGCATGGCGTTTGTCATCGTCCAGCACCTGGACCCGACGCACAAGGGCATGCTGGCGGATCTGCTCCAGCGCGCCACCTCCATGAAGGTCATGCAGGTCAAGAACCGCACCCGGGTCCAGCCGGACTGCGTCTATGTGATCCCGCCGAACAAGGACCTGTCCCTCCTGCACGGCGTCCTGCATCTGCTCGATCCGGTGGCGCCCCGCGGACTGCGCCTGCCGGTTGATTTCTTCCTCCGCTCCCTGGCCGAGGACGCGGCGGAGCGCAGCATCGGCGTCATCCTTTCAGGCATGGGCAGCGACGGCACGCTGGGCCTCAAGGCCATCAAGGGGAAGGCGGGCGCGGTCTTTGTGCAGGACCCGGCCACGGCCAAGTTCGACGGCATGCCCCGCAGCGCCGTGGACGCCGGATTGGCGGACGTGGTCGCCCCGGTGGAGGCGCTACCCGGCAAGATCGTCGCCTATCTCCAGCACGTGCCCCTCCTCGCCCAGCCCGGACCGGTCGAGAAGGACGACCAAGCCCACAGCGGCTTCGAGAAGATCGTGATCCTGTTGCGGGCGCAGACGGGCCACGACTTTTCCCTCTACAAAAAGCAGACCGTCTATCGCCGGATCGAGCGACGCATGGGCATCCACCAGATCGCCAAGATCGCCTCCTACGTCCGGTTTCTTCAGGAGAATCCCAAGGAACTGGAGTTGCTGTTCAAGGAACTCCTGATCGGCGTCACGAGTTTCTTCCGCGACCCGGCGGTGTGGGAGCAGTTGCAGGCCGAGGTCCTCCCGGCGCTGTTGAAAGACCGCCCGCCCAGTCAGGCGCTGCGCGTCTGGATCCCCGCCTGCGCGACCGGGGAGGAAGCCTATTCCCTGGCCATCGTCTTCAAAGAGGCGCTGGAGCAACTCCGGCCGGCCCGCGGCTGCACGCTCCAGATCTTCGCGACCGACCTGGACAAGGACGCCATCGAGAAAGCCCGTGCGGGCCTGTTCCCGTCCAATATCGCCGCGGATGTGTCGCCGGAGCGGCTGAACCGGTTCTTCGTCCCGGCGGCGGGCGGCTACCAGGTCAGCAAGTCCATCCGGGAGACGGTGATCTTCGCGGTGCAGAATCTCATCATGGACCCGCCCTTCACCCGGCTCGACCTGGTGAGCTGCCGCAACCTGCTCATCTACCTGACGCCGGAGTTGCAGAAGAAAGTCCTGCCGCTCTTTCACTACAGCCTGAATCCCGACGGCGTGTTGTTGCTGGGCAGCGCCGAGACCGTCGGCGGATCTACCGACCTATTCGCTCAGTCGGCGGGCAAGCTGCAACTCTACCGGCGGCTCGAATCCGGCCAGCGGGCGAAGCCGGTTGAATTCCCTGCCGCGTTCCTGCCCGCCCGGAAGAGCGTGCCGCCACCGCCGGCGTTGCCACCGGCGGCCAGCCTCCAGTCGCAGGCAGAGCAACTGGTCCTGCAACGGTATTCCCCGGCCGCCGTGCTGGTCAATGACCAGGGCGACCTCATCTTCATCAACGGGCGGACGGGCAAATACCTGGAGCCGGCGGCGGGCAAGGCCAACCTGAACCTCTTCGCCATGGCCCGCGAAGGTCTGCGCTACGAACTGACCGATGCCATGCGCATGGCGCTCCGGCAAAAGGACGCGGTCATCCGTCGGCATGTGAGTGTCACAACCGATGCCGGCGTGCAGGCGGTGGACCTCACCGTGCAGGCCATCATGGAACCGGTGACGCTGCGCGGCCTGGTCATGGTCGTCTTTACGGACGTGGCCACGCCCCCGGAAGCGAAGGGGCCGGCCAAAGGCCACTCCGCCGGCCACGCCCGGATGGCGGCCCTGGAACGGGACTTCGAGCAAGTCCGGCAGGAGCTGCAAACCACCCGCGAGGAGATGCAGACCTCGCAGGAAGAAGCCAAATCCGCCAATGAGGAACTCCAGTCCGCCAACGAGGAAATGCAGTCCACCAACGAGGAACTGACCACCTCCACGGAAGAGATGCAGTCCATGAACGAGGAGCTGCAGACGCTCAGCGCCGAGCTGCAACACAAGGTGGAGGACCTGTCCCGGCTCAACAACGACCAGAAGAACCTGCTCGATAACACGGAGATCGCGACCCTGTTCCTGGACCCCGCGCTGCGCGTGCGGCTGTTCACGGCCGGGGTGAACCGGGTGTTCAAGCTCATTCCCGGCGACGTGGGCCGGGCGATCACCGATATCGTCTCGGAACTGACCTACCCGGAACTGGCCGATCATGCGCGCGAAGTGTTGCGGACGCTGGCCGTTCACGAGCAACCGGCCGCCGCGGGCGACGGGAGCTGGTTCCTGGTGCGGATCAGGCCCTACCGCACCCTGGAAAACATGATTGACGGCGTGGTGCTCACCTTTGCGGACATCACGGAGAGCAAGCGGAAGGAGGAAGCGCTGAAGAAAGCCAATGACCTGCTCCGCCTGGCCGTGGTCGTGCGCGATGCGCACGACGCCATCACCGTGCAGGACCTGGAGGGCCGCATCATCGCCTGGAACCCGGGCGCGGTGCGGCTGTATGGCTGGAGCGAAGCCGAGGCGCTGGCAATGAACGTGCGCGACCGGATCCCGGAAGGGCTGCGAGTGGATGCCTTGGCCCAGTTGCAGCAACTGGGCAAGGCGGAGCTTCTGGCGCCGTATCGCACCCAACGCCTCGCGAAGGATGGCACGAGCAAGGAGGTCACGATCGTCTCCACCGCGTTGGTGAACGAGGCCGGGGAGATGTACGCCATTGCGACCACGGAGCGGGGGGGGGGGCAGTGAGCAGTAATCAGTGAGCAGTAATCAGTGAGCGGTGAACAGTGAGCGGTGAACAGTGAGCGGTGACTGATAACTGGTGACTGGTGACTGATCGAGTGAGCTTCTCCGGATGCCTTGATGGATAGTTGACCTTTATGATAGTACAAAGCCATGTTCTTACGAGATACACTTCTTAATGTCCTGAAAGACCAGCAGCCGCTGGCCCCGCCCGAGCCAGAAGTGGCGCGCGCGCTGGTGACTTCGCTTCCCACCGCGTCTGCTCAGGCCATCGTCTTGAAAGGAGTCCGGCGGTGCGGGAAGAGCAGTCTCCAGGCGCAGTTGATGCGCCGCGGCGGGACGGCCTTCTACTGCAATTTGGAGGACACCCGGCTCTTCGGTCTCACACCAGAAGACTTCCCCGCGATGCTGGCGGTCATCGAAGAACTGGCCCCCGGTGGCCTCTCCGTGTTCTTGGATGAAGTGCAGGAAATCCCGGAATGGGAACGCCTGGTGCGCTCGCTGCTGGATCACGGCCGGTTGGTTTGCGTGACAGGCTCGAACGCTTCCCTGCTGGGCCGGGAGTTGGGCGCCAAACTGACGGGGCGGCACTTGTCCTTTGAGGTCTTTCCCTTCAACTATGCAGAGTACCTCGCCTACACCGGCGCCGGTGTGGACGCAGCGTCCTTGCTGGCCTACCTGGACGACGGCGGTTTTCCCGGCTATTTGCGGGAACGTTCGCCGCAGATTCTACGGGAATTGTTGCGCGATATCGTTGAGCGGGACATCGCACAGCGCCACAACCTGCGCGAGACGCGGCATGTGATGAACCTCGCCTTGTTTCTGCTGGCGAACACGGGGCAGCCCTTTTCCATGCAAAACCTGACCAAGTCGCTCGCCATCCCTGGCGTGGCCCAGACCGGCCGCTATCTCGAATACCTGCAGGACGCTTACCTGCTGTTTGCCCTCCCCAAGTTCAGCCCATCCTTCAAGCATCGCGTGGTGGCCCCGAACAAGTACTACGCAAACGATAATGGCTTGCGTCGGGTCAATTCGCCGCAGACTTCGCCAGATCGTGGTCACCGGTTGGAAAACCTGGTTTTCCTGGCCTTGCGGCAGCAGGGGGCAAGCGTCTGTTACGCGAGCGAGCGGGACCGGTGGGAATGCGATTTCGTCACCGACACTCTGGCCATTCAGGTGTGTGCGGAACTGACACCCTTCAACCGGGCGAGGGAGGTCGAAGGGGTTGTGCAGGCGTGCCGTCTGCCCGGCCGGCGCCGGGCCGTGATCCTGACCCTTAACCAGCACGACTGCCTGAAGGAATTGGAAACCACCATCGAAGTGCGACCTGTTTGGGAGTGGTTAACGGACAGGGGAAGTAATCAGTAATCAGTGATCAATGATCAGTACAGCCTCCGGCCCGCGATGGGCCGGATGGAGCAGAGCATGAGAAACGTTCAACACTCAACGTCCAACGCTCAACGTTCAAGTCCGGAAAATCCGAAGTTGGGCGTTGAATGTTGAACGTTGAGCGTTCATGGATAACACGTTACGGAAGAATTGACGCATGGGTGTCTCAGAGGAGTGATCGAGTGCCCAGTGACTGATAACCGATAACTGATCACTGATTACTGGTTACTCCTGGAGTAAGGAAGGGCCATGAAAGAAAACCAAGACAAACCTGCGGATGCCGCCGACCTGCGGCGCATCGCCGAAGAACGGTTGAAAGCGCGTGAGCAAACTCCGCGTTCCGAGTTCCCCGTTCCGCGTTCCGATGAACGCCTCGTCCACGAACTGCAAGTCCACCAGATCGAACTGGAGATGCAGAACGAGGAACTCAAGCAGGCGCGCGCCGAGGCGGCCGCGCTCCTGGCCCAATACACCGACCTCTACGACTTTGCTCCTATGGGTTACGTCACCGTCGGCGAGAAGGGACTGGTCCTGGAAGCCAACCTCACCGCCGCCACCCTGCTGGGTGTGAACCGCGCCGCGCTGGTCAAGCACCCGCTGACCCGCTTCATTCTCAAAGAGGACCAGGACCTCTACTACCTGCTCCGCAAGCGACTCGCCGACGGCTCCGGCGGGCAAGCCCATTCGCTCCGGACGTGCGAACTGCGGATGCTCAAGCCCGATGGCTCGTACTTCTGGGCGCAAGTGGACGCCAC
Organism: uncultured Verrucomicrobiota bacterium; assembly: GCA_964611575.1. Classification (GTDB taxonomy): domain Bacteria; phylum Verrucomicrobiota; class Kiritimatiellia; order CAIKKV01; family CAITUY01; genus CAITUY01. Next base: position 5,725 of record CAZTAJ010000166.1, read on the forward strand.
CGCCGCCGAAGGCCCCGACGGCGCGCCCGCCTGCCGCGTCGTGCTCAGCGACATCACCGAACGCAAGAAGTCTGAGGAAGCGCTGCAGGAGAGCGATCTCCGTTTCCGCCACCTGCTTCAACATGTCCCGAACGTCGCGGTTCAAGGGTACGGGCCGGATGGAACGACGCTCTATTGGAACGAGGCCTCCGAGCGTCTCTATGGATACACCGCACAAGAGGCCCTCGGACGGAACCTCGTTGATCTCATTATCCCGCTGGAAATGCGGGGTGCGGTCAAGCAGGCGGTCCAGCAGATGGCGGAAACCGGACACCAGATCCCGGCCTCGGAATTGTCGCTCATGCGTAAGGATGGATCACGGGTGTCTGTGTTTTCAAGTCATGCCACGGTCCAGATACCCGGGCAACCGCTTGCCTTGTTCTGCATTGATATCGACATCACCGATCGCAAGCGGGCCGAGGAAAGCCTGAAGCGGATCGAATGGATGCTTTCCAAGACTCCGACCCCAGGCGGTGCAGGCCTGGGCGAAGACCACGATCAAGGCTATGGTGATCTTACCGATTTAAATCGCGACGGCATGATCCTGAAATCCATAGGTCTCGAACGCCTGAAAGGTCTTGCCGAAGATTACCTGGACTTGCTCGGAACCTCCTCCGCCATCTACGAGGCGAACGGCGACTATGCCTATGGGATATTCTCCTCCGGGTGGTGCCGAATGATAGACTGCGCCTCACGCAAGCTGCGCGCGACTTCGAATAACGCCGCCGCGCTAAACTCCGGTCGCTGGCTGTGCCATGAATCCTGCTGGATGGATTGCTGCAAGCAGGTCGTTGCCAGAAGTGCGCCCGTGGACATCGCGTGCCACGGCGGCATTCGAATGTACGCGGTGCCGATCATGGCGCACGGGAACGTCGTGGGGGCGATGAATTTCGGATACGGCGATCCGCCCAAAACCCCCGAGAAGCTGCGCATGCTCGCCGAGACCTACCAACTGGATTACGATGACCTGGTTCGCGCCGCCCATGCATACGACTCGCGCCCGCCCTTCATCATTGAACTGGCCAAGAAACGGCTGCATGCGACCGCCCGGCTCATCGGTGCCATGATTGAGACGAAGCAGTCCGAGGAGGCGCTGAAGGAGAGCGAGGAACGGCTGCGGCTGGCGCACAAGGCCACGAACGATGTGGTCTGGGACTGGGATATCGTCCATGACACTCAACGATGGAACGAAAGTGGTGTTGCCGCTTTCGGTTGGACCGATATCGTCGAACGTCCGCAAACTGCGGGTTGGTGGGTCGAGCGGGTTCACCCCGATGACCGGCAACGGGTGCACGAGTCGTTCTTTGCCGTTGTCGAGAATC
>CAZTAJ010000167.1:0-1412 GCA_964611575.1 uncultured Verrucomicrobiota bacterium
AGCACCTCGCCCTCGATGCGCTTGAGGTGTTCGAGGGTCACGTAGAGGAAATTGCCACTGCCGCAGGCCGGATCGAGCACGCGGATGTGGCACAACCGACGGTGGAAGGACTTGACCTCGGCGGCGGCCTTCTTCAGCTCGCCCGCCGTCGCCAGCGTCACCGCCGCCGCATGCACGGTCCCCCACTCGGCGCGCACGGGCTCGACGATGGTGGGCATGACCAGCCGTTCGACATAGGCGCGCGGCGTGTAGTGGGCGCCCAGCTTGTGCCGCTCCACAGGGTCCAGCGCCCGTTCGAGCAGCGTGCCGAAGATGGCGGGCTCCACGTCGCGCCAGTCGCACTGGGCCGCCTCGATGAGCAGTTCCAGTTGGTCCCGGTCCATCGGCAGGGCGGTGGCGTCCTCAAACAGGCCGCCGTTGAACTGGAGGATATTCGTGCGCAGGCTGACGGAATAGCCGCCGCGGTCCATGCGTTGCCACAATTCCTCGACGGTCGGCACGAAATGCTCCGGTGTCTCGCGCAGGCTGACCAGCAGGTTCGAGAACCCGCGCCGCAGCAGCAGGCCGACATCCTCGGCGAACATGGTGAACAGGCAGCGCATCAGGAAGGCGGCGGCGCGGTGCGGATCGTGGCCGGCTTTTTCCAGCGACACGGCCAGGCGCGCCAGGCTGCCGGCGATTTCGCGGGTTACGCGGGCGCTGCGGCGGGAGGGGTCGAGTTCGGAGGGCGCGGTCCAGACCAGGCGCAGGCGGTCGCGGATGTCGGGTCGTTCCAGGTCGCGCAGGAAGATGCGATGACTGCCGGGCGCCGGGAACGGGATATAGGCGCCGCCCGTGCAGGAGAACTCGGAATAGAGTTCGATCGAGTGGCCCACGTCCACCACCACCAGGAGCGGCGGCCGGCCTTCGGGGGCCGGCAGGGCGCGGGCGTAAAGTTCGGCCTGGCCGCGGGCGCGCAGCATGGCATCGTCCCAGGCGGCGGTTCCACGGCGGGCGGTGCCGGCCTTCAGTTTACGTTTGAGGTCGCGGACGACTTCCGACAACGGCTCGGCGGCGGCGGGCTCGTTGGCGCCCTGTTTGGCCTCCAGCACGAAGCAGTGGCGCTTGTAGAGGTCCATGCGCCCTGTGCTGGTCGTGCCATCGCCATGCTGAAAGGCGACGCTCCGCTCGAACACGTAGGTATTCTGACTATCGTCGGCGCCGGCGGGCTCGGGCCGCGGCACGCCGATCAGGTCACAGAGTTCGGAAAGGAAGAGCTGGTAATTCGCGCGTTCAGCCGCGCCGGAGCGGTCCCAGCGGGTAATGAAGGCTTCCACGGCAGCCAGACCGGCGGCATCGTCGGAAGATGGGTCATTACGCATAGGGCGAACGCTAGCAGGCCATTAGCGCAAGTCAACGGCGGAATTGGATCG
>CAZTAJ010000167.1:1512-7077 GCA_964611575.1 uncultured Verrucomicrobiota bacterium
CAGGACCGCAGGTAAGCCTTGCGCACCGGAGTGGAATCTCTTACGTTGCGCGAACCATTCGGGAGATGTGACATGTCGACGGCGTTCTTCATCATCGCGGGCATTGTGCTGTTCGCCGCGATCGCCGTCGGCCAATGGTACGTCACCGAACGGCGCCGCCGTGCCATCGCGGAATGGGGACGCGCCCATGGTCTGGCGTTCGACCCGGAGAAGGTCTACGGGCTGGACATCCAGTATCCGGATCTCGATTGCCTGCGCGTCGGCTCAAATCGCTACGCCTTCAACACGCTGAGCGGCGACTGGAAGGGTCGCCGTTGCTCCGCCTTCGACTACCACTACGAAACCCATTCGACGGGCCCCAAGGGCCAGAGACAAACGCATCACCACCATTTCTCGGCGGTCATCCTGAACAGCCCGGTCCCGCTCAAACCACTCTCCATCCGGCCGGAGGGCTTCTTCGACAAGGTAACCGGGTTCTTCGGCTTCGAGGACATCAACTTCGAATCGGCCGAGTTCAGCCGGAAGTTCTACGTCATGTCGCCGGACCGGAAATGGGCCTACGACGTCCTCCACGCGCGGGCCATGGAGTTCCTGCTCGCCAGGCCGGTGTTTACCCTGCGGTTCGCCTCGTCATGCGTGATCGCCTACCGGGACCGGCGGTTCGAGCCGGCGGAGTTCACTCAAGCCGCCGAGGTGGCCACGGGCCTCCTCGATGGCCTGCCGGATTACCTGGTTAAGCAGCAAATGGAAGGCGTGCCGGCCGACGGCAAGGGGGTCTCGTCATGAATCCTGGGCTCGTGATCGCCTGTGTCGTTCCGGGGCTCGTCCTGATCTGGGGGGTGGCCACCTTCAACACGCTGGTGCGCCTGCGCAACCTGTGCCGTGAGTCGTGGTCCGGGATCGACACCGAACTCAAGCGACGCTACGACCTCATTCCGCGGCTGGTTGAGACAGTCAAGGGCTATGCCCTGCACGAACGGGAGACGCTGCAACAGGTCGTTGAGGCGCGCAACCGGGCGGTGGCGTCCACCGGATCGCCGGGATCGCAGGCGCGGGACGAAAATGCCTTCGTGGGCGCGATCCGTCAACTGTTCGCCGTATCCGAACGCTACCCGGCGCTCAAGGCCAGCGAGCCGTTCCTCAAACTCCAGGTGGAGTTGGTGGACACGGAAGATCGCATCCAGGCGGCGCGGCGTTTCTACAACGCCAATGTGCGCGACCTCAACACGCGTGAGCAAGTCTTCCCCTCCAACCTGATTGCCGCGATATTCCGGTTCCAGCCGGAAGAGTATTTTGAAGTGGAAGACACCGGCGTGCGGCTGGCCCCGGCAGTGAAGACCTACTGAGCCTTGCACAAGAGCGTAACGATGGTTCATTCGTCACTCTTCACATTTCACTCTTCACTTTTCACTATTTACCACCCCCATCTCCCGCTGCTAGAATCGCGCCAGATTGTCGCTGCGGCAGAATGGCCATGAAACCCGGATTTCTCGATAAACTGATTGCCCGTTTGAACCGGCTGGACCCGGAGAGTGTCCAGACGCATTTCCTGCAATTGGCCAAGGAAAAGGGGTTGCTGGAGACGGTCTTCCAGTCGATCCAGGAGGGCGTGCTGGTGGTCGATGGGCGGGGCCGCATCAGCTACGCGAATCGCGCCGCCGGCAAGTTGATCGGGTTCGCCCACGAGGAGGTCATTGGCAAGCCCATGGCGCGTTACCTGCGCGACCTGGATTGGGACCGCGTGCTCAGTCTCGACACCGGCGAGTGGGCGAAGATGGCCAGTCATGAGATCGAGGTCACCTACCCCGAACACCGCATCCTGACCTTCTATGTCGTGCCGCTGCCCTCCGGCGACACCAATGAAAGGGGGGCGGTCATCATCCTGCGGGATATCACGCGGGACCGGCAGCACGAGGCCAGCCTGCTGGAGTCGGAACGCCTCAACGCCGTCCGCCTGCTCGCGGCGGGCGTGGCGCACGAAATCGGCAATCCGCTGAACGCCCTGACCATTCACCTGCAGTTGCTCGAACGCGAACTCAAGCGCCTCGACTCCGGCCGGCGGGACAGCCTGTTGGAACTGGCCGGCATCGCCCGCACCGAGGTGACGCGGCTGGACATGATCATCACGCAGTTTCTCCGCGCCATCCGCCCGGCGCGCCCGACCCTCGCGCCGTTGTCCGTGCTGGCGGTGCTCAAGGAAACGCTGGCGCTGCTGAAGGATGAAATCGCCAACCGCAACGTGCATGTTGAACTGGAATGCCCGGACACCCTGCCGACGCTGCGGATCGACAAGGACCAGATCAAGCAGGCCTTTTTCAACATCATCCGCAACGGCATGCAGGCCATGGCGGACGGGGGCCTGCTGCGCATCACCGTCGCCGAATCGAACCACTACGTCGGGATCGCCTTCCGCGACAACGGGTCGGGCATCGCGCTGGAGGATTTCACCCGCATCTTCGAACCCTACCACACCACCAAGAAGGAAGGCTCCGGGCTGGGCCTGATGATCGTGCAACGCATCATCCAGGACCACGGCGGCCGCATCGACGTGCACAGCGAACCCGGCAAGGGCACCACGTTCACCGTGTTCCTGCCGCTCGACGAGCGCCGCGTGCGTCTGCTCAAGGCGCCGTCCCGCCCCGCGCCGGAACCGGAGACCGCCCCATGAATCCGCAATCGACGATCCTGATTGTCGACGACGACAAGAATACCCGCGAAGGCCTGAAACGGGCCCTGAGCCCGGCGCACACCATCCTGCTGGCGGACAGCGCGGAGCGCGCCCTGGCAACGCTCGATGAAGCGCCCGTCGACATCGTGCTCAGCGACCTGCGCATGTCCGGCATGGACGGCATGACGCTGCTGCAGCGCGGCCGGGCCCGCAACCACCCCCCCATTTTCATCATGCTCACGGCCTACGGCAACGTCGAGACCGCCGTGGAGGCCATGAAACTCGGCGCCCACGACTTCCTGATGAAGCCGGTGAATCTCGACCACCTCGAGATGCTGATCCAGCGGGCCGTGCGCTCGCGCGACGTTGAATCGGAGAACCGGAGCCTGCGTGAGCAACTCGATACGCGTTTCGGCCTCGAAAGCCTGATCGGCGAATCGACCCCCATGAAGGACGTGTTCGAGGTCGTGCGGCAGGTGGCGCCGACCCAGGCCACCATCCTGCTGCAGGGCGAAAGCGGAACGGGCAAGGAACTCGTGGCGCATGCCATCCACCGCCTGAGCCCCCGCGCCAACGGCGCCTTCGTGGCCGTCCACTGCGCGGCCCTCTCGTCCACCCTGCTGGAAAGCGAACTCTTCGGGCACGAGAAGGGCGCCTTCACAGGCGCCACCGAACGGCGCCGCGGCCGCTTTGAAATGGCGGACGGCGGCACGCTCTTCCTCGACGAGATCTCGGAGATCGACCCCGCCATCCAGGTCAAACTCCTGCGCGTGCTCGAAGAACGCAATTTCGAGCGCGTCGGCGGCCACCAGACGCTGGAAGTCGACATCCGGCTGATTGCCGCCACGAATGCGGACCTGCGCAAGCGCGTCGAGGAAGGCCGGTTCCGGAACGACCTCTATTTCCGCCTCGATGTCGTCTCGATCACGCTCCCGCCCCTGCGCAACCGCGGCGACGACATCCCGCTGCTCTCCTCGCATTTCCTGAAGGAGTTCGGCACAAAGAACGGGAAGCCGATCGAGGACATCACGCCGGAAGCGATGGCCATCCTGTGCGCCTACCCCTGGCCGGGCAACGTGCGCGAGCTCCGCAACGTCATGGAGCGCATGGTGGTGTTGTCGCGCGGCCCGCGTCTCACGGTACGCGATCTGCCGCCGGCCATCCGGGACTCGGCCGAAGCCGAGGCCATCCGCCGCGGGCCCCGCAGCGACCTGGCGAAGATCGGCATGCCGGAGTCGATGAAGGATGCCGAAAAGGCGATGATCCTGGCCGCGCTCAGGCGGCACGGGTCCAACGTGACCCGCGCGGCGGAGCAGCTGGCCGTGAGCCGCCGGACCCTGCAGCGCAAGTTCCGCGAGGATCCCGAACTGGCCGCCCAGGCCAAGGCGATCCGGCTCGAAACCCGCGCGACACGACGAAAGAAACCCGCGCCGGCCGGCCCGTGACGGTCCTGATTGTGGTCATTGGCGTCCCGTAGGGGCGCGGAGTATTGGAGTGCGGGAGTATTGGGGTACTGCCAGGCCCTGAGTTGCACCTTCTATTCGCCCTCACGCGGAACAAGGGATTTCCGCGCTCCACGCCTTGAAAGTCAGCCGCTTCTGCTTGGCGTGTTTGTCCCAATACTCCATCACTCCACTACTCCATGGGATGCTGTTGATCAGCATCAGAATCGATGAGGGGGGGGAGGCGTGCCTGTTGCGCGCCGCCTATTTCTTCACCGGCGTTCCCGAGTCGCGGGGACGGGACTTCATGCGCGACAGGATCATGCCCGTGCGCAGTTTGTTCTCGAACGTCGGGTCGGGCCGGCTGCCCAGTTCCATGGCCCGCCCGTAGTGGGCCTGGGCCTTGTCGACATCCGGCGGCTTGATTGCCATGAGAATCTGCGCCAGGTTGTAGTGGCCCTCGGCCGAATCCGGGGCGAGTTTCAGCCCCCGCTCCATCGCCACGCGGGCATCCCCCACACGCCCGAGCCCCATGTAGGCCGAGCCCAGGGTGATCAACACGGAGGCCTGCGTGAGATCGGCCGTATCATGCGGCTGAAGCAACTCGACCGCCTCACCATACTTGCCCACCTGGCAAGCGGCCAGACCATGCAGGACGATCAGGTCCAGATCGCCGGGCATCACGCGCTCGCCCTCACGCACCAGCCAGAGCGCCTGCGCGGTCTGCCCCTCCTGGATCAACCGGCGCGCCTCCGCCTTGACCACCGCCGGCAGCGCGCTGAGAGGCGGGAGCGCATTGGTCGGCGCCGCCGGGAGCGACGGCGGGGTGCGCCAGAATCTCCACCCCCGGTTCTGCTCAAGTCGGGCCAACTTGCGCTGCAACGCCTGGGTCGCGCGAATGGCCTCGTCGCGCTCGGCCCTCAGCCGTGCCGCCTCCAGGGCGCCCGCGCCGTCCTGCGCCGGCGCCCCCGCGTCGGAACTGGCCTGCCTGAGTTCATCGAGCAGATGCTCCAGCCGCGCCTCGGTGTTGGTGATGGCCGGTGGCAGCGCCGCCGGGCTGACGTTTGACGATCCGCCCGCTTCCAGCGCGGCCATCCGGTTCCGGCAATCGGCAAGGCGATAGTCGATCGCCTCAGCCTGCCAGCCGGGGTAGTCGGCCTGGAGGCGCCCGAACAATTCAATCGCCTGCCGGTAGTCCTGGATCGCATCCGCGCGGCGGTTGACGATCCCCGCCAGTTCCGCGTCCACGACCGCCCGATACGCCTGGCGCAGCAGGGCATCGGCCGGCAGGCCATCCGCCGCCAGCGCCACACCGGCCGCCAGCAGTCCCGCACCGCACACCACCACCGCCATCCAGAGTTGCATCCGCTTCATGAGTCCTTCTCCCGTATCGCCAATGACCGGGGGGCATTGTCCGCAAAAGCCCGCGCCGCTTCAAGCCCCCTTTGCCGACCC
>CAZTAJ010000168.1:0-7077 GCA_964611575.1 uncultured Verrucomicrobiota bacterium
GACAACGTGGTGATCCGGGAGTTGATAAAGACCGGCGATCATCGTCAGTAAAGGAGTCCGAAAAATGCGGTTGTCACCCTGCCTCTTGCCCCTATCTCGAATCGGCTGGTTGTGCCTTGCCGTTTTTGCCGTTCACACGCACGCCGTCGGCGCCAACTACGGCTGGACCAACTTCGTCGGTCAACCGGGCGGCAAGGGTAACGCCGATGGCACGGGCAGCGACGCGCGGTTCAATCGGCCTTTCGGCGTGGCGGTGGATGGCGCGGGCAACCTTTACGTGGGGGATTACTTCAACCACATGATCCGGAAGGTGACGCCGGTAGCGACGGCGGGGGTGACGAACTGGGTGGTGACCACCCTCGCGGGCGACTTCGCCTCCTATGGCAACACCGATGGTACGGGCAAGGGGGCCTCGTTCAAGAGTCCTTGTGGTGTGGCGCTTGACACGGCGGGCAACCTGTACGTCGCGGATCTCGACAACCAAACGATTCGGAAGGTAACGCCGGAAGTGACGGCGGGAGTCACCAATTGGGTCGTGACCACCCTGGCGGGCAACCCGGGAGTCAGTGGCACGGCGGATGGCACAGGCAGTGTGGCGCGGTTCTATTTTCCCTACAATCTGGCCGTTGACACCAACGGCAACGTGTTTGTCGCGGACTCGAGCAACCATACGATCCGGAAGATAACGCCGGTGGTGGCAGAGGGGGTGACCAATTGGGTCGTGACCACCGTGGCAGGCAGTCCGGGAGTTAGTGGCACGGCGAACGGGACGAACAACACCGCGCGGTTCTATCTGCCGAACGGCATCGCCCTTGACAACGCGGGCAATGTGTACGTGGGGGATAGCGCCAATCGCACGATCCGGAAAGTGACGCCGGTGGGCACGAATTGGGTGGTGACCACGCTGGCGGGCAGCGCGGGCAGTTCCGGCAGCGCCGATGGCACGAACAGTGTCGCGCGGTTCAAGTTTCCTGTCGGCATGGCTCTGGACAGTGCGGGTAACGTGTATGTGTCAGATGAGAACAACTACAATATCCGGAAGATGACGCCGGTGGGCACGAATTGGGTGGTGACCACGCTGGCGGGCAGCGCGGGCAATTCCGGCAGTGCCGACGGCACGAATAACGCCGCGCGATTCAACTACTGTGCCGACATCGCTCTGGATAACATGGGCAATATGTACGTCGCGGACATGTACAGTTATGCGATTCGAAAAGTGACGCCGGTAGCGACGGCAGGGGTGACCAACTGGGTCGTCACCACCCTGGCGGGCAGTCCGCAAGGTGGCGGCTCCGCGAACGGCACCGGGACGACGGCTCGGTTGGGCAATCCCTATGGCGTGGCAATTGGCCGTACGGGCACCATATTCGTGGCGGACAGCGGCAATTACACGATCCGAAGAGTGAGTCCGTCGGGGGTGGTGAACACCCTGGCGGGCAGCAACGGCGTCAGCGGCGCCACTGATGGCACGGGTAGCGTGGCCCGGTTTTACTTTCCTTACGGCGTGGCCGTCGACGATGCGGACAACGTGTTCGTGGCGGACACCTACAACAACAGCATTCGAAAGGTCACGGCGGCGGGGGTTGTGACGACGCTGGTGGGCGCAGGTAACGGCAGTGCCGATGGCACGAACCGTATGGCAACCTTCAGTGGTCCTCAGAGCGCGGTGTTGGATAGCGCTGGCAACCTCTATGTGGCGGACACGGGGAACCACACGATCCGGAAGGTGACGCCGGTGGGAACGAATTGGGTGGTGACCACCCTGGCGGGCAGTCCGGGTCTAACGGGCAGTACGGATGGCACGAACAACGCGGCGCGGTTCGACCATCCCTATGGCGTGGCGGTGGACAGTTCGGGCCAGGTGTTCGTGGCCGACACCTTCAACAACACCCTGCGGAAGATGACGGCGGTTGGGACCAACTGGGTCGTGACGACGCTGGCGGGCAGTACCAATGCCGGCAGCGCCGACGGCACAGGCAGCGCGGCTCAGTTCAAGACCCCCATGGGTCTGGCGGTGGATAACGCCGGCCACGTGTTGGTGACTGAATCGGGAAACCACACGATCCGGAGAGTCAGCGCCGCGGGCGAGGTAACGACCATCGGGGGTGTTCCCGGCGTTATCGGCGGAACCGACGGCGTCGGCGGCGCCGCGTTGTTCAACGGCCCCGGCGGCATTGCGGTGAACGGCGCCGGCACGCTCTTCGTGGCTGACACTTACAACAATCGCATCACCAAGGGAACGCCCTTGCCCTGGATCGTCACGCAAATCCTCACGGGCAACGGCACGGCCAATCCGTCCGGGACGCTCTTTGTGGCGGACGGCGCATCCACCTCGGTCCTGTACACGGCGGCGCAGTGGAACCGCATCGCCAGTGTCCAGACGAACGGCGGCGCTGTTGCGTCTGCCGTGGGGGCGATCAGCAACCTGCTGTCGCTCACCGGTGTCGGGGGCGACCTCACGAACCGTGTGGCGTTCGCGAATGCCACGGCCGAGCAGGTGGGATTGCCGGCCGGCGTGGCGGTCAGTTGGACGACCAATTACTATGTCACCGAGTCTGCCGCGCTAGCCGACACGAACCTGTCGCTGGACTACCTGTTGAACCAGAATCCGACCAACATTTACGACCCGGCGCTGAACATCACGGACATCGTTGTCAGCAACGCGTCGGCGAAGATCTCGGTCAGGCTATCCGGCGTGCACCTGCCGTCCACGATCAACGGTGTGTTGCAGCTTCAGGGGACAACCAACCTGGCGATTGGCGGCTGGGGCGATGGGGGCGGCGGTGCGATCAGCAATGCCGTTTTCGATGGCGATGGGCAGGCCGCCCCGATCGCCATTCCCGCGCCGGCCGGCGCGGGATTCTATAAGGCCATGATCGTGCCATGAACGGGGGAACAGGACGACTTTGAGCAAGACCGTAGAATGATCATGCGAGGAAAGATCGGAATAGTAACAGGATCGAATAGAAACGACAGGAGGACGAGAGAATGACAATAGTCAAGATAATGGTAACGGCATCGGCAATCATGGCATGGGCATCAGTTGCCTGCATGGCACAGGACCAAGCAAAGGAAGGAGGCGTGACCTGTGAACTGATCGTCTCGAACACCACATGGAAGATCCCAGATCAGGCGTTAGGCAAGAGAGTGCCTGTTGCACTCGCACTACGAGTCACGAATCACACAACCAACGCTCTTGTCTTCTGTCAGTACGACACGCTCCGTCCGATATTGCGCGCCAAGTCCGGCAAGGACTTTCAGATGGATGGCGGGCGCAACAGGTCCCGTCTCGTCAGACCGGAAGACTACCGCATACTGCAACCGGGCGAGGGTACTACGTTCGCCGTCGATGCGCACATCTACTGGCAAAACAACAGTCTTGTTCTGGGCGGCGAGGATGGTTTTGGCGGCCTGTGGTTCTTCACAGGATTGGACGCAGGGGAGTACGACCTCGCTATCGCCTATGCCTACGACGATAATAGTAGAAATGTTGCCATTGCCCGAGGCAAAGGGGTGCTGAACTTCGGCGAAGATGAAGTCTGGAAGGGGGAACTGATTTCATCGTTCATCAGGATTTCATTAGAAAGGTAATCGCGCATCAATAATGCCTGCACGGTATTATCAACCTCGGCGGGTTGCCAAACCGTGAAGATGGGCGTTCGGACAAAAAGGGGAGACAAAGAAAATGAATCGGATCAACCAATGGCAGATGGCACTTCGATGGACATTCCGCGTTACAGTGGGATTCTTCGTGATTTACGGAGTCCTCCTTGCTGTCAAAGCGCCATTCGTCTACGCAAAAGTGTCTGAGGTCTTTCCAGAGGACATGAAGCGGAACTTCCTTGGAATGACCATACTGGCGCCGTTCGTGTTCAGCGGACTTGTTTTCATCGTCAGTCTGGTTCTCTTCAGACTGTTCTTCGGCTTGTCTGGAACGACTGAAAAGGAGATGGGAACGAGGACAGGTCAATGAAAACATGGACAGCATGGAAATGGGTTGGGGCGGCGAGCCTGGTGGTTCTGGCGGGGTATGGCGTCATGCGCCACGGGCGCCGTGCCGCACCCCCGCCCCCGCCACCCGTTGCCGCCGTGGTCGCGGCAGCTGCCGCGCCGGTCTCGGTCGCGCCGCCCGCCCCGGCCCTTGCTCCGCGCCCCGCCGTTCCTGCCGCTGTGCTGGCGCCGGCGATACCGTCGGCCGCCGCACCTGTTGCCGCGCCGGCGGTCGGTGACGCCGATCCTTTTTCGCGATTGAAGCGGCTGAAGGAAGAGGGCCAGAAGCCGGGCACCGACGACTTCCGGGCGGCTATGGATTGGGTTATGCAACTCCCGGAAGTTCCCTGGCCGGAGTGTCGGGCAAAGAACGATGCCCTGTATCGGTTCGTCGCCGACTGGACGCGGCTCGATGCCGCCGCCGTCGAACAGTGGCTCGGGAGGCTGCCCGCCTGTCGTTCGCGTGACGTGGCCATCTCGCGCTACGTACAGGAACTCGTGAAGGGCGGGAAGGCGCCGGTCGAACCTCAGCGTCTCGCGGCCTGGTGCGAGAAGATCGCGGACGAGAACTTCCAGAGCGGCGCCATCACCGTGTTGACGAAGGAGTGGCGCAAGACTGACCTACAGGCTGCCGCCACGTGGGTCGATGCGTTGCCGCACAACACGGCGCGGGACCTGGCCCTCAACCAACTCGCGCGCGATCTCGCCCCGACCAACCCGCCCACGGCTCTGCTGTGGGCCTGCAAGATCGACGATGAAGGGCAGCGGGTCAACGCGGTCGGGCATGCCGTACAGGCGTGGGCGCGCAGCACCAATCTCGCCAGTGTGGCGCCTTTGCTCAAGCAGATGCCGGACGACAAGACCCGGGATGAAGCTCTGCGTGTCTTCGCGGGCGAACTGTCCAAAACCGACCCGCCGCTGGCAATGCAGTGGGCCGAGACTATTTCCGATGACGCCCAACGCCAGGTTGCCATGGTCACGGTCGCCTCCTCCTGGACCCTCAAGGATCGTGTCGCCGCTACACGGTGGATCGAGCAGTCGCCACTTCCGCCCGAGGCGCGCCGGCAGGCGCTGGGCGCGGCGGGTGCCATGAAGTAATGGGGCGCACCGTGCAGCTCGATCTGATCGTCACGCCGGCCAACCCCCTTCTACTGGAGGGGCCCGTGGCGACCTTGCCGCTGACCGTCTTTGCCGTGTTTACCAATGGCGCGCCTGGCAGGACTCGAACCTGCAACCTTCTGATCCGAAGTCATGTGACTAGATAAAGAAAACACCAACAAAATCAACTAAAGGCTTGCCGTGGGGACATTATGGAGACATAATCAGTCTACGAAATGAGGGTCTTGGACTGATACGAACCCATAAAGGTGGACCACGCAATGGCAGGCAAGAAGAAGATCAAGCGGGAACGAGGCGAGAAGTGGGAACCCAAGATTCGGGAACGGGCTGACCGCGGGAAATGGATGGTCGATCTGGGGACGAAGTTCACCCCGAGGAAGCTTTACTTCGCGACCGAACCTGAGGCTGTCACGGCCGCCGCAGCGAAGAAGGCCGAATACCTGGCTCGCCTGACGGGGCAAAAGCAGGTTGCGAAAGAGAAGTCAGCATTCAACTGGTTCAATCTATCCCACGTCCAACAAAACCAAGTGATTGAATCGTTCATGGCCGTCAAAGGCGACACCGACAAAATGATCCGCGCCATCCGGTTCTATGAAAAACACACGTCAGCCGCTGATGCTTCCCGCCTGCTGAAAGACGTATCCGACGAGTACATTGCCGCCAAGAGAGCATCCGGGAAGCGCCCAAGAACCATTGCAGATGCGGAGTTCAAACTGAAACCCTTCCTGAAGCAATTCGGAACCGTCAGCATTGCAGAGATCAGTCGGGCAGACGTGAAGTCCTGGTTGGATGCCCTGGGCCATACCCCCGGCACCCGGGATGCCTATCGAGTGGCGATCTCCGGCCTGTTTACCCACGCGATCGAGGAGGGGTATACGGAAAGGAATCCTGCATCCGCAAAGAAGCGCTACACAAAAGATGAGGCGATGGCCGAGATTCACACCCCGGCGCAAGTCAAAGCAATCCTGAAAGCGGCCAGCAAGTACATTCCGACGAGGAAGGTTGTCAAGACCCGCGATGCACACCGCAAGGTGACTGCGAAGCGCAAATACTCCCCCAAGAAAGCCGAGATCTTTGCCGCTCGCGCGAAGATTGTCCCGTATTTGGCTATCGGGTATTTCGCAGGACTGCGCCCCGAGAATGAACTGGTCAATCTGGACTGGAAGGACATCGATTTCGAGGCCCGCACAATTCGCGTGACGCCTGCGACCGCAAAGAAACGCCGGCAACGGTACGTCGACATGTCGGACAACCTCATACGATGGCTGACCCCCTATGTTCGCAGTGCCGGTAAGATCGGCTATTCCCGCAGTTTGCTGAAGAAGGTCCGAGCAACCGCTGATGTCAAATGGTCTAAGGACGTGATGCGGCATTCATTCGGCTCGTACCTTCTGGCGAAGAACGAAGATGCGCCGAAAACGGCACTTCAAATGGGGCATACCGCTGTGGATGTCCTGTTCAATCACTACCGCAACCTTGTGAAGAAGCCAGCAGTAGCGGAATATTGGTCAATCAGCCCCAAACGCCAGCCGAAGGTGATTCAGTTGCCGGTGGCCCAAGCCGGGTGAGCGAGTCCGTGTCAACCGCCATTCCCCTTAGGATCGCCGCCACTTGAACCAGGCGAACCACGAGACCGTGACGCCCAGGAACCGGACGCCGGCATGCACCGGCGACATGCGGTAGGCGCGCTGGATCCGGTAGAAGCGCACGTTCGCTTCCCAGCCGCCCTTGCCCGTGAACCAGTCGAAGTCGTGTCGCAGACAGGGCGGGAAGTAGATCGTCGGCCAGTACAATTCCGAGACGCAGGTACACCCGTCGCAGTTCGTGAACCAGTCCCACTGGTCGGACTCCAGAGCCTCCCGGATCATGGCCTGGACGTCCGCCGGCACGTCCAGCACGGCGAAGGAGGCGATAATCCGCTGGTACTCGGTCTTGCGGTCCAGGCCCACGCTGGTGCCCTTGCCGCAC
>CAZTAJ010000169.1:0-6956 GCA_964611575.1 uncultured Verrucomicrobiota bacterium
ACATCCTTGGCGAAGCGCGGCGGCACCGCCGCCACGCTTCGCTAAGGATTCGGGCGTTAATTGTCTCCACCAACACGTACTTGACCTTCGGTGGCGGCACGCCTACCATTTGTGGCTTCATCGCTCAGGGGCAGGCGTCTTCGATACGTTGTCCTGGGGGTGTGGACTGGGCGTTTCACCGGGACGGCGGCGGCCGCCCCAGGCAGGATGGAGGCCGAATGAAAGAAGCAGCGGGCTGTACCTGTGCGGGCGTCGACGAGGCGGAGTTGATGCGAAGGTTGGATGGCATCATCAAGGAATACCGGGACAAGCCCGGAGCCCTGATCCCGGTGCTGCAGCAGGCCCAGGCCGTCTTCGGTCATCTGCCCGAGAACGTTCTCAAACGAGTCAGCGTCGGTCTCGACAAATCCTACAACGAAGTGGTGGGGGTGGTCGGGTTCTATTCGTTCTTTTCCACGGTTCCCCGCGGACAGCACGTGATCCGCGTCTGCCTCGGCACAGCCTGCTATGTCCGCGGCGGCAAGCAGGTGCTGGAGGCCATCAAGAGCAAGCTGGGTATCGACGTGGGGCAGACCACGGAAGACCGGCAGTTTACGTTGGAGGTGGCCCGGTGCTTTGGCGCCTGCGGCCTGGCGCCGACGATCTCGGTCGACGAGGTGGTCTACAAACGCGTGCGGCCGGCCCGGGTCAGCGAGATTCTGGATTCATACCGGAAAACCGGCAGTGCTCGGAAGGGGGCCCCCCATGCCGCATAAGACCACGGACGCGATTCGGAGCCGGGCGGACCTGGACACAATCAAGGCCAACGTTCAGCGCCTCACCGCTGTCAGACAGAACGAGGCGTCCGCCAGCCCCGGGGCGGCTGCAGGGACATGCTCCTCCGTCAAGGACGGGAAGATGCACGTGATGCTGTGCTTCGGCACGGGTTGCATCTCATCGGGTGCCGTGGCGGTGAAGACGGCGCTGACAGCCGCTATCGCCAAGCACGGGCTGGAAAGCCGCGTGAGCCTGGTCGAAACCGGCTGCAACGGGTTCTGCGCGGGCGGCCCGATCGTGGTCGTCTATCCCGGCGGCTATTTTTACCACAACGTCGGGCCCAAGGATGCCGGTGACATCGTGAAGCGGCACCTGGTGGGCGGACAGGTCGTGGACCGGCTTCTCTTCCGTGACCCCGCGTCCGGAAAGACGGTGCCGCAATACAAGGATATCCCCTTCTTCGCCAAGCAGAACCTGCGCGTGCTCCACAACAAGGGGATCATCAGCGCCGAGAGCATGGAGGAGTACATCGGCCGCGATGGCTACTTCGGGGTGGCGCGGGCGCTGACCGCGATGACGCCCGACCAGATCGTCGAGGAGATGAAGAAGTCCGGCCTGCGCGGCCGGGGCGGCGCGGGCTTTCCGACGGGCGTCAAATGGGAGCTCTGCCGCAAGGCCAAGGGCGAGACCAAGTACATTCTCTGCAACGCGGATGAGGGCGACCCCGGCGCGTTCATGGACCGCAGCCTGATCGAGTCGGACCCGCATGCCGTGATCGAGGGGATGATGATCGGCGCGCGGGCCGTGGGCGCCTCGAAGGGCTACATCTACTGCCGGGCCGAATACCCGCTGGCCCTGGAGCGGCTGAACCACGCCATCGCGGAATGCCGGCGCCGGGGCCTGCTCGGCAGCAACATCCTCGGCACCGACTTCTCCTTCGACATCGCCATCGCCCAGGGATCCGGCGCCTTCGTGTGTGGCGAGGAAACGGCGCTCATGCGCTCCATCGAGGGCAAGCGCGGCGAACCGCGGCCGCGGCCGCCGTTCCCCGCCAACCAGGGATTGTGGGACAAGCCGTCCGTGCTGAACAACGTGGAGACGTTCGGCAACGTGCCGCTGATCATCCGCCACGGCGCCGACTGGTTCCGGTCGGTGGGCACGGTCAAGTCGACCGGCACCAAGATCTTCGCCCTGACCGGCAAGGTCAACAATGTCGGCCTGGTGGAAGTGAACATGGGCACGCCGCTCGGCGACATTGTCTATGACATCGGCGGCGGCATTCCCGGCGGCAAGAAGTTCAAGGCCGCCCAGATCGGCGGTCCGTCGGGCGGGTGCATCACGAAGGAAAACCTGAACGTGCCGGTGGACTATGAGTCCGTCGCGGCGCTGGGCGCCATCATGGGATCCGGCGGGCTGATCGTGATGGACGAGGACAGCTGCATGGTGGACATGGCCCGGTTCTTCCTGGAGTTCACGCAGGAGGAGTCGTGCGGCAAGTGCGTGCCCTGCCGGGTCGGCACCAAGCGCATGCTGGAGATCCTGGAGCGCATCTGCCATGGGGAAGGGAAGCAGGGCGACATCGAGGCGCTGCTCGACCTGGGCAACACGATCAAGGACACGGCGTTGTGCGGGCTGGGGCAGACGGCCCCGAACCCCGTGCTTTCGACCATCCGCTATTTCCGGGACGAGTACGAGGCGCACATCCGTGACAAGAAGTGCCCGGCGGGCGTCTGCGCCTCGCTGGTGCGGGCCCCCTGCCAGAACGCGTGCCCGGCGGGCGTGTATGTGCCGGGGTTCGTGTCGCTCGTGGGCGAGAAGCGCTACAACGAAGCCCTGAAACTGCATCGCGAGCGTAACCCGCTGGCGGCGGTGTGCGCGGCGGTGTGCTTCCACCCGTGCGAGAGCAAGTGCCGGCGCGCGTCCCTGGACGGGCCGCTGGCCGTGCGGGCCGTGAAGCGCTTCATGGTGGAGCAGGAGAAGAAACCGCAGCTTCCGGAAGTGCGGGCCAACGCGGCCAACGCCAAGCGGAAGATCGCCATCGTCGGCGCCGGCCCGGCCGGATTGTCGTGCGCCTACTTCCTGGCCCGGCTGGGTTATAAGCCGACCGTGTACGAGGCCCACAAGGAGGCGGGCGGCATGCTCGTGCAAACCATCCCGGCCTACCGACTGCCGCGTGAGACGCTGGCCCGTGAAGTCCGGATGATCAAGAGCCTGGGCGTCAGCCTCAAGACCGGCAAACGCCTGGGCCGCGATTTCACGCTGGCGGGATTGCGCGAGGCGGGCACCGAAGCCGTATTCCTGGGCGTCGGGGCGGCGCTGGGCGCCAAGCTCGGCATCCCCGACGAGGACATGCAGGGGGTGGCCGACGGCGTGCAGTTCCTGAGGGACTACAATCTGCGCGGGACGACCCAGGTCGGCCGCCGGGTGGCCGTGATCGGCGGCGGCAACGTGGCTGTCGACGTGGCCCGCACGGCGCTCCGGCTCGGGGCCGAATCCGTGACGGTGCTCTACCGGCGGACGCGGGAGGAGATGCCCGCCTACGCGGAGGAGGTTGAGGAGGCCACGCGTGAAGGGGTCACGTTCGAGTTCCTCGTGGCGCCGCTGGAAATCGTGTCTGAACACGGCAAGGCCACGGGCGTGCGCTGCAATCGCATGGAACTGGGCGAGTTCGACCGCAGCGGCCGCCGGCGCCCGAAGGAGCGTGTCGGCGACGAATTTGAAGTCGAGGCCGACCAGGTGATCGCGGCGATCGGGCAGGCGTTGCAGGCGGAAGAGATCGTGGATGGCACGGGCCTGCGCCTGGGCCGGAACCGCTACGTCGAGGCCGATCGCCTCACCGGCCGCACCTCGGTCGATTGGATCTTCGCCGGCGGGGATGCCGTGACGGGGCCGGCCTCGGTGATCGACGCCATCGCCGCGGGCGAGCGCGCCGCCGTGGGCATCGACCAGACCCTGACGGGCGCCAGCCATGCGTTCTGGCGGACGGAGCAGAACGTCGACACGCATTACGATCCGGAAGACGATCCGGTGTCCTGTTCCCGGGCCGAGGCGCACCTGCTGCCGGTGAACAAGCGGAAGGGCAGCTTCGCCGAAGTCGAGTTGCCGTTGGCGGCCTCTGCCGCGGTGCGCGAAGCCCGGCGATGCCTCCGTTGCGATTATCGCGAGGAACCCCAGTTGGCTGGAAAGTGAGATGCCATCATGCCCACGTTGACCATTGACTCGAAGCCGGTGGAAGTGCCGGAAGGCGCCACGGTTCTTGACGCCGCCCGCAAGGCGGGTGTGCGAATCCCGACCCTCTGCTACCTGGAGAACGTGCAGGCCATCGGGGCCTGCCGGCTTTGCCTGGTGGAGATCGAGGGCGCCCGCTCGCTTGTGACCTCCTGCGTGATGCCGGCGACCGACGGGATGAAGGTGCACACCCACACCAAACGCGTCCGTGAGGCTCGCCGGACCGTGCTGGAGCTGCTGCTCTCCGAGCATGCCGGCGACTGCCAGACGTGCGACCGGAACAACGACTGCGAGTTGCAGGCCGTGGCCCACGAACTGGGCATCACGGAGATCCGCTACGCGGGCGAGAAGCCTGCGGCCACTATGGATACGAGCACGCCGGGCATCGTGCGCGACAACGGCAAATGCATCAAGTGCCGGCGGTGCGTGGCGGCGTGCGGCCAGATCCAGGCGGTCGGCACGCTGTTCCCTCAGTTCCGCGGGTTCAAGACCGTGATCGGCCCGGCGTTCAACCAGGACCTGAATACGGTGGCGTGCGTGCAGTGCGGACAGTGCGCGGCCGTGTGCCCGGTGGGGGCCATTGTCGAGAAGAGCTACATCGACAAGGTGTGGGCGGCGCTGGAGGACAAGACGAAGACGGTGGTGGTCCAGACGGCCCCGGCCGTGCGGGCGTCGCTGGGGGAGTGTTTTGGCTTTCCGCCCGGCACGCTGGTGACCGGCAAGATGGTGGCGGCGCTGCGCCGGCTCGGGTTCGCCACGGTGTTCGACACGAACTTCACGGCCGACCTGACCATCATTGAAGAGGGCTCGGAACTCCTGCACCGGCTGAAGAAGGCGGTCAAGGACAAGCAGCAGGTTGCGCTTCCGCAGTTCACGAGCTGTTCGCCGGGCTGGATCCGTTTCGTCGAGTATTTTCATCCCGACCTGATCCCCAACCTGTCGACGTGCAAGTCGCCGCAACAGATGTTCGGCGCCATCGCCAAGACCTATTGGGCCAAGAAGATCGGGAAGAAGGCGGAGGATATCTTCGTCGTCTCGATCATGCCGTGCCACGCGAAGAAGTCCGAGGCCGAGCGGCCGGAGATGAATTCCAGCGGCGTGCAGGACGTGGATGCCGCGCTGACGACGCGTGAACTGGCGCGCATGATCAAGCAGGCGGGGATCGATTTCGCCTCCCTGCCCGACGAGCCCGTGGATCGCATCCTCGGTACGTCGACGGGCGCCGCGGATATTTTCGCCAACACGGGCGGCGTGATGGAGGCGGCGCTGCGGACCGCCTGGGAGGTGATCACCGGAAAGCCCCTGCCGTTCGTCAACATGCACGTGGACCCGTTGACCGGGCTGGAGGGCATCAAGGAAGCCGCCATCCAGGTGACCGGCACGGTGCCCGAGTGGTCGTTCCTGGAAGGCGCCACGCTGAAGGTCGCCGTGGCCTCCGGGCTCGGCAACGCCCAGAAACTCGTCGAACGCATCAAGTCCGGCGAGTCGAGCTACCACTTCGTCGAGGTGATGACCTGCCCCGGCGGGTGCATCGGCGGCGGCGGGCAGCCCCGCATGACGACCAACGACATCCGGAAGAAGCGCCTGGCCGCCATGTACAAGGAAGATGAGGGGAAGAAGCTTCGCAAATCGCATGACAACCCGAAGATCAAGCAGATCTACGGGGAATTTCTCGGGATGCCGCTGGGCGAGAAATCGCACCATCTCCTTCATACGACGTACACAAAGCGGGAGCAGGCATAGCTCGTCGGAACGGGCGCAGAAGGATGGAACCATGGCCAAGATACTGATAGTCGATGACGATGAGAGCTTTGTGGAAGGGCTCAAGGACGTGTTGGGCGAACAAGGCTTTGCGATTGTCTGCGCGTACAACGGCGAAGAGGGCCTCCGGAAGGCTCGCGAGGAGAAGCCGGACCTGGTGCTGCTCGACGTCATGATGACGACCGACAGCGAAGGGTTCGAGGTCGCCAAGAAACTGCGCGAGGACCCGGTGACGCAGAAGGTGCCCGTGATTCTCCTGACGGGCGTCCGCAAGGCCAAACAATTGCCCTTCTCCTATGAGCCCGACGAGGACTGGTTGCCGGTGATGGCGGTCCTCGAAAAGCCCGTGCATCCCGAGGATCTGATTCGCCAGATCCGGCAAACGCTGAAAGCCTGATCGCCGGCCTGCATCGAACACGCCGCACAGCGGCGTGGCTACAGGTGTCCGCCTGTTGTAGCCGCGTCGCTGTGCGACGCGTTGGCCTTGAATAAGATCTTCCCCATCCGCCGCATTTCCCTGACATCTCACTTGAGGAAGTTGGCGAGTGCCGACCGGTCGAGCTTGCCCGCCCCATAGCGCGCCGCTTGAGCCCCGGTGATGAGTGTCAGCGAACCGGTCAACGCGGCGGTGGCCTGTGCCGCCAGCGTCACAAAGCTCCCGTAGTTGGAGTTCGGCCAGGGTTCCCCCGACGGCGAGCATGAAGGCACGGGTCCTTGCGGTGGCGCCCTGTCCGCCTCGGCCGTCCTGCCCTCAGGGTAGGGTTATACCCCATCGAGACGTGCCACCGGGTCAGATTACTCTACCCCTGCACGTGTCGTAATCATCTTTCCCCCTGCCATCTAACGTGAAGACAATGAGAAGAATACTCACGGCCCTTTCCCTTGCGGTGATGGTGATAGTCCCGCATCGGGCGTCGGCGGCAAGTCCGGCGCCCGTCGATCTGGGATCGGCTGCCCATTTCGCGATTCTGGCCGACCGCGCGATCAGCTCAACCGGTGGCGGTACCAATCGTGGGGATGTCGGACTCAGCACAGGAGCAGGGTCGAGCATCACCGGTTTATTCACGAATCAAGTTGCCGGAACCATTTATACGGTCGATGGCACCGGGCCCTTGGGTTCGGTGGTTGATCCCGGGCTACTGAGTACGGCCAGGGTCGATTTCATCACGGCGTATGACGACGCTGTGGGACGATCTGAGGGACGGATCCTG
>CAZTAJ010000170.1:0-6896 GCA_964611575.1 uncultured Verrucomicrobiota bacterium
GACCATCCCGGACGAGCAGGAAGATCGTCTCCAGATAGTTCTCCATGCTGGCGCTTAGCGCCTGTGCGTCGTTTGTCATCGATCTGCCTCCTTAAATCCTTTCCGGTGTTCGTCTCGCCAAACTTACTACGGCGCGGCGCACTCTGGCAACAAAGAAAAGAGCTCTTGTCGGATGCGGCGACGGTCCAGCGACCTTCCCTCTCGGCTGGCACGACCGTCAACGGCGTGCCAGAATGCCGTAGTGGAACGGTGGCAAGTCAACGTGCGGCCTCTCCACCACAAAGCCCGCCTCTTCAATCCAGCGTCGGCAGTCCTCGGGACGGGGTCGCATTGTCATTGGCGGCCCGCGCGGCGTATCGGGATCGTAATTCCAGTGGATGACGCCGACGCGCCCCCCCGGTGCAAGAATTCGCCATGCTTCACGTAGCAGACGCAGCGGGTCTTCCGCGTGCAGGATGTTGAACAGCATGACGTAGTCCACGGAGGCCGCTTCCAGACCGGTCCCATCCGTCACGAAGTCGCACAAGTGCAACCGCACGTTGTGGACGTTCTCCTGTTCCGCGAGGCGTTTGGTCGCTTCGATCATCATCGGATCCATATCGAAGCCGTGAAGTATGCCTTGGATCCGCTTCGCCGCCGGTACCGCAAACGTCCCGTAGCCGCATCCAAGGTCAACGGGGTCCCGCACGTCGCCGGTCAACCCCATCGCGTCCAGGATGGCTTCCGGGGCGAAAAACGTGTGCCACATCCCAGGTTCGGGCATGCCGCTTTCCCGCACTTTCATGGCCTACCACCCCAAGTCCCTACGTTCGAACCTTCGTGAGCACGCACACACACCTTGGCGGAGTCATCGTTGGGAATTCCGGGAATCACTGGAGCAATGTCGCGCAAGGCGTGGCGAAGGGTTTCCTTGGCCCGGTATAGACGGGCCTCCACGGATTTAATGGAACAGCTCATCACGGCTGCAATCTCTTTGTAGGACAAGCCTTCGTATTCGGCCAGCACCACGGCCGTGCGCTGGTCTTCAGGCAGAAGGGCAACGGCGGCGGCGATCTGTTCACCCGCTTCCCGCGCGGCAACCTCCTCGTGCGCAGCTCTTCCGTCGCCTGCGACCGATTCGCCATTGTCTTCCATCGCAGAGAGGGATTCGGATGGATGCCGTTTGCGCCGCCGGAGGCAGTCCCGCGCGGCATTGCGTGCCACCTGGAACAGCCAGGTTGAGAACTCCGCCGTCGTCTGTCGAAACGCCGGTTTTCGCATACTCTGATAGGTCCGCACGAACACGTCCTGGGCCACATCCTCCGCCTCGACTGCGTCGCCGACCATGCGGTACACGAAGCCTACGATGGGCCGTTTGTAACGATCCATGATCGCGTCAAAAGCCCGGTCATCCCCGGCCTTGACCTGCTCAACGAGACTCCAATCTGTCGGCTTCTCCGTCATTGATGTGCGCGCGCCGCGCGAATGCACGTTTCCACGTCCGCCTCCGTATGGGCGGCCGAGATGAAGCCAGCCTCGAACTGGGCCGGCGGCAAATATATCCCGGCAGCCAGCATGCCTTGGAAGAACGCGGCGAAGCGCTTTGTGTCCGCCTGCTTCGCTTCGATCAGATGTGCGGGGGCGCGGGGAAGAAAGAACGGCGTAAACATCCCGCCCACGCGCGGACAGGCCAACGGCACGCCAGCCTCGCGCGCGGCCTCCTCCAGTCCGGTGGCCAGGGTCTGCCCCAGCCGGTCCAGTCGCGCGTAAGGCGGTTCCCTTTCGATCAACTTCAACGTAGCCAATCCAGCCGCGACGGCCAACGGATTCCCGCTCAACGTGCCGGCCTGATACACGGTGCCGAGCGGCGCCAACGACCGCATTACGGCGGCCCGGCCGCCCACCGCGCCCAGCGGCAAACCGCCGCCGATGATCTTCCCAAGGCACATGAGATCCGGCGTGACGCCCCGCATGGTTCCGAACGTTGTGGGCCCGAACCGGAAGCCCGTGATCACTTCGTCGAAGATAAGCAGTGCCCCGCACCGGGTCGCCATCTCGCGCAACGCTTCAAGGAATCCGGGTGCGGGCAGGACCACCCCCATGTTTGCGGCCACGGGTTCCACAAGGATGGCGGCAAGCCCGTCTCCGTGCGCCCGCACCAGCTCAGCGACCGCGTCGCTGGAGTTGTACGGAGCCACGAGCACCTCGGCTGCCAGGGCCGGCGGCACGCCGCCCGATGCCGCGATGCCACCTGTGAGCAGTCCGCTCCCGGCCTGCACAAGCACCGTGTCGGCGTGACCGTGGTAGCACCCGCTGAACTTGAGAAGCTTCGATCGGCCAGTGAACCCTCTCGCGAGCCGAACCGCGGTCATCACGGCTTCCGTGCCGGAGTTGACCAGGCGCACCATTTCCAGGCCGGGAACCAGTTGCGTCAGCCGCTCCGCAAACTCCACCTCACCCGCTGTGTTGGCGCCGAAGCTCGTGCCGTCGCGAACGGCACGTGAGACGGCGTCACAAATCTCTCCGCGGGCATGGCCAAAGAGCAACGCCCCCCAGGAGCCGCAGAAGTCAGTCAACGCCCGTCCTTCGACCGTCAGGAGCCGGGCTCCTTGACCCGAGGCCATGTAGACCGGATGGCCGCCCACGGCTTGGAACGATCGGACGGGGCTGTTGACGCCGCCGGGAATAACACGACAGGCACGCTCGAACAGGGCCGACGACGAAGGCCCGGAGCCCGGCGTGCCAAGGTCAATCGCCACGGAACACCTCCGCGTAGCGGTTTGCCCAATATGAGATGATGATGTCCGCACCGGCCCGCGCGATTCCCGTGATCGATTCCCGCGCCATGCCGTGCAAGTCGCCCCATCCACGCTCGGCGGCCGCGACCAGCATCGAGTACTCGCCGCTCACATTGAAGGCCGCCAACGGCAGATCAGTTCGCTCCCGCAGGCGGGCGATGATGTCCAGGTAGCACAGGGCCGGTTTGACCATCAGGATGTCGGCACCCTCCGCTTCGTCCAGCGCCGATTCGAGCAGCGCCCGGCGGGGATCCGCGAACGACGCCTGATAGCCGCGGCGGTCCCCATGGCGGGGACTCGATCCACCCGCCTCCCGGAAGGGGCCGTAGAACGATGAGGCGAACTTTGTCGAGTAGCTCATGATGAGCGTCTCGGTCCGTCCCGCCGCATCCAGTGCCTGGCGGATCGCCCGGACCTGGCCGTCCATCATGGCGCTGGGGGCGACGCCCGACGCCCCTGCGTCGGCATGGGCGCAGGCCACACGGGCCAACGTGGCGACGGCGGCATCGTTGGCCACGCGGCCCTGGCCGTCCAGGGGGCCGCAGTGGCCGTGGTGGGTGTAAGCACACAAGCAGACATCCGTGAACACGACCAGATCGGGGAAACGCCGGCGAATGAGACGAACGGTTTGCGGGACGATCCCTGCCGGATCGCAGGCCGCCTGACCGGTGTCATTCTTGTGGTCGTCCGGGATTGCCCCGAAGACGAGGACGCCGCCGACGCCCATCTCCGAGACCGGACCCAACGCCTCGATGAGCGTATCCGGGCTGAAGCGAAACTGGCCGGGCATCGCATCGAGCGGCTGTTTGACGCCTTGGCCCTCGACGACAAACACGGGCCAGAGAAAACGACCGGGGCTCGGCAACTCCATCTCGATCATCCGGCGGAGACGCGGCGTCTGGCGCAATCGCCGCATCCGTCTTTCGGGATATCCGTTCATGACGCTTCCTCCAGGGCTCGCCGCACCTCATGCAGGGCCAGTTCTCCGATGCAGGATTCCACAATCGGTTCAGGGGACTCAACATCAACCTTTATGCCGGCCTTTGCCAGGGCCGCAGCCGCCGATCCCGGAAATGCCGCGACGATCGTGCCTGCCAACGCGTCGCGCCCCCATTGTGCGAGCAACGCCTCCACCCCCGACCCGCTGCCGAATACGGCCACGTCAAACCGCGGCCTATGTTCATAGGCCACCGGCTCATTCCGGTACAGCACCACGTCGTCCACTCGCAGCCCCGTTTTCCCCAGGGAGGTCGCCAGATCGGCGCCGGCACGATCGGACCGTAGACACAGCACTGATTCGCCGGACCGCAGGTGCTTTCGCGCACTCGTCAGTAAACCGTCGCGGCTAAAGTCTGCGTCCGGACTCGCCTCTGCCTGCAAGCCGAAGGTCTCCAGGCGCGCGGCCGTTCCGGGGCCCGGCACGAGCAACCGAGGCAGCCCTCGCAGATCGGTCTTGGTATGACGCAACAGGGACATGAGACAGTCAACGGCGGACGGTGACGTCAACACGAGCCAGTCGTACTGCCGGAGATGCCGCAGCCAGTCGAGATCCTCCGTGCGTGGCACGGAACGGATCAACGGTCGTGGGACCGGGATGCCCCCGTAATCCAGAACCTGTCTTACGGCGCGCGCCATCAGGGCGTCGCTGAACGTGAGCAGTATCCTCTTGCCGCGCAGAGCGCCCCGGTCCCCGCGAAACCGGTACCCGGCTACCCCGCCGCAGATCAACAAGGTTGGCCGGCCGGCCGCCGTCATCCGTGCCGCCAGATCTTCCAGCGTACCGGCCACGAGCGTCTCCTCCTCCGTGCCCGCGGCGAACACGGCGGTGGCAGGCGTACTCGCCGCCCACCCATCGCGTCGCAACTGGTCGGTGACGGTGGCCGCGGCACCACCGGCCATGAAGACGACGACGGGAAGGCGACCTCGGGCGGAGGCTGACACATCCGCCGGCGCTCCCCCTGCAGCGCGTCCGGTGATGGCGCAGAATCCTTGGGATACGCCACGTCGGGTGAGCAGCATGCCCGTGCCGGTTGTGGCTGCGTTCAGACTACTGACACCGGGAATGACCCGGAACGGCAGACTCAGTGCCTCCATGCCCTCGGTCTCCTCGGCCAGGCGGCCGAAGATACCCGGGTCTCCCCCTTTCAACCGCACCACACGGCAGCCGCGTCGGGCGTGTCGCAAGATCCACTCGGTGATGTCGGCCTGCGCGGGCGCGGTCTCGCCGGCGCGTTTGCCGGCATCGATGCGTTCCGCGTGAGAGGGAAGAGCCATAAGCAACGATGGATCGAGCAGCGCGTCGTGAATACACACATCGCACGCTTTCAACTCCGCCAGTCCCTTCGTCGTACACATCCCGGCATCGCCCGCGCCCGCGCCGACAAATGCCACTGGCCGGACAAACAGCGTGCGTATCCGGGTCAGCCGCGAGTCATCGGCCCGGAAGGAGAGACCCAGCCGGCCTTGTCCCGGAGGTGTCGGAAGGTCGCCGTGGGGAATCCACTCGCCGATCCGGGATTCAAGCCCCAGGCGGATCAGGGCGGCTCCGGCCATGATAATCGCGTCAAACTGGTGTGCATCGAGTTGCGCCAGCCGGTCCTCAATGTTGCCTCGGATCGGCAGAATGCCGGCTCCGGGAAACCGCTGCCGGCAATAGGCCACCCGTCGGTCGCTGCTGACGCCGATGCGCGGCGACGACGGCACTCGCGCAGGCCCTTGACCCGACGGGAATACCAGACAGTCGCGCGGATCCTCGCGCCAGGGAAGCCAGCACCAGTCGAGTCCCAGCCCCATGGGATCAGGCATGTCCTTGGCGCTATGAACGGCGAAGTCCAGATCGCCCCGGAGGATCGCCTCGTCCAGGTCGCGCGTGAAGAAATCGGCGGGGCTCTCGCGCAGGTCCAGCGAGCGATCACGATCGCCCGGCGAAGACAGGGGCTGTGTGTCAAACGTCGCTCGCGGCAACAGTCGGCTGAGACGATCCACAACGTGGCGGGTCTGGGCCAGGGCCAGGTTACTCGTCCGTGTGCCGACTTTGAACATTGCGGATGGTTTTGTCATATAGGTCACGATGCTCGTGGACGATGCGCTGCCCCAGGCTGATCGCGTGGTTGATCCCTTGGGTGTCTCCGCCTTGCCACTGTTTGAGATCGTCAAGATTCGCAATTCGCGTTCCCGGCGCCCTCGCGGCCAACTCGGGGTCCACGTTACGGG
Organism: uncultured Verrucomicrobiota bacterium; assembly: GCA_964611575.1. Classification (GTDB taxonomy): domain Bacteria; phylum Verrucomicrobiota; class Kiritimatiellia; order CAIKKV01; family CAITUY01; genus CAITUY01. Next base: position 5,991 of record CAZTAJ010000170.1, read on the forward strand.
GCATCCCGACGTCGACAATCAACACCTCAGCCTTTACGGACAATTTCGAGGCGTGATCAGGCGTCAAAACGGGCTCCGCCCCGCCCGTTGCCGCAATGATGTATCCGGCACCGCTGAGAGCCGTTCCGATTTCGGACAGACTGACCGCGGCGACGCGTCCCCCCCATTCTGGCCGCAGTTCGGGCGGCCGCGTTCGGTAGCACCAGGCAAGACGGCCGGTTCCGGGCCGGGCCATGAGCTGTTCGACGAGCCGGCTTCCGACCGCGCCCGTTCCGATCACCATTCCCGGCCGGTTCTGAAAGCCGGCCCGCTGGGCTTCCAGGAAGCGGATGATCAAATCCTCCACATCGCCAGTCTCAACCATGCCTGAGGTGGCGGCTCGAATGTCCTTCGAAATATGAAGCGCATTCGACACCCACTCCCGCATGATGCTTGCCGACCAGGCCAGCCGCTCGGCGGTGGCGAGGGCGTCCTTCACCTGGGATACGATGTGGCTTTCGCCCGGTGCCTGGGACAGCAAGCCGGCAACCAACAGCGACAGGTGCTCGAGGGCCTCGACTCCCCGTCGGATGTAGAACGCATCCTTTCCGAGTCCCCCGAGCCCCAGGGCGCGCCTCAGAAGCTCGTGAACGTCCGTGTCGGTGGAAGCCAGCGCCAGCAACTCGACGCGGTTGCACGTGTTCAACAGAACGAACTCATGAAGGCCCCACACGCACTTAAGCAGGCGCCCCGTTTCCTCCAGTCGTTCCCCGAGGCAGAAGCCTTCCAGTTGCCGCAGTGAGATGCACTGGTGACTCGTCCCGATAACCAGGAGATCGGCCGTGTTCACACCGGTGAGATGGCGGGCTAGGCTGTCCCGGACCAGACGCGAGCGCCGGCAGGAGCGGCCGCCGGTCGAAACCGCCA
>CAZTAJ010000171.1:0-6881 GCA_964611575.1 uncultured Verrucomicrobiota bacterium
GAATGCGACAAGATTCCGATTCGTAGGGCCGCCGCTTGCCGGCGTGCCTTGCGACCGGAAAGACGGCGATCCGCATCCGCCTACGCCGGGAGGCTTCGGCGGGACAAGAGCGGACGCCCTACGGGAATGCGACAAGATTCCGATTCGTAGGGCCGCCGCTTGCCGGCGTGCCTTGCGACAGGAAAGACGGCGATCCGCAAGCGGACGCCCTACGAGAATGCGACAGGAAAGGCGGCGATCCGCAAGCGGACGCCCTACAAGAATGCGACAAGATTCCGATTCGTAGGGCCGCCGCTCGTCGGCGCGCCTTGCGATAGGAAAGACGGCGATCCGCATCCGCCTACGCCGGAAGGCTTCGGCGGGACAAGAGCGGACGCCCTACGAGAATGCGACAAGAATTCATCCCGTAGGGCCGCCGCTTGCCGGCGTGCCTCCCATGCCGTGCTTGCGGTTTGCTCACGATTGTGTCATAGGGCTCCGCCATGCAACCGCGACAAACCCCGGCCCTCCGGAAAGGACGCATCAGCCTTGCCGGAGCAACCTATCTGATTACCGTTTGTGCCAGGCGACCGGAACACAGACTTATATCGCCCCCTTGTGCCGACGCCATTGCTTTGGCGCTGTCCAGATGTGAACAGGATGGCGATTGGAATGTCATGGCTTCCACTGTCATGCCGGATCACCTGCACGTACTGGCGACACTTTCCGGCAGACTCGCCGTTGGGCAGGCAGTCGGCAAAATCAAAACGCTCACCAAGCCGGCGCTGACCTCGGCCGGCGCTGCGTGGCAGGAAAATTTCCATGAGCATCGCCTGCGTCCGGCGGACCTCCCCGGGAACTATGCCCGCTATATTTTCCTGAACCCCTATCGCGGCAAGTTAATCGGGCGGTGCGAGCATTGGCCATTTTGGACAAAAGCTCCGAATGTGGATTTCGATTTCATGCAATTGTTGGATGTCGGGCGATGGCCGCCCGAGGAATGGCTGACCGCGGACATGGTGTCATTGGGAGTGGACGGAAAAGCCATTGGCGCCGATTAACAGCCCGCCCAGTGTGGCGATCCGCCACGAGAATTCATCCGTAGGGCCGCCGCTCGTCGGCGTGCCTCGTTCACTCCGTCCAGTGCGGCGATCCGCAAGCGGACGCCCTACGGGAATGCGACAAGATTCCGATTCGTAGGGCCGCCGCTTGCCGGCGTGCCTTGCGACAGGAAAGACGGCGATCCGCAAGCGGACGCCCTACGAGAATGCGACAAGATTCCGATTCGTAGGGCCGCCTGGCCAATACGGCGATCCGCAAGCGGACGCCCTACGGGAATGCGACAAGATTCCGATTCGTAGGGCCGCCGCTTGACGGCGCGCCTTGCGACAGGAAAGACGGCGATCCGCAAGCGGACGTCCTGCAAGAATGCGCAAGAGCGGACGCCCTACAAAAACTCGATAAGCGGACGCCCTGCGAATGATTCCAGCAATTCCAATTGACTCCCGCCGCTACCCCCCCGTATAATCCCTATAGTGAGTGTAGTTCCACAATGTGGAAGAACAAAAGGGGTGTATCATGCTCGAAAATAGCAGGTGCGGACGTGCGGCATGGATGGTCATCGGTATGTTGGCGGCGGGACTTTGGGGCGTGTCGGCGGCCCGGGCGGATAACGGGACCATCACCCTCGACGGGGTGTCGTCCAACGCGCCGGTTGACTCCTGGTACGTGGGCTACAACACGACAGGGGCGGGGTTAGCGGGCAAGAACAACACCCTCCTGATCAAGAATGGGGGTTCGTTGACCAACAGTCCGATCGCCACCGGCAAACTCTTCGGACTGGGGGAAGCGGGGGGGAATGACAACAACTCCGCCACGGTCCAAGACGCCAATTCGCGGTGGTACGTCACCAACGGCGTCTTGCAGGTGGGCCGGAGCGGTTCCAATAATCGGCTCACGGTCACCAACGGCGGCGAAGTCGTCGCCATGTTGGCCAACCCCGAGGCCAACGTGTTCAATCCGCTTGTGGTTGGCCGCGACGGTACAAACAATCTCCTCGTGGTGAGCGGCGCGGGGTCCAAGGTGCTGACGCCGAACGGAGGCATGAGCGTCGGGTACTGGATCAACAGCATTTCCAACCGGCTGATCGTCACCGACGGCGGGCTGGTTTCGAATGCGGTCGGTGCCGGCGTGGGGGCCGGCCACCACGGCAGCAGCGCCTCCTGCTACAACCGTGTGACCGTCGGCGGCGGGGCCAATACCTCCCGCTGGGTGGTGGTCACCGACCCGCTGCGCATCGGCTGCTATGCCAACTGCGTCGGCAATTCGGTGACCGTCACGAACAAGGGCGTCATCGAGGTCTTGCAGAACGCCTCCGGCATCGGGCTGTTTGTGGCGGGTGGCACGGCGGCGGGCCAGCGGGACAACGAACTCGTGGTGAGGGATGGCGGCCAGGTGCGCGTCGCGCGCGTGCTGACCGTGGGCTGCCATCCGAGCTCCTATGTCGAAGAGGCGACTGTCGCCGGCAACCGGCTGACCGTCACGGGCCAGGGGTCGTTTGTGGATGTCGGCGTGCAGTTCCAGCTTGGTTACCAGTCGCGGGGCATGTCCAATGTAGTCACGGTGGCCGACGGCGGCAGAATGGATGTCAAGGGCCTGTTCCGGTTCGGACGGTTCTCTCTGGTCTGGCTCGATCCGGCGGGTAACGCGCTGATCGTCTCGAATGGTGTGTTGAACGTCACAACGAACGTTGACTCCGGGGACATTGTGTTCACGGGGCGGGGAAACCGCATCGAGGTGCTCGCCGGTGGCAGCGTGACGAACAGGAAAATGGAGTTGTCGGGCCATCTGAACGCGGTGACGGTCTCGGGCGCGAATTCGCGGTTGGTGTTTACGGAGCCCTATCAATCGCCGTATTACAACTTCCAGATGAGTTCGGGCAATTCGAATACGTTTGTGGTTGCCAACGGCGGCACCGTCGTCGGGTACGGGGGGAGCATCGTGATCGGCGGCGTGGGGCCCAACGATAGCGGACCGGCCGGCACGGGCAATGTGCTCCGGGTGACGGGGCCGGGATCCCAGGTTATTTCGGCAGCCTCCTTCTATGCCGGCAGAGGCCCGGATGCCAAGGATAACCGGATCGAGGTGCTTGACGGGGGACTGATCGAAATTGGCGACGGCGGTGGGCTGAAAATTCGCCAGAATAGCGAAACAGGCGGAACCAGCGCAGGCGGTAACGTAATCACCAACTCCGGCGGCATCTACCAGTTCGGATCGGCCACGCCGTTGGTGTACACCAACGACGGGGCGATCTATATCAGCGACGGGACGATTTCGTTCCGAGCGATCACGAATGCCAACGTGAAGGGCAACTGGTCCGGATCCGACATCAGGAAGTTCCGCTGGTCCGGCAACAACGCGTTCCGGCTGAACAACGCGACGAATGCCGCCACAGGGCAGGACTATGTGTTCGGCGCGGGACTGGGCGCGACGAACTACGTGCGGCTGGACCTGATGAACGGGTCGCTGTATCGCGGTGGGGCGGTGACCGTCGCCGCCGGGGGCAGCCTGGTGGTCTCGAACGGCGTCTCGGCGATCGCCTCGAATCTGACGTTGCAAACGGGCGGCACGCTGGCGGTGGACCTCGGCGCGAGCCCCGGCGTTTGCAGCCGGTTGACAGCCCAGAGCGGCGTGAGCCTCGGCGGTGCCGTTTTGAAGGTGAGTGCCTCCCATGAGCCGGTCAGAGACTACGCCTATGTCATCCTCGAAAAAACCTCCAGCGGACAGATTCCCGACGCATTCGCGACCAGGAAGGTGAACGTGGAGTTCGGCGGCAAGACATTTTCAATGGCCGTGACCACCACCGGTGGTGACAACAACGACGTGGCCCTGCGGGTTGCCGAGTCCGGCACCGTCCTTCTGATCCGATAGGCCAAGCAGGACGGCGATTCGCATCCGCCTACGCCGGAAGGCTTCGGCGAGACAAGAGCGGACGCCCTACAAGAATTCATCCGTAGGGCCGCCGCTCGTCGGCGTGCCTTGCGACAGGAAAGACCCAGTGTGGCGATCCGCAAGCGGACGCCCTACAGGATTGCGACAGGAAAGACGGCGATCCGCAAGCGGACGCCCTACGAGAATGCGACAAGATTCCGATTCGTAGGGCCGCCGCTTGCCGGCGTGCCTTGCATAGGACGGCGAGTTTTGGCGATAGGTAGAGAATTGTTTCGAAAAGTTGGTGAAGGACACCCATGAAAGAAGCCATCAAGAAACACGCGTATGAACTCGGAGCCGACCTGGTCGGCTTCGGCAACATTGACCGGTGCGCCCACGCGCCGCTTATGATGAGTCCGCAGGGACTCTACCCCGGCGCAAAAACCGTCATTGTCATGGCCGTCCACCACCCCGACGCCTGCATCGAGCTCGGCGGCGAGACGCACCCGCAGGAGATCGGCCCGTATTCGATCCAGTACCTGATGAACGCGCGTCTGGACGAGATGTCCTACCGCCTGGCCACCTTTATCGAGCGCCAGGGGTACGGCGCCGTCCCCATCGTCTCCAGCAACATCTGGCGCTACAACGAATACAAGGACCTCAAAGCCGTCTTCGCCCCGGACGTCAGCCACATCTACATGGCCGTCGTGGCCGGCCTGGCCGATCTCGGTTTCAACGGCCTGGCGCTGACCCCCGAATACGGCGCGCGCAACCGCTTCATCACCGTCATCACCGACGCCGTCATCGAACCCGACCCGCTGATCCCGCCGGGCTCGGTCTGCGACCGTTGCATGCTCTGCCGCAAGCACTGTCCGACGCAGGCCCTCGCCAAGGAGATCCACGGCGACAAGGTGCTGAAGATCGGCGAATACGAGTATCGCTTCCCGGACAAGAACCTCTGGCGCTGCGCGTGGGGCGAACATTTCGATCTCGATCTGGATCTGCACATCCCCGAAGTCGTCACCGAACAGGTGATCCTCGATAACGTCAAAGAGCACGGCATCCGTTCCGGCGAGATGGGGCAGTGCCTGAAGTTCTGCGTGCCCAAGCCGATCCGAACCTTCGACCGCGCGTATTCGAAGACGCCCATGCGGCGCTATCCGGGAACTCCCGTCCAGGCCGGCGACCATCGCGCCATTGTGGACCGGCTCCTGACGCCCCTGCTGGTCGGCGGCGCCGACCTGGCCGTGGTCAACACCACCGAGGCGCTCCGTGCGGCGGGAATCGACCTTGACCGCCTCCTGCCCGGCGCTCAGAGCGCCATCACCGTGGCTGTCACCAGTCCGGCCGCCACCGCGGACAGCGTCGCGTTTGGAGGCACCGGGATCGGCGCCGGATACCAGGTGGACTCCCTCTGCTACGATCTGACCCGCGCCCTCGAAGCGCTGGGGCACCGTTCGCTGATGACGGTCGAGCGCAGCGGCTCGCATCCGGATCCGGTGAAGGACAACAACCCCACCGGCAGCATCGTGGCCGGCCTGCCGGATCTGAAACATCACAAGGTCATCGCCAACACCGTCATCACCCGCATGGCCATTCCGGCTCAGCGTCGTGACAGTGCCGGCCCCGTGCCACGCCTGGATTACGGCAACGCCACGTCCGACTTGGCGGGACAGCTCGGCGAGTTGGCCCGCTCGCTGGGCGCCGACCTGGCGGGTGTGGCCTCCGCCGGCCGCCTGGACGAACTGGCGACGCAATTGCGGCCGGTTTTCGACGGCGAGGAGATTCTGGACGCCGGCGACAAGTCCACCCGCTTCACCCCCTGGGATCCCGTCGTGACGGCCAGGAAGCGCGCTGTCAAGACGGCGGCCGACTGGCTGCCGGGGGCCAAATCGGTGCTTGTGTTCGGCCTGCGCTATCACAAGGAAGTGCTCCACTGGGCCACCCGGCCGCCGGCCGAGGCCGTAGGACCCTACGCGTTCCAGACCTACGTCACGCACTGGCTGGGGTCGGTCATCGGCTATCGGCTGATCCGGCGCCTGGAAAACCTTGGGTATAGGGCGGCCCTGACGATGGATTTGACCGGCACCGACTCGGTCACCGCCAATCCGCGCGGGCCGCAGCCGGATCTGTTCAGCAATCGCTTCGCGGGGCTCGCCGCCGGGCTGGGCCAACTGACCGTCAGCGGTCACCTGGCCACGCCGCAGTTCGGCATCCGCCAGCGATTGATCGCCATCGTCACCGATGCGCCGCTGGTTGCCTCTCCCTTGCCGGGTGCGGACGTCGAGCGCCGATGCACGGGCTGTGCCCAGCCGTGCATCTCGTCGTGCCCGTCCCAGGCGATCAGCCGCAAGACCCTCACATTAACCTGCGAGGGCCGTGAGTATTCGTTCAACCGCATTGACGCCAGGCGCTGCGACTGGGTCAAGCGCTACACGCTCATGGGCGAAAGCGGGTTCAAGTATCTGGGCTCCAAGCTCGACGTGCCGGCGCCGGCGGAAATCACGGCAAAGGCGCTGGCCGACGCCTTGCGTCAGCACGACCCGATCAAGAAATACCGGCCGGTAGTGGCCGAGCCCTGCGTGATCAACTGCCCGTTGGCGACATGACATGGAGCCGGCCGTCCCGGCCGGAAATGAACGTGGAACGGCGGGGACCGCCGTCTCCAAAACACCGAAATTATGGAGCCGGCCGTCCCGGCCGGAAGAGGAGCCACGAAAAGCGCGACATACGCGAAAGGGAAATGGAGCCGGCCGTCCCGGCCGGAAGGGAACGGCGGGGACCGCCGTCTCCAGGATGGCGGATAGGGTGCAAGAAATGGAGCCGGCCGTCCCGGCCGGAAATGGTTGAGCGTTCCGGGAAAGAATGGAATGAGACAATGATCACTACGGAGAGTCTGAAATCCTACGCCCGCGAACTTGGCGCCGACCTTGTCGGCATCGGCTCGATGGACCGGTTCGAGGGCGCGCCGT
>CAZTAJ010000172.1:0-6805 GCA_964611575.1 uncultured Verrucomicrobiota bacterium
TTCATGAGGACACAATCGAAAAGAATCAGATTACGACTTTTTCAACAGGCTGCTATGGGATCCTGCAAACCCGCGAGATGACGCCTGCCGATCTTGGCAGGGCGGATGAGGTACGCCGGTTTCTCGACTGGTTCTACAACGCCGAGGCGTTGCAGCCCGCGATTCGGGCGGCTTTGGCCCATGACGGCCATTTCGTCGAGGATCTTCTGGCGTCGGCGGGGGATGCCTTTAGGGCGTCGCTGCGTCCCCCCTTGGAGGAGCGGTTCCGGCTGCTGCACCGGGTGCTCGTGCAGTGCGGTAACGCGGCGGCGTTGGCGCTGGAATGGGAGTGGGTGCGCCGCGGGTTCAGCCTGCGGCACGGACTGTGTCCCGCGCAACCGTGGAAGCGGGATCTGCCGGGCGGTGCGGTTCTGGTGGAGGGCGATGCCGGCCGGCGGTGGTCTCGGCGATGGCGGATTGAGTTGGGCGGCCCGCACATCGTGAGCTGCGGTGCCAACGAGGCAGGCGTGCGGTGTGTGGTGGCGGTGTACCGGGTGGAGGGTGGGCAGGGGTAGGTGATCGGTGGGAGGTGTTAGGTGGAAATTGGAGGTGGGAAAGCCTTCAATTGTCGAATTTCTTCGTCAGCTTGCGATCGACGATACGATTAAGAAGCAGCCTCTTCAGCACCCGCGGCGTCATCCGGTATCCCCAGTAGGCGACCCTCAGGAACAGCACCATGGGTCGACTGTGCGTGGATCCCTTTCCGGCGGCAGGAAAGACGTCCACGCCCACAATGTCCTCAAGCGGATGGCGGCGCGGCATGTCCTTGCGCGCGCCCTCAAGCGGATAGCCGAGAATCAGGTAGGCCACCGGCGAATAGTTCCAGGGAATCCCCAGCAGGCGGCGAAGGAAGGATGGACTGGGCAGATTGCAGATCCAGCAGGCGCCGAGGCCCAGCCCATTCGCAACCAGAAGCATCGTCTGGATGCAGGCGGCGGCGCTCTGTACGTCATCCCGGTAGGGGGTGTTCTTGGTGGTGTTGTCGTAGACCATGAGGATGCCTGACGGCGAGGCGGGAATGAGCACCGATCCGCCGGCCTCTTGAATCGTGCGGCGGAGTTCCGGCTTCTCGACGAGGATGAAGCGCCAGCCCTGAATATTGCAGGCCGACGGGGCCTGCACGCCGGCTTCAATGATCCTCATCAGTACGCCGCGAGGCACTGACTCCGGTTTGAACTTCCGGACGGAGCGTCGGCTTCTGATGACCGCCCACAAGGCCTCCGGCAAGGTGCCCGGTGTTCCATCAATGGTCGTGTTCATAGACGATTACCCCTTTGACACAAGCTCACGTGGCGGCTCTTCGTGCTGATCGCAGACAAAGAACTGCCGTATGCCCAGTTCGGCGATCCAGGAGCCGGGAAACCGCCGGATCAGCCGCTCGCCGCAGTCGCGCAACGTTTTGGGCCCGCAAGGGATCAACAGCGTCCCCTCATGCCGGACGAGGGTCCAACCGGTTGCGGCCAGCCAGGTTTTGACCTCGCGGGATGAAGGAAACCGGTGGGGCCCCTCGCCGTGTCCGCCGAACAACGCGGTGTACAGCCGGTAGCTCCACTCGCAACTGGCCGGCGGACAACTGAGGACCATCCGTCCGCCGGGCGCCACGACGCGACGCAGCTCATGGAGGAAGCCGATCGGGGAGGCAACATGCTCCAGCGTCTCGAGGCAGAGAATGCGATCGAACGCCCCGGATTCAAAGGGCAGGCGATCATAGCGATCGAGTTTGCATATTCGTGCGTCAGGATGCAGTTCCCTGGCCACGGCAATCAGGCCTTGGGAAATTTCGGCATGGGTCACTTGAGCGGAGGGGCTGCCGTTCAGCAGATGAGCCTGCGCGCCGCAGTCCCGACTGGTAATGTTCAGGACACGGCAATGGGGGAAGAGCTGCAGTTCGGGAATGGCCCAGCCGAACCTTTGATCGTGCGCGGCGGAGACTTCCGCATTGGCGTCCACATAGAGGCTGGCAACGCTGTCCCAGTGCCGGGCGACATCCTCATCGGTCCACGGATTGGACGGAGGCGCATCAGGTCGTGTCATCGCGTCGTTCCCGGAGATTCAGCATCGAGATCTGGTCGGCCAGCAGGCCGAAGAAGAACAGGAACATGGACAGGACCATGATGGTCACGGCGCCGTTGGAAACACGATGCAGTTCGTACATGATATCGATGAGCGCCAGTGACACGCCCCAAACTCCAAAGAGAACGCTGGCCGGCAGGAACAGTTTCAGCGGATTAAACAGCATGATGATCCGCGCCAGTAGCATGAGCGTCTTGATGCCGTCTTTGAAGGGGCGAACACTACTGGCCCTGCCGACACGCGGCTTGACGTGTATGGGGACCGTCCCGATCGGGAGCCCCTCTTTGAGAAACGCCAGGGTTGAGGTTGTGCTGAACGAGAAACCATTCGGCATCAGGTGCAGCATCGAACGGATGATCTTGCGGTCAAACCCCCGGAGACCGGAATTGTAGTCGGGCAACGCCTGCTCCACCAGCATCTCGCCCACCACGCGAATGATCCATTTGCCGAACTTTCGGTTGCGCACCTGGTGGGATCCCGCAGTCCGCTCGCCGATAACCAGGGGGTATTCAGGCATCTGGCGGATGACAGCCGACACCGACTCGGCACTGTGCTGGCCATCGCTGTCCATGGTGATGATCCAGTCCGCGCGTGAATGACGGATGCCCGTCTTCAACGAGGCGCCATAGCCCTTGTTGACGTTGTGCCGGAGCAGTGTCACGGGGTACTTCCGGACAACGAGGGCCGTATCATCGACCGACCCATCGTCCACAACAATGATCTCGCCACGCTCCATCAACCCGTTGACGGCGAGGTCTTCCAGCGTATCGCCGATGCCCCGGGCCTCGTTGAAGGCGGGAATCACGATGGAGAAGTTTCTGGCGATGGAGTCATCCATATGATCGACGTGCTCGAAGTCGCGCTTCTGACCGCACAGACTCATGTCGGCGGAGCCTGCGGATAACGGCGCTTTCGGGATGAGAAGGTGGCAGAACAGGGCCAGAAATGCAAGTGCGTCTGGCCCTTGTGTCTGACCATTGTACCCGGACGCGCTGCGCATCGGTGCCATGTCGATTCTGCAAACGCGGGTTCTCATTTTCGGTTCGGCTCGGGTTGCGCCCGAATGTGAAGCCCGTGAAATCGGTGGTTTCCAGGTCGAGTCGTCAATGCGCTGTCAAACATTGTCAAGGCAGTGTCAACCTATTCACTTTGTCCGTTTTGGGCACTGTCGCTGCTGGAATGGCAGGAACTAAGACTAATGGGGGGGAGACAGGGGATGCGAGTAACGAAACAGGTGACCAAGGCCAATCGCCCCGCGGCGCGGGCGGCGGCAAACGGTGTGCCGGTACATAGGATTGCCGGCGGCCTCAACCTGACCTACAACGGCATACAGTCCATGCCGGGCTATGCCGACCAGTTCGTCTTCACGGACAATGACACCAAGAGCACCTTCCAGACGTCCGTGCTGATCTCCATTGCGGAACTCGAGCGGAAGGCTTGGAGGCTGCGAGCCCGGTTCAGTGGTGTCAATGGGCGGTAATCTTGCCAGGGCCAGCCTGCGGCCCCGGCCGAGTGTCAAGCCGGCCACCATTCCGGCGCCGGTGGAGTGATGATGCCGCGTTCCACGGCGATGGCGTAAAGCGGGCCCGAATTGGGGCCGAATGTCCCCTCATAACCGGAATCGGCGCCGGTCCACACCCTGAATTCTTTTCCCGTGCCGTACGGACCGTGGAATTGTCCATCGGCGAATCCCTGTTCGAGGGCGTCCGCGAGGGCCATGGATTTGTCCTGGAATCCATGGGTCGAGAGCGCCCGGATATAGTAGGCGGCCAATACCGGTGACAGCGCCCCGTCAGTGTAGTTCTCGAAGGTGGGTTTGAGCTGAAACCCCAGACTCGGGAGCATGTGATCGGCGGCGGCGATCGGGATCAGATTCAAGGGCAGCCCCAGATATCCCGATTCCGGGAACACCTCTTCGCGTTTCGCCTCCAGGTTGCGAAGCGCCTGCCGCGTGCCGGCGTCTCCCATCACGCCGAAAGCGCATGCCACGCCGTTGATCCAGAGGAAGCCGAAGTCGTGAATCTGCCCATCCCGGCTTCTCCAGCCGGCCACCCAGCCGGTCTCCGGATTGACCAGTTGCCGGGCGTAGTTCTCGGATATGACGTCTGCCGCCTCGGCGCATTGGGCGGAGAGCGCGCGGTTGCCGAGGACGCGGCACAGCACGGCGGCGTTCTTCAATGCCCGAAACGACCAGGCATTCACATAGGCGTCGATATGCCCGAAGCCGATCACGTCCATCGCGTTGGAACTCCAGCGGTAGCTTCCTGAATTCCCCGAGAGCGCCCGGCAGACAATCATGCCCTCCCGGGAGTCGAAATTGCCCAGGATTCTCCCGGCGGCCGCGACGATGCCGGGGGCCACCCGCGCCAGCCATTCCGTGTCGCCGGAGAGTTGGAATATCCGGCCTGCCCCGGAAACAAGAATCGGATCGGAGTCCAGATAGAGCGAGCGGTGGTAGCCGTAGCCGCCCCCATCCAGGAGCGCCCGCCCGATGGAGAACCTGACCAGGTCCAACGGATCCGGGCCGACGGTGGGTCTTGCGGTAAAGGCGGCGTAATCAAACGCGGTGTGCTGGTTGACGTGGCAATTCGTCGAGATGGCGTTGTTGGAGAATCCTCCGAATTCAGGGCGGAACGCCGAGAACCCTGCCGCCCAGGTTCTTCGCACGCCCTCGGAGAGGGCCGTCTTCTCCGTTGGCGTGGCGGGCAGAAGCGTACAGGGCTTTAGTTCAAAGGTTGAACGCACAACGCCTTTTGGGATGACCAGCGGGGTTTCCGCCGTGTCAGGGATGGCCATCATGAATCCGGTGGAACGCGCCTCAAGCTGATGGTAGCTCTCCCCATGAAAGGCCCCGTGTCCTGACACAAGCGTGACGGCAAGACAGCCTCCTTCGTCCGCAGTGATGAGCGCGGGCAGATCCACAAATCCACTCCGGCCCTCCTTTGTCATCGGAATCCCGGCAACACTGGTCAGTCCCGACCGCATGTTCCATAGGAGTCGCCAGGCCTCTCCTTCGAGCACGGCGGTGTCGCGGTCTGCGGTCTGTTCGATCTCAAGCGTCAGCAAGTCAGCGGCTACGGTGAAAACGGCACTGACGACGATGCCGCAGCCGGTCTCGATATTCTGGTAACGCACCTGATTGCCGGTCACCTCCACTGTGCCGGTCATGTTCTGAGCGATGAAATTGCCCTCCGGGGTGATGTAGGAGGGACCGTTCAAACCGGCAAGGGCGTCGGCCACCTTGGCATTGAAGAGGAGACGATTGCCGGAGTGCCGTCCTTCTCCGAAACAGTCCCATGACAGGTGGGTCAGCAGCGGGCGGATGAGGGAGAAGCCGACGGCAAGCGTGCGGCTCCGGAAGACGATCTCCAGCGGATTCCGGGTATTGACGGTCATTCCCGCCGGCGCCGACGGCGAGAAGCCGCCGCGCTGCAGTTTGGGACAGTAGGCCGGAACGGGCGGTGGCTCGAGCCCCTCACCGAACGCCACGAGACCCTGCAGGGTGCCGAAGGGCACCTGGAATGGGCCGCCATTGCATTCGCCGTGGTTGGGCCAGACCGGATGTTCCCGGTCGCACTCGACCTTCAGGCAATCCGTCTCAAGGCCGCCCAGATCGATGCGGTGCGGGATCTGCTCCTCCACGGCTTTCTTGAGGATTGCCTCCATCTCCGCGATGGGCATGTCCTGCCGCAGATCTTCGCCCTGGAATTTCGAGTTGGGCGGCAGGTTGATCTCGTGGACGAGGTGCCAGCGGTTCCTGTTCCGGTCAAGCACGGAGACCCGGAGATGCGCGGGATGGGTGGGCACCTGCGGCACCCATCGCCCCGAGTCCTTCGCCGTGTTCAAGGCCGGGAGTTCAAGGTGGTCGATTCTTGCCTTCCGGAGAAAACGCAAGTAACGCACGGACGTCTGCGCCTGGATCTCCCTCTGCAGTTCGGGGTGCAAGACGGTTCTGCGGCCGGCATGCTGAACCGGAAAGACTTCCAGTTTCTGAAGGGATTCCATGATCACTCAGCTCTGGTGAGAGGTTGCGGTCCGCCCGACAGTCCATCCCCTGTGGTCATAGCGGTCCGCCGATGCAGAAGAAGCGGGGGGATCCGGTTGCGGGCAGGACCACGTTATTGTTCGTGGCGGGGACTGTCACCCATAGCGGCGTCATGAGATTAGTGGCCGTGTCCAGTTCGCCGTTCGTGACGGCCACCGGCCACCACAGGAAGACGTGCTGGGCGAGACCGGAGATGCCGACCCGTTTGACCTCGTTCGTATCGTAGGCAGTCGCTGCAAATGAGAGGCACGCCGGGTCAACCCTGGGATCCAGCCGCAAGCCGTTGTCCAGGTCGATGCCATTGAACCCTTCGACCATGCCTGTGAACGAGGGGTAAGCCAGCGCGTTGAACGTGGCCCCGAGCGGTGGGCGGAACCCACCCTGCACGAGGGTTTCGACGCGTCCGGTGAGTGCCAGCGATCCGGCGAAAGTGATTCGACCGTAGTCGTTGGTGGCACGGATGGCGATGCCAAGCACCCCTCCGCAGTGCGCGTACTTGACCGGCAGCGCCAGGACGCCCTTCTCGGAACTGATCTTGCCCCAATTCGTGATCGAAAGGCCGGCCCCAATGGAGGTCGTACCTGCCCCGCCTGTCTTGCGCCACGTGCCCAGGTTATTGAACGAGCCGGAGCCCGGGCTTAGCAGGAT
>CAZTAJ010000173.1:0-6800 GCA_964611575.1 uncultured Verrucomicrobiota bacterium
GCGACCACTCAACCCCATAGCGGCTGAAGACCTCCACGATCAAGTCGGTCATGTACTCGGCGGCGGCCGGGATCGAGAAATCGAACAGGAACCGCGCATGATTCGGCGGCGGCCGTTGGATCACCCACTCAGGATGCTCCCGGGCAATAAAGGTGCCGGCTTCCACGGTCTCCGGTTCGATCCAGAGTCCGAAGCGGAGCCCCTTGCCGCGCACGGCATCGGCGAAAGCTTCGACGCCTTGGGGGAACTTCCGGAGGTCGGCCCGTCCCCAGTTACCCGCGCCGTAGTGGGGAAACGTGCCCTGTTCAAATACGGCGGCATCGATCTCGAAGTACTCCGCGCCATAGCCGGCCAGCACGTCGGCCTCCTTGAGCAGGGAGTCGCCGGTGAATTTCGCTTCAATCCCAAACCAGTGCTGATAGGCCACGCCGGGCAGGCGGGCGGGATTGCGCAGCGGCGGGCAGATCTCCTCGCGCAGGACCCGGCGCAGGGCGTTCTTTCCCGCGATGGAATCCCCTTCGTACGGCACGACCAGCACGGAACCGAGCCGCACCGTCTCGCCGGGCGGCAGGCGCAGTTGCAGGTCGCGCACGGAACAACTCACCAGGACGGAGCGGTAGTCCACGTCGCGCAGGATCGTGCTCACGACATTTCCGGAATAACCGACGGCAAAGGCGAAGCCGCCGGCATCGTCCTCATCGGAGACCAGGAAGAGGGGTAGATCCTTGTTGGAACTGCGTCCCTTGTCCCCTTCAAGTTTCAAGGCCGACCAGTCCGGTAACTCGGTGCGTTTGATCCGCCACGCCGGACTGGGAAAGACGGCGTCAGTCAGACCGCCGCCGCTGTGGTGCACTACCGGAATACTCTCCAAGGCGACGGGCCATCGCATGCGGAAGAACTCGATACCGCTGAGCAGGCCACTGGGCTTGCCGCCTGTATTGGTCAGGCGCGCCTCGAATTCCCAGCCGACGCCGCGCGGGGTGCGACTCCAGACGAGTTCCAGGCCGCCGTCGGCACTGGCGAACCGCAACGAGCCATCTGCCTGCAGCGTCGAGGTCCAGTCGGCAACCTGCTTCCCCTCGCACCGTATCGCAAACGGTGGTTCCTGATCGCCCAAGGTCTTCACGTCATGGTCATTCATTCGGGTTGTCTCTCCTTAACTCGTTCGGGGTCAATAATGCCGCCCTGTTGACACAAGCGTTGGCGCAGCGCGGCGACATCCAGCGCGCGAAAATCGATCGCCGACGAACCCAGCGCCATGGCCGCCGCGGCGCCCGCCGCTTCACCGGTGACCACGCAAGCCGGAATGGCCCGCGTGATGTCCCAGACGCCGCCCGCGGCCGAGATGCACCGGCCGGCGACCGCCAGGTTGGGGGTGCGCGGCGCCGCCAGGCAGGCCCAGGGAATGGCCCAGACCGGACCGTCCTCGCGCCAACTGCCGGTCAAGCCGCACGCATCATCGAACCACTGGTGAACGTCTTCCATCTGCAACACCCGGGCGCCCTGCAACCGGCGGGTGGCACGGAAGCAGGCCAGGGTGGCCGGCGCAAACAATTGCACCTCCTTGTCCGGCGTCCGCGTTCGGAATTGTTCCATGCGCTGCCGCACCAGTTCCCGGCTGCCCAGAATCATGGCGGTAACCTCGCGCCCGTCGTCGCCCCGGAAGAAAGGAGCCTTGCTCCCGGCCCGGGTCATCTCGCGATCGAAGGAGTTGGAAAGCTTGACCAGATGCGGGGCCCCGTCGATCAGCATGTAGAACCAGCCGCAGAGCACGTTCGAATCGAGCGACACGGTCGCCTCGCCGGCCAGGTGACAAAGGTCGGCATCGCCGGTCGCATCGATGAAGACGCGGGCGGCGCAGGCGCTTCGGCCGCTCTTGTTTTCGATGATGACGTGCGTCAGCCGTTCCCCGTCGCGCGCCAGGGCGCAAACCCGCGTGTCGTAGAGCAGATCCACGCCGGCGTCGACCGCCCATTTTTCCAGCGCAAAGAAATAGGAAGCGGGATTGAAGGACGTCTGGAAGCGATGTCGTTCGCGTTCCCGGGGATCGCCCCCGGGCTCCCAGCACGGCGGAACACCCTTGAAATGCGCCTGCGGGTTATCACGGCCCAGGTCATGCACCGAGAGCCGCAACAGCTCCTCGCCCAGCCCGCCGATCACCTGTCGTCCGCGACCGTCGCAGATGGGCAGCCATTCGATCACATTGCCCAAGGTGGCCAGGCCGCCCAGCGCGCAATATCGTTCGATCAGCAGTACGGACGCGCCCTGACGCCGGGCGGCGACCGCGGCAGCGACTCCGGCCATGCCGCCGCCGGCGACCAGCACATCGCATTCACAGGAAACGGGCAGTTCGCGCCCGGGTTCGTTAAGCGTCTTCATCGTCTATCGTTCCTCTCCCCTGCTCTTTCCGCCTATTGCCGAGCCACACCTTCGCGCTCGAAAACCAGGCGGGTCATTCTGGCGGCCTGATCCGCGGTGTCCTGCATCCATTGCAGAAGCTGATGCTTCAGACCTCGCAACGCATCGGCGTACTGCGGGTCATCGATCAGGTTGTGAATTTCGAAAGGATCGTTCACCAGGTCATACAACTCGTCCATTTCGGCCGGTCGGTAGACGTATTTCATGCGATTTGTTCGAATGCCACGGACCGTCGTCAGGCTGCCGCTGCCATGGTGCTCAAAGAAGGCTACGTCTGGAAACGCGGCCGGGCAGCCGCCCTCCAGCAAAGGCGTCATGTTCCGGCTGACGGCCGGGACGGGCACATCGGCACCCGCGAGCGACACGATCGTGGCGAAGAGGTCGGTGAGATGGACGAATTCCTTCCGGACCGCCGGTTTGAAACGGTTCGGCCATGAAACGACCAGCGGCACGCGCACAATGTCTTCCAGGAGAGATGCATTCTTACCGATCAACCCGTGCGCGCCCATGAATTCGCCATGATCGGACGTGAAGACGATGAGGGTGTTATCCAGAACGCCGCATTCCTCCAGCGTCCGGACGATCAGGCCGAAGGCATCGTCGATCAGCGAAATGACGCCATGATAGTGGCTGATCGCCCTGGCCATTTCCGGCCAGGGTAACCCCGGACAGCAGTAGTTATTCCCGTTGTAGAGCCGACGGTAAGAAAGCGGCCTGCCGTGGAAGTCGTCCCTAAAGCTTGGCGGTTCCGGAAGGGAGGCCGGATCGACCTTGCCGGCATAGGATTCCGGGCAATGCCACGGCACGTGGGGTTGAAGCGTGGACGCGAACAGGTAGAACGGTCGGTCCTGGGTGGCGGTCCATTGCTTCAACACCTCCACGGTCTTCCGCGCAACACGGAAAGGGCCGCTATCCTGCGGCGCCTCGTCCGTTTCGGCGGACAACAGGGATTGTTTCGGGTTGGGCTCGTAGGGTATCCGCACGTGCTGGCGCTGGTGAACGGCGGCATAGCTTCGGTCGCCGTAGGGGTTGTGGTCGTAGATTTCGTACCCGTAGTCCAGCGGCGACTTCTTGAGGCCTGAGTCCCACTTGCCGATGTAGCCGGTACGATAGCCGGCACGCTGCAACGCCTCTCCCAGCAGGATCGTGTTCTCGGGGAAGTCCTCGTTGATGTGCAGGTTCTTTCCCACGTGGATATTGTGGATGTGTTTGTGTTGATGGGGAAAGACCCCGGTCTGGAAACTCGAACGCGAGGGCGTGCAGATCGGCGACGGGCAGAAGGCATTCTCGAACCGGACGCCCTCCGCGATCAGCCGGTTGAGGTTGGGGGTCGCGCCGAGACTGTCCGGACCGATGGTCGCGTGGTGCTGCTGATCCGTCATGAAGACCAGGATGTTGGGCCGTGTCGTTGTCATGGATTTGCTTCGGTCATGCGCTGAAGCGGTATGGCCTGAATTCACGTCATCAGCCCGTCTTCTTGCGCTCCGGCAACGGCCAATCCGGCAACTGGTCGAAGGGCTTCAGATCGACACGGTAGACATTCCCGTAACCGGTCGCATCGCTGGTGTAGACGATGTGGGATCCGTCGGGCGACACACGCGGGTGCGCATGCACCGCCTGGCAGACGAACGACGTGCCGTGGCGGCACACCACCTTGGGGCCCCGCCACACGCCATTCTGGAGCGACCACGCGAACAGGTAGGGCTGCTCGCGCGTGCCGTCGCCTACGATCAGGTCCGTGCTGTTGCCGTGGTAATGGGTGCAATGCACGCCAGAGGGCTTTTCGACGGCTTCGGTGTTGTCCCAGCGGATCCAGCCGATGGACGTGTCCCGGTAGTTCGGCCCGCGGCTGGCCATAAACCCGAGGTGCAGTCCGTCGGGGAACCACCACTCGTGGTTGACGCCCTCGGCCTCCACCAGCGGCCGGATGGCCCAGACTCGGCCGTCGTTCAGGTCCAACCCCCAGATACGGCTCTTGAGACGCCACGGCGCGCCCTCATGACAGAAGGACAGCACATTCGGCTGGGTCGGCGAGGTGTTGACGTGCTGGATGAACTCGTCATTTTCATGGACGATGTCCGCCTCGCCCGTGGCCAGGGCGATGCGGTAGACGCGGCTGCGATGCCCGTCGCACCAGTCCGGCCAGACATCGCGCAACTTCTGCAGGACGGATGTGCACAGATACCGCCCGTCACAGGTCACGTTGACAATGCCGCACTGCCATCCGGCCGGGCACTCCCAGAGCCGGTTCAGCTCATGGGTCTGCAGATGAACCGACCAAACCGCGTTCCGGGCGACGAAAAAGAAAAGATCGTCGATCGGGTGTCTGCAACCCGCCCCGATGGCCACATTCCAGGGAATCGGCATCCGTGGCCCGGCGGGCAGTTCGGGCTCCAGGCCCAGGTCGGTGATCTGGGTGATTGCCTGTGTCGCGAACTCCACCGAAAAGAGGTTCGGCTGATTATGGCGCTCGGAAGCGAAGAGCAGCCGTCGATCCTTGTCCCACCATCCCGGGTTCGTGAAATAGAGATGGTTGCTGTGGCAGCGGTGAGTGGTGAGCCGGGTAACCCGCGAGCCCGTCTCCGCATCCTCCATGATGAAGCATTCGGAGGTGAGCGTCCTGCCGGCGTTGGGGCCCCTGCGCGGACACGGCCCTTCAATACCCAGGGTCCCCAGCCAGTGGAGCGATTGTTCCTGCCAGGCGGTCCACATCGGCCCCTGGTACCCGTTGAGCCCGTGGCCTCCCCTCGGAAGTTCCAGGTACTCGGTCGGCACCCGGTTGGCCTTGAGGGCCGCATGAAACATCCGGCTGTTCTCCGGCGGCACGGGATCGTCGTCCTTGGCGTGCGCCAGGAAGGCGGGCGGCGTTTGGGCGGTCACCTGCAGTTCGTTGCTGAATAACTTGATTTGCTCCGCGGAAGGATCCGGCCCAAGCAGGTTCGTCCTCGAGCCCGCATGGCCTTTCTCGCCCATGCTGATCACCGGATAGATAAGCAGCAGGAAGTCGGGCCGACAGCTCACCCGATCGATGGGATCGGCGGCGTCCGCGTTTCCCGCATCGAAGTGTGTGCCGGCGGTGGCCGCCAGATGCCCGCCCGCCGAGAAGCCCATGATCCCGATCTTTCCGGAGTCGCACCCCCACGCCTTCGCGTTCGCGCGAACCGTGCGGATGGCGCGTTGGGCGTCCAGTAATGGCACGGCGGGGTTCCCTTTCGGAAAGCGATACTCGAGAACGACGCCGATGATGCCGTACCGATTGAGCCAGGCGGCAATGCCGTGTCCTTCCGCCCCCATCACCAAGCCGCCATAGCCACCGCCCGGACAAATCACGATCGCCGCGCCATTGGGTCTTGCCGGGTGGTGCACGGTGACGGTAACGTTTGCATCCTGAAACCTGCCATTGCCCACAGGCGCCTGTCCTGGCCAGAGTTCGATTTTCACTGGCATCCCGCAGGATGCTTGATAGGCTGCAGGCTGAAGACGGTTAGGAAATCGCGTACGTTGGATCTGAGTCATTTACGGTTCATCTCCTCGGTCTTTTCAGTGTATTCCCCCACAGCCTTCAGTCTAATCCGCTTCAGCCTTCATTGAAACTCCTGGAAGTCCTCCGCCGCACGCAGGGCGGTGAGACAGCAGAGCGAACAGATTGCAAGCGCGAGAATGTTCTTTGTTTTCGTAGGGATATTCTTTCTTCACTGCATCATTCGACGTTCAGGAACACTGTTTCGTAGGGAGCAAGGGGGAGCGAGAATTTCCCGGACGATTCTTTCACCGCAGCCCCCGCCGCGCCGGACGGCGGTGTGTGGAAATTGGCTCGTCATCCCCTCATGTCTCGTGATTCAGGCGCGTTTCGGGGAACGCGCGGATTGAAACAGATAGCGTTGCCCGTGACAAGCCACGCGAACAACCGGCCGGGACTGGAGACGGCGGTCCCCGCCGTCCTTTCAATTCTCCGGCCGGGACGGCCGGCTCCATAAGATGTCATCCGCCGTTTTTCAATTCACGGCCGGGACGGCCGGCTCCAGCAATCGGCCTTTCTACAGTTCCATCACCTTGATCGAAGCGCCCTCCGCCGCGGGCTGCACACCCAAACCGTGCGCCAGCGCCTTCAGCATGCCGTACCCATGCTGATTGTCAGGAAGCAGGTAGTGGCCTTCGGTCCACTCGTTCCAGCAGCCGACGGTGAGGACCGGCGGGAGCCGCGGGTGCTCGCGCAACCACGCGACGGCTGCCCGCACCAGATGACTAAACGCGGCAGGGGTTTCGTTCACGACCGTGTCCACCCCCGGCCATCTACGCCGGTCGCCGACCGGCTTGTGCGCAGGCGGCGGGCAGCGGGGGGTGGTGTCCCAGCCGGGGCTGACGCCAGGGAAGAACGGCAG
>CAZTAJ010000174.1:0-6603 GCA_964611575.1 uncultured Verrucomicrobiota bacterium
AAGACCTGGAACTCCCAGAGCGAGGAGTTCCCGTAACCGCCCGGGTTGCAGCCGAGTCGAACAAATCGCGCGGCAGCGCGCAACGTGTGTACATCGCCCTCCTTGGTGCTCTGCCCGGCGGTCGGAACCTGTTTCCACGTCTTTCCGTCATCCGACAGCAGGACTTCACGTAAGCCGCCGGATTCCCAGCGCAGCACGATCCGGGTGATCAGCCGGACTTGCTGCAGATCGATCTGCACCCAGTGTGGCTGGCCCGGTTTCATGGCTGAACTCCAGCGGGTCTTCGGATCGCCATCGTTGGCCGCGCCCAGCGCCATCATGGACGTTGAGGCGGCGATCGGTCGCCCTTGCGAGAACAGCGTCGGCTCCGTGGCGACGGTGAAGGGAACGGCCACCGGTTTGTCCATCGCATTCGGCGACTGGTTCCGGTCGCGGACGGACTGGACGGTCAGCGTGCAGTTCTTCCCGTTGACCATGGGCGTCTGGGTGGTCAGGACCACGAGGCGATCGCCCGCCATCTCGGCCTTGACCACGCCGAGGCCGTCGGACAGGGCATAGGATGAGGCGGCAACGGCGGTCGCCGGGTCCGGCGCCTCGTCGAAGATCACGGCCACATTGGTGGTGGACGGCGTGGACACACTGAGGACCTTCGGCGGCCTGGTGTCGGCCGGCGTCGTGACCTTGACCGGTTGGCTCGGCTCGCCCTCGCGGTAACCCTGGTCCACTCCGGCGACATGGTAGGTGTAGGTTGTTGCCGGGCGGAGGCCGAGCACATCGGCGAAGTCAGTCCCCGTGACGAGGCCGATCCGGGCGCCGTCCCGGTAGATCGCGTAGCCGCCAACCCCGGCGGCGAAATCGGGCGACGGTTTCCAGGTCAGAGCGATGGTTCGCTCGTCCCGAGTGGTGGCGGCAGGCACAGGCGCCTTGACCGAACCGGCGCTGGCGACGAACGGTTGATCCCAGACGGCTGCCGTAACCGCGGTCTTCGGCCCTTCGATGCCCGCCAGATTGACCGCACTGATCTGGTAGGTGTGGAAGCCCGGCGCGACGACGTTGATGTCCGTCACGGCGGGGCCGCCGGAGGTGAGGACCATGCCGTCGTCACGCTCGATGTTGAAGTGGCGGAAGTTCTGGGGATAGCCTGTGGCCGGCGGCTGCCAGGACAGCGCGATGCCCGGTTGCTGCTGGTCCATCTTCATTTTGCAGATGGCTTTGGGATTCATGATCGCTCCCAGGGGCTCCTTGGAGGCGTAATCGGCCAGGAAATGGAGTTTGTCGCCGCGTTTGACGGGTGTGTGCACATCATGAGCCACGGACGATCCGACCTTGGCGTTGTAGCTGAAGAGGGGTGTGTCGTTGAGCAGGAGGCTGACCCGCACCGCGCCGTCTTCGGACGGGGGTGGCATCACGTTGGCGCCGGTGGTGTCCACATAGAGGACCGAGGGATCCCAGTGCACTGTACTCCGGTCCCGGAGCCCAACGTTGCCCTGAACCCGCACGGTGCCGTCGGTGGGCGCCACCCATGTTCTTGCCGTGCCGTTGCGATCGGGGATCTGGTGGGCATAGCCGATCCGCCCCTCGTGCGCACTGGCCCATTCGTCCTTGGCGGGGACGAGATGTTTCATGGCCACAAAGGTTCCTTCCGGAGTCCGGCTCTGATAGAAGCACTGGTTGTTGCCCTGGATGGAGCAAAAATCGCGCGAGGCCTGCCAGAACTCGGCCGCATGCTCGAAGGCCATGTGCCGGATCACGGTTCCCCTCGACGCCGGGTTCTTGTCGCCGCGGACGACGACCTTGATCGTATGCGTCTTCTTCGGATCCAACCCGGTCTTGATGAAAGCGAACTGGTATGGCATTTCACAGTCCCAGAAGTAGCAGTCCACGGTCTGCTCCAGCTTGTCGTTGATGAAGACATCGGCCCGGCCGCCGTCCTTGTCGGCCACGGCCCGCCAGTAGATGTCCGCACCGGTGAAGGTGAACTCCACCGTGCTGCCGGCGGTTCCGCTGGCCTTGACCAGACCCTGATAATATTGACCGCCGCCGACGTCCTTCCAGGCGGCCCCCGCATAGCGCATCTCCGGACTGGCGGCGCCGACGATGCGGGTCCGGCGGCTTTCGATCGGATCGCCGGATTCCGGATGCGGCTGGTAGGCGTAGGAATCGTGCGGCGGAAAGTAGACGCTGGGCGTTGTCCCTTCCTTGAAGGTGACATCCAACCGGCGTGCGGCATGCTCCCAGTAGTTATAGATGCGGAGGGTGTCGCCGCAGGTGTAGGGATCGCTCCCCGTTGCGTCCGTCAAGGTGAATGCGGCTATGATGGGTTTGCAGGCGGGATCATCGAGCAGTTTCGCCATGGGCGACCAGTCCTGCTTGCCCAGGTCGGTGCAGGTCGAGATGTAGATGGACCGGTCGTTGAAACCGTAACCGGGCCAGCCGCGATCGTCCTTGATCCCCGTGTGGACCCCGATGCGCAGGTAGCGTTTCAGGAAGGTGCTGTAGATCGTGCTACCGTAGAGGCCCCGCCGGTCGAACCGCACCCGGGAGGCCTTGCCGCCCAGGCCCGGTTCGGTCCAGGCGCCGTCACGGTACTTGAACCACTTGCCCGGGGCCATCTTGTCTGAAATGGCGCAACGCGCGACCTCGCTGAACATCAGGAACCCGTTGAGCCCTCCGTTCTTAGGCAAGAAGGTGTTCCAGCAGGTGATGTAGAAGTAGCCCCCGCGTTCATCCACGTACAGTTCGAAATCGGCCGGGCCCGGCTCGTAGTCGGCGCCGGAGTACATGACCACGTCGTGTACATTATCCTGGTAGGGTGCCGTCAGCAGGTCTCCCGCGGCCTGCCAAGTCTTGCCAAGGTCGTTGCTCTTGGCGAGGCTGGTCTTCTTCCGCGGCCAACCCGCATCGGTCGCATGCGCGCCTTTCTTGACGCCTTCATAGATCTCGCTGTGGATCACGGCGTACAGGGTCTTGGTCTCCCGGTCGTACCAACCGCCACTGATGCACATGTTGTCGGTGCGCGGTTTGGCCAGATCGAGTGTGAACTGCCCGCTTCCACTGGTTGCGACCTGAAGGCGGTCCATGTCAGGCCCGGTGTGGAGGGCCTGACGTCCCTGGATGCCGAACAGATGGGCCAGGCGATCATCAATCCGAAAGAAGGGTTGCGGGAAGTCCGTCTTGCCGAGGCCGCCCCAGGCGACCTGTTTGACCGTGAAGGCGAACGGCAGCGCCCGGGACGGATCGGGGTCCGTGTCCCGCAACCGCTGGGCCTCGGGAGGCGTCGTGGGGGCGGCGGTCGGATCCGGTTTCTTGTCCGGTACGGCGGCTTCGGCGATGTTCAGTGCGCCGACACTCAGCCCCAGAATGAGTGCGATTAGTACTGCGACTGACGTTGGCTTGGCGATGGCGTTCATTTGCTTCTCCTTGCGGCTGCTGCTGCGGCTGGGGTCGGTGTTCATGCCGTTTCCTTGCTCCTGGTCCGTATCGTGGGCTGCAATGCCGGTCTGCATGTTCGTTTCTCCTCAGTACTGCGCCGTCACGGTCACCGTGCCGGTCAGACCTTTCAGAGTGATGGTTTCCTTGTCCTCGTTGAACTCGGTCCACGGCATGCCTTGCCCTGAGCCTGCCTGCCCCGAGCCTGTCGAGGGGGCTTGCGGTGAGCCTGCCGAACCCGTCGAAGGGCCGTTGACGGTGACGGACTTGATCGGCGCGGCCTTGGGATGACGGAACCGCAGGACCACTTCCTTGGGCGCCTTGCCTGCCTGCCCGCCTTTGTCGGGCGCAGGCAGGCGGGAAGGCATCTCGACGGTGGCGGTGATCTTGCCGTTGTCCACGTCGGAGACGATCTCGTAGGCCACCGGGCCGAAGTAGGTCGGCGCGTTCTTCACGGAAATCCTCTTGCCCTGCTCCAGCCACGCCCGCGGGGTGGCGCGCGCCAGCCACAGCGCGTCGTGCAGTTCCATGACCAGCATGTTGCGCATGCGTTGCAGGAACACGGCTTCCTCGAAGGTCTTGTCCACCGCCCACCTGCCGGGGTGTTCGAAGAACTCATACGCGGCCGGGCCGACCGGGGTTTCTGGTCCTTTCCGGTTCTTTGGGGTGTCGGGCTCCAGTTCCCAGGGCCGGATGACGACGGCATATTCGAGAAACAGCGAACGCAGGAACAAGGGAATATCGTCGTTGAGCAGATGGATGGGAGGATGCTTCTCATGGCCCGTCTGCCCCGTGATGCCGTTGCTTCCACTGAAGGTTTGTTCTACGACGTCAACCACTTCGCGCACCAGCGGTTCCTCCGGGGCGTACACGCCATAGTCGCGGATGGCCAGGGACAGGAACCCATTCAAGGGGTCGTTCCTGTTGGCTGAGCGACTGTAGGGTGCGGCCGGCACATACCGGCGATAGGTTCCATCGCCGACCGCCACCACGGCCGTGCGGGCCACCGAACGCTCCACCGCCGCACGAATATCCTGGCGATACTCCTCGGCGCGACGCAGCAGGTCCTCTGCGCCCTCGACCTTCAATTCGGCCATGATTCGGGCCACTGCTACCAATCCGTTATAGTAGAAAGCATCCGTGTAATAGAACATAGCCACCCCGCCGTAGTCGCCCAGGTTGGTTGGCGGCTGCAAGCCGTACCCCCACGCGTCCTTGGGCATGTTTGGCGCCCAGGCCTTGCGCTGCCGTAGCGTCCATTCGCAGGCCTTCTTGAGTCGGGGCACGTGGCGAAGAAACCATTCGGCGTTGCCGGTCATCCGGTAATGGTGGGCGGCGGCTTCCATGATCGTGCCGTGGCCGCCCGAGTGTTTCAGGTCGTAGTCATAACTTCTTTCTCCTTCTCCGACTGCAAGACCATGGGGATTGAAACCCATCACGATGCCGTCGAAATCGGTGAAATTCGATCCGTGAACATTCCCCTTGATCTGGACCTTCGAATCAAGCCAGTGGTTGAGTCCGCCGCGAGCCACGTTGTCGTAGCCGCCCAGCACATCGAAAGCGCGGATGATCTCAAAGGATTCCGCGCCGATGCAGGTGGCATGGCCTTTATCGAACGTGGTCTGGTAATCTTTCCGCTCGCCGGGTTTGTCCCACATACCACCCCGTTCAGCGAAGCGGAACCGCCAGATACTGATCTGCCAGGTGCCGTCCGCCACCTCTCGGCACCAGCGTTTCAGGTGCCACGCGCCCAACCGCCATTGATCAACCAGCGGCTTCTCGGGTACGTCGATCTGCATCTGCGGTTCGTAAGGCGGCTTGGGAAACTCCGGAAGTTTCTTGGCGTTCTCGCCGAAGATGTGCGTCATCGCACTGGCGTAACTCCACTCCGGGGCATTCAGGACGGCCTCACGCACGGTGGAGCGTTTCTTGGCCGCCAGACTCTCGCGGAACTTATCCACCGGCACGCTTCCCGGCCTGGTGATGTACAGGCCGATGCTGGGAATGAGGACTGGACCGCGAGTCGCGTCGCCGGGGTTGAAGCCGCAGTTGCCGGTGCTGGTCCACAGGGAGAGGATCGGCGCCGGACCGGTCGTGCCGTGGAAGGTCAACCGGAGGCCGCGCCGCCGGTTTTCCTTCCGTTGGCCCAAATCCTCCCTCCACTGGTGATCGCCCAGGACCACCAGGCCATTGGCCTCCTCAAGCGGTTCGATCTTGGCGACGGCGGCCCACCAGGCCTCGACGCGCCCGGTCACGGCGCCAGTGGCGGTGGCGTCAAACCCCCACTGAATCTCGACGGTCTCGGGCTCTTTCCACGTGGCCGGCGGAGGAGGTTTGGGCGAAGGAG
Source organism: uncultured Verrucomicrobiota bacterium (assembly GCA_964611575.1). Lineage (GTDB taxonomy): Bacteria > Verrucomicrobiota > Kiritimatiellia > CAIKKV01 > CAITUY01 > CAITUY01. Next base: position 5,777 of record CAZTAJ010000174.1, read on the forward strand.
CCCCAGGCGGCAGTTCCGGCGTGAAACGGGCCGGATCAACCGGCGCTCCCGGCGTGGGCGTGGCGGACTCTGCCACGCGCGTGCCATCATTTCCTTGACGCGGTTCCGGCTTCGGCGGTTCTGCGGCTCCCACCGTCAGGGCCAAGCCCAGTGCGACGAGCACTGTCTCTGCGATTGCGTTCATCTGCTTCTCCTTGCGACTGTTGCCGGGGTTGGGAATGATGTTCATGGCGTTTCCTCACTTCTGGTCCGTATTGTGGATTCTCGTGTTTTTCCGCATGCTCCTGTCTTTTCAGTACTGCGCCGTCACGGTCACCGTGCCGGTCAGGCCCTTCAGGGTGATGGTTTCCTTGTCCTTGTTGAACTCGGTCCACGGTTTGCCGTTGACTGTAACAGTCTTGATCGGCGCGGACTTGGGGTGGCGGAAACGCAGGACCACTTCCTTGGGCGCTTTGCGGGTCGGCATCTCGATGGTGGCGCTGATCTTGCCGTTATCCACGTCCGAGACGATCTCGTAGGCCACCGTGCCAAAGTAAGTCGGGGCGTTCTTGACGCTGATCTTTTTGCCCTGTTCCAGCCAGGCGCGGGGTGTGGCGCGGGCCAACCAGAGCACGTCGCCGTCTTCCCAGATCAGCAGGTTGCGCAGGCATTCCATCACGAAGGCCGAACTGTTGGAGTTGTTACCAAGTTTGTCGTCGGCGGCTTTGGCGGCCGCATTCAAACGGACCTTGCCATGGTGGGCATGTTCTTGGAAGTAGTACTCGCCGTTTTGCGGAACGACGTACCCCGCGAAGTTCACCATGAAGGTGCGCAGGAAGTTCTCCACC
>CAZTAJ010000175.1:0-6556 GCA_964611575.1 uncultured Verrucomicrobiota bacterium
GGGCCGTCGCGACGCCTTCCCCGAAGTCCTGCTTCCAGTGCCATTCGTCTTCCGTGGAGACGCAGACCATGCTGTGCTTCATGCGGAAAGGCCGATCCGTCACCGGTTCCGGGCTTTCCAACTTGAGCGCCAAGCGGCGCATCCCCGTCCAGTTGCGGCGCAGGACCTCGACCGCAACCGGGCCGGGCGTCAGCGGGATCTGCTTCCAGGAAAGGCCGGCCGGGGCATCCCATTCGATGTTTCGACCGGGCATGCGCAGGCGGGCCGGAGCGGTCAGGATGCTCAAGACTTCGAGCTTGTTCCACGGCTCGGTCTCGGCACCCCACTTGGCGGGATTATGGAAGGGATACGTTGCCAGGTCATGGCGATATTTCGGGTAGATGACGTAGAGCTTGTCACGCTCAGGCACCGGCGGAGTTCCCGTCTTCCACCACTTGACGAAATAGGCGTTCAGATCCAGCACCCCGTAGCGGATGTCCGTCGTCGGCGCGAGGGTCGTGTGCTCGGTATAGTCGTTCCAAGTCGAAAACTGGATCAGGGTCGACTGGTTCCGGCGCGCGTTCTCCCAGCAGTGGCGGATCGCGTCGCTACCGGGCTCAAAGGGGAAGGTGCGCGGCTTGTAACCCCACAGAATGTTCTCATAGCAATACATCATTGGTTCGCCCCACTCAGAACCCTTGTCGGTCACTGCCTTGGCAACAGCATCATAGTCCGTGGAGACGCTATCGTAGTTGAAGGCGCTGATGGCTTCGAAGCCCTCAGCCAGATAGCCGATGGTCTCCGGGAACGGCCGCTCCTCTTTGGGTTTGCCTTGCATGCCGAAGAACAAGGCGCCATACCCGAACTGGAAGTACATGGGCGTCTTGAACCGCTCCTCCAGGTTGGTGCGCAAACCTTCGCGCCACAGCCGCAAGAATTCCGGCGAACAGCGCTCTTCCGGAGAATCTTTTTTGATTTCAGGATGGCGTTTGGAAAAAATCTCCCTCGCCGGATCGCAGGCGGTAAAAATCGACTGATAGCCCAGCATCAGGACTTTCCCGTCGCGCCGGGCCAGCTTGGGACTGTTCCCGTGCTTCTTCAGAATGTAGTCGATGGCCTTGACGCTTTCGTCCAGGCCGCTGAGGCACCAGGTGATCTCAAACGGATAATCCTTCTCTTCGCAGACCTTGAACATGGCATCCATGACCGGAAACACGTTGTTGGCACCGCCGGCGATCGCCATGAACGCGAAGCCGTCAATCCCGGCACGCATCGCACGCCGGATGTCGAGGTCGGCCGACGCCTCGACACTCAACCCGTCGACGCCGTCCGGCAATAGCGGCTCACCGCGTGCCCTCCCGCCTATGGCGGAATACTCGTCTGATCTTTCGGAGTCGTGACGCGCCTTCTGGTCCACGTGGCGCTGCCAGGAAGCGCCCCCCCGCCCGATCGGGTAGCAGCCCATGTAGTGGGCGAAGATCTTCTTCGGGCGCTGGTCGAGCTTCGCCCGCCGCGCGGCCCAGGGATCCGCGGCAGGATCCGGATCCGCGGCAGAAGCAGCGGACAGTCCCCATGCCATCCAAACGCCGCACAGAATCGCCCTTGTCACAGCTCCCCTCAGCATCTTCATTCCTCCCTAAAGTATCTTTTTTTGGCTTTCATTTGATGCGGCATTCTTGATCATCTGAATGGTCTCCGTTTGATAAAGATCGTGAGGTTTTGGCACAGGTCTGGGTGTTTCATGCGCGTCGCACCCTCTCCCACACGTCTTGGCAATAAAGACTGTACCCGGCGGGACAGTCCAGAGTTATTTCTGCAATTCGACGGCCAATGTGCTGAAGGTCAGCACCGCATGCTCGTTGTGCGGCGGCGGGACGGTGGCCACCAGGTAGAGGCGGTCTCCCGGCTGCACCTCGATGCCCTCGACCGTCCCTTTACCGCCTTGCCGCGGGATGAACTCCCAGCGGGCGAGTTCGCGCTGGGGACGGCTGTGCTCCAGCGTGACGATCACCGGATTGTTTTCATTGTCCTTTAGATTTGCGCCATCGGTCGCCCATGAGAATTTGACTCTCCCCGACACCGGGCTTTCCCAGGCGAGGACTCTGAGGCAGTTAAGACCGGTCTGTAGGGTGAACCGGTAGTTTTGCTGCTTCCCTTCGCCCGCGCCTTCCGTGCGCCATTCATGCCTGAACTCGCCGAGCCGCGCATATGGCGATGGCGTGTTCCACCAAGCGGCGAAGACGCAACTCGACAGGGCATCTCCGGGTTGCCAGCCAAACCGCTCGCAGGCCCAGTAATTGCCGTCGTGGGCGATCGGCAGCTCCATCGAGTACTTGTGCAGGTAGTGCCAGACCGGGGTGCCGAACTCGTCCACGTCGGGATTAAAACTGAACGGGCGTCCCTGGCGTTTGAGCATGTCCCACGTGTATCCCGCCGTGTAGCTGGCCGCTTTTGTGGGGTCGCGTTGGGCCAGATATTCCTCCAGGTTGCTCTTCCCGTCGCCGTCGGGGTCGGCCTTGGGATCCGCCGCCGCGGCCGAAGGCCAGTCCGCCAGCGATTTCCCGAACCAATACATCTCGAACCAGTTGGGGAGGCCGTCGCCGTCCAGGTCTCCGTACTCGCCGCGCTGGATCGGGGCGGGCGGAGCGTCGCCGAAGTCGGCCTTCCAGTGGCGCAGGTCCTCCGAGGAGACGCAGACCATGCTGTGTTGCTCGCGATATGGATGGTCAGTCACAGGCTCTGGACTATCCAGGCGCAAATCGACACGTGACATTCCCAGCCAGTTCCTGCGCACCAGTTCGGCGGCGACCGGCCCGGGCTGCAGGGGGACCTGTTTCCACGATAGTCCCGCAGGCGCCTCCCAAGTTTCCGGCCGCCCGGGCAGGCGCACGGTGGCGGGTTCGGTCAGGATGGTCAACACCTCCAGTACGTTGGGGACGTTCCGCAGACGGGCGCGGGATCCGAAGGGATACGTGGCCAGCTCGTGGGCGTATTTGTGATAGATCAGATAGACTTTGTCGTGATCGGTTTTGGGCTCCTTCCCGGTCTTCCACCATTGTGCGTAGTAGGCGGTCAGGTCAATGATGCCATAACGGGTGTCGCTGGTCGGAGCGAGCATGGTGTTTTCGGTGTAGTCGTTCCAGGTCCAGAACTGGAGCAGAGTGGATTGGTTCTCCCGCGTCCGCTCCCAGGAGTCCCGGATCTGGTCGGAGCCGGGACTGATGTTGAAGATGCTCCAAAGAATGGTTTCGACTTGGTAGTTCACCGGCTGAGACCACTCGGCCCCCTTGGCGCGGACGGCCTGCGCCATGGCGGCCGCGTTCGCTCCGGCGTCGCAGGGCAGATTGCATCCGACCGCATCGAAGGACTCCGCCAGCACGCCGACTGCGTCCAAGGTGGTGAACGGTTTTGCCGGCGGAGGCGTGATCGGATGCTGCGTTCCATGGCCGAAGCCACCCATGTCGAAATGGAAATACATGGGTGTCTTGAATTTATCCTCAAGGAAGGTGAAACCGCTGCGGTAGGTGCGCCAGCCTTCGGGCGTTATGCGGAACGCCGCGTAGGTGCCGACCTCCTTGTCCTTCCATTCCGGGCGCTGCGACCATTCCTTCACGCCGGTTCCGTGGTGGAGCGCCTGGAAGACCGAGAAGTAGCCCATGAGGAGATACTTACCGTCGCGGCGCGCTAGCTTCGGACTCTTGCCGTGCTTCTGCAGGATATACTCCACGACGGCGGGGTTCTTGTCCGCGTTGTCCAGGCACCATGTGATTTCGAACGGGTAGTCCTTTTCCTCGGCCACCTTGAACATGGCATCCATGTAGGCGAATGCCCCGCCCTCGTGAAGCGGAAGCACATCGAAGGCGAAGCCGTCTATGCCAGCTCTCATAGCGCGGCGGATTTCCAGGTCGGCTGACTGCTCCGCCGTGAGGGAATCCACACCGTCAGGTAGCAGCGGTCTGGCCCGCGCCCGGCCGCCGAAGGCATAGTCCATGACAGGGGAATCGTGGCGGATCTTCGGGGCTTCATGCCCGAGAGAATAACCCGGCGCCAAGCCATACATGCCGATGGGGTAGCAGACCATGTAATGCGCGAAGATCTTCTTCGGGCGCTCGTCGAGTTTGGCGCGCCGCGCCGCCCACTGCTGCTCCACGCCCGGATCGTCGGCGGCCTCGCAGATTCCTGGGATGACGACGACCGCCGCCAGCAACAAAAGACAGAGTATTCTCATCGTCATTTTCCTCTTTGGATTTGTTTGACTCATTGCGGTTGTTTTATCTGCGTTCTGGTTTCCATAACGTGTTCTCATCGTCATTTCCCCCCTTCGGTTACGCCTTCCGGCATGCGGAACATCTTCCATGAACCCCAGTCGCCGGCCTGGTTCTTCGGCAGCATCCTGATGACCTTGAGAGGGGAAAAGCCTTTCTCGAACTTCAGCGGCAGGCCGTTCTCGCGCAGCTCCTTGCCAGTAAAGACGCCGAGTTTCTGGTCCGAGACCAGTTCATCGAGGAAGAATTCACCGTCCGGCGTGGCGGTCAGCTTCTGAACATATTCGCCCGGCTGGTCCTGGTAGAACAGCGCATAGTTGCGCTTGAGGGATTCGCTGCGCGCCTCGAGGGCGTGCGGAATCGGACTGCCGCGGCGCGGGTCGTGGACGCCCGCCCACTCGGCCGCGCGAACCATCATGCCGCGGTAGTAGTCGGGCCGGTAGTTCGGGATTCCCCAGAAGACGATCACTTCGCCGGTGCCGACCTTGTGCAGCGAAACGGCCGTCGCGCCGGAAGGGAAACGGGCCAATTCCGTGCCGTCGGTCACGCGGTTTTCCTTGTAGTAGCCGAAATAGTCGGTCTCGGAGATCCACTTGAAGGGCCAGTCGAAGAAGTTGCCCAGCAGCTTGGGGTCGGCGACTTCGCGGCGCATCTGCCCGAGGGTGAAGAACTTGAGCGTGGCGTCCTTGGTGAAGAGCGGCCCGTCAGCCACGGCCCTGGCCTCGACCTCCGTCTCGATCTGCTCGTATGCGCCCTTTGGCGGGGCGATGCCGAGCTTTTTCAGGAGCTGGAACGGCTCCTTGCCCAGTTCCGGACTGTAGGAACCGGTGTTGGCCGCGATGATCATCTTCGCGCCGCCGCGGACGAGTCGGTCGAGGGTGGTGATGTTCTCCAGGCTCATGACCTCGTCCAGGAGGTTGGGCATCACGAGCTTGTAAGGCTCCTTGCGGTCCGGCCTGAAGGGCTCAGATGTGACCGAGTCCGTCTTGAGCAGCGCGAGCCAGCGGGAGAGGTCGTCGCGCCGGGCTCCGAACGTGGTGCGATGTTTGCAGTAGAGGGTGACCGGATCCACGAGCGTCGCGACTTCTGCGGGCGGATCGAGGACGACGGCCGTGTGCAGTTCGCGCCAGAGGGGTTTGAGCTTCTCCATGCGGTCGTAGGCGTAGCGGCCGCCGAAGTGCGGCAGCAGTTCCTGGCTTCCCTCGCCAAAGTAGAGGTGGATATTCATGCCGCCGCCGCCCGCTTCGGCGAACATCACGAAGGTCGAGATGTCGAGTATCCAGGGTCCGTAGGCGGCCCATCTTGTAGGATGGTGCGGCTCGGTGAGCGTGCCGGTGCCCTTGGCCCAGGCGTTGCGCAGTGCACCGGAGTATTCGAGGAAGTGCGAGCCGCCGTTGTGGAAGAAGTCCACTTCGCCGCAGAGATCCTCCTGCCCTCCGAACATCGTGATTACCCGTTTCGGGTCATAGGCGCGTATGCCCCTGACAGCGCGGCGGCCCCAGGAGCCGGCCAGTTCGTCCTTGAAGCGGCAGAAGTCCATCCAGGCGACGCGCAGGTCGGGGCGCGTGCCGGGGCGGAAATCCGGCAGCGGCGGCTTCACGTCATCCCAGCTGGCGAAATTCGCAGACCAGCGCCTGTTGAGGGCGACCAGGTCGAGCTTGAGCGTCTCCTGGAGATACTTCCGGAACGCGGGCCCGTTGCAGGCCTCGTAGCCGGCGGTCTCGCCTAGCCAGGGCCGATCGAGCGTCGACATCTCGCCGCCGATCTGATAAACCAGATACCCTTGGAATGCCGGATGCGCGCGGTAGCGCTCGTGCAGGGCCTTGTAGGAACGCTCCCAGCAGTCGAGGAAGCGTTCGTCGCCGGTCGCAAATGCGCCGTAGAAGGGATGGCCGTAGAGGACGGTGCCGTCGAAGTTCCGCTGGCGGCTGTAGGGCTGCCACAAGAAGCGGCAGGCCTGATCGATATGCGAGAAGCGGATGGTCATGGACATCGCGTAGTCCGCGGCCAGATCCATCATGCGGTCGAGCATGGCGAAGTCATAGACCCCGGGCAACGCCTCGAACTGGGCGGTGTCAATGGCGTAGGTCGTGTTCGGAGCCAGCGCCGATGCGTGCTCGAGATATGTGCGGAACTGCGTGAGCACCTCGTCTTCGGTTTTCGCGTTCCGGCCGTCGAAGCTAACTCGGAAGTAGGCCGTCTGCTTCACCTTCTCCCGGTCCCATTCACGGCCGGACCGGTTCGCATACGGCTTGGCGAGATCCGTGACCGAGCCGAGGAGGTAGCTCTGCTTGTCCACCACCTTGTCGCCG
>CAZTAJ010000176.1:0-6545 GCA_964611575.1 uncultured Verrucomicrobiota bacterium
GCCTTGTCGGGGACGCTCATGCCGGGCCGGGCGGCCCCCACGGCTTCCGCCAGCGTCGCACAGCGCTCCGGCTGCGCTTCCCAGGTGTGCGCCAGCACCACCGGCTGCAGGACGGCCAGCGCCAGCCCGTGCGGGGTCCCGAGCCGGGCGCCGAGCGGCAGCGCCATCGCATGAGCCACGGCTGCGTTCGAGAGGCCAATGGCCAGTCCGCCGCAGGTACCCGCCCAAGCCATCTCCGCCCGCGCCGCCAGATTGCCGCCATCGCGCACAACAGTCGGCAGATTTGCCGCCGCACGGCGCACGGCCTCCAGCGCAAACAACTCCGACGCAGGCGTGGTGCGCTGGACGTTCAGGAACGATTCGATCCCGTGCGTCAGCGCGTCAAACCCGGTCATGGCCGTCGTGCGGGGCGGCATCGTGTAGGTCAGTTCGGGGTCCACCAGCGCCACGCGCGGATACATGCGCGGGCTCAGCAGCGCGGCCTTCATTTCCAGCACGGGATTGTCCAGCACCGAGCCCTGCGAAACTTCCGAGCCGGTCCCGGCGGTCGTGGGGACTGCGATCAGCGGCAACAGAGACGAGCCGAGCGGCTTGGCGTTCGCGCCGGTGTAGGTGACATAATTCCAAATCGGCCCGTCGTGGGTCGCCGCCGCCGAGAGCGCCTTCGCGAAATCGATGGCGCTGCCGCCGCCCAAAGCCACGAGGAGATCCGCACCAGCCGCCCGCACGGCGTCGGCCGCCCGGTCCACCGCCTCGCAGGTCGGGTCCGGCTGCACGTCGTCAAAACGCGTTACGGCCAGACCGGCATCCCGCAGGACCCGCTCGGCGCGGTCGACCACGCCGAGATTCACGAGATCCTTGGTCGTCACGACCAGCACGTGCCGGCCGCCGAGGGCTTTGGCCTCCTCGCCCAGCGCGGCCAGTTTGCCCGCGCCAAAGACGATCCGGCCGGGCCAGTTGACTTGAAATGTTTCCTTGTCGGTCATTGTCTACCTCATCTGTGTTGAACACCCTTGCCGGCCCGGCCTACCGCTGAATGCGGCCCGACCCATCTCCGGCCACCAGCGCCTGGATTTCCTCGAAGCTGACGAGGTTGAAGTCGCCGTGAACGGAATGTTTCAGGCAGCCAGCCGCCGCAGCAAATTCGACAATATCCTGCAGATCCTGGCCGGTCAACAGCCCGTAGATGATCCCGGCCGAATAGGCGTCGCCGCCGCCGACCCGGTCGACGATGTAGTCGATCGCGTAGTTGCGGCTGGTGTAGAACCGGTGGCCGTCGTAGAGCATGCCGGACCAGTCGTTGGCCGTGGCCGACCGGCTGCCACGCAGCGAAATGGAGACGTATTTCAGGTTGAACTTCTCCTTAAGCTGCGCCGCCACATCCTCATAGCCATGCCGGTCCAACTTGGCCTGGCGGACGTCGGTCTCGCGCGCCGCGATGCCGAACACCGTGTGGGCCTCCTCCTCGTTGGTGAAGAGCACGTCCACGAACTCCATCAGGCCCGTCATCACTTGCCGGGCTTTCTCCTTCGGCCAGAGCTTGCTGCGGAAGTTCAGGTCGCAACTGACCGTCAGCCCCCCGCGTTTGGCGGCGGCGCACGCCTCGCGGGTGATATCGGCCACGGAATCGGCCAGGGCCGGCGTGATGCCGGTGAAATGGAACCAGTGTTTGCCGCGGAAGATGCTGTCCCAGTCGAAATCACCGGGCTTGAGTTCGGTGATGGAACTGCCCTTGCGGTTGTAGAGGAAGGTCGAGGGCCGCTGCGCGGCACCGGTCTCGACAAAGTAGATGCCGAGCCGGTGACCGTTGCGCCGGACATGGTCGAGGTTGAGCTTGAACTGTCGCATGTACGCCAGGCAGGCCTCGCCGACCGCGTTGTCGGGCACGCTCGACACCATGTAGCTCTCGACGCCGAGCGCGCCGAGGCCGACACCGAGGTTGGCTTCCGCGCCGCTGTAGAGCACGTCGAACTCGCGGGACTGCACGAGCCGTTCGTGGCGTTTGGTCGAGAGCCGCATCATCAACTCGCCGAACAGGATCATTTTCTTGTCACAGGGTAGTTTCTTCATGTTATTTCGCTCCTCTGGCTTCGCGGATGATCTGGGTGAACCGCCGGGCATTGTCCGTGATCCCGGCATAATCGCGCGCCGCCATCTGGGCCCGGCTGACCAGCGCGGTGCCCGTGCCCACGGCGATTGCGCCGGCCTTGATGAACGCCGCCGCCGTCTCGAAGTTCACGCCCTTGGTGGGAAGCAACTCGATCTGCGGCAGCGGTTCCTTGAGAGCCTTCAGGTACTCGGGCCCGCCCATGTCGCCCGGGAAAATCTTCACCACATCGGCCCCGGCCTTCCAGGCGGTGACGACCTCCGTCGGGGTCAACGCCCCCGGCATGACGACGATGCCGTAGGTCTTGCAGACCCGCACCACCTCGGCATCGAACACGGGGCCCACGATGTACCGGGCCCCCGCCAGGATGGCGGCCCGGGCGGTCTCGCCGTCGAGCACGGTCCCGACCCCGATCTGCACATCGGTGTCGGCCAGTTGCCCCACGGCGTCATGCACGATGTCCAGCGCGCCGGGAACCGTCATGGTGATCTCGACGAATTTCACGCCGCCGGCGTACAGGGCCCGGCAGACGGCGACCAGGTCCGATGGATTCTCGGTGCGGATGACCGCGACCACGCCGCTGTCCCGGAGGGCAGCCAGCATCTTGTCTTTCGTTATCATCTTGGTTGTCCTTTGTTGTTTACGAGTTGATTGGATAGCGCCCAAATTCGCGAACGGCATCGCACATGGCGACGACGTTTTCGGGCGGGACGTCAGGTTGGATGCAGTGCACGGCCGCCGCGACGTAGCCGCCGCCGGGCGCCAGATCGCGGATCCGCCGACGCACTTCGGCGCGCACATCCGCGGTCGTGCCGCGCGGCAACACCCAGCCGGTATCAATCGCGCCGCAGAAACTGAGGCGTTTGCCGAACTCCCGTTTGAGCCGGGCGGTGTCGGCCATCTTGCCGGCGTTGACCTGGACCGGGTTGATGATGTCCACGCCGATCTCGGCCAGGTCGCCAAGCAACGGCAGGATGTCGCCATCGGAATGAAAGAAGACCTTCGCCTTGGTGTGTTTGTGGATCTCGGCCAGGTACTCGGCCTGGTGCGGCTTGATCAGCCGCCGGTAATCGGCCGGCGACATCAACGTGGACTCCTGCGTGCCGAGATCGTCGCCCGTGACCAGCACGTCCACATACGGGCCGACCTCCTGCAATAGGGCGCGGACGGTGAGAATGGCTAGCGACTTCATGCGGGTGATCAGCGCCGTGAAGAACTCCTCGTCGCCGAGCATGTCGGCCAAGTAGTTCTCGATCCCGCGCAGGATGTAGGCCTGCTCGAACAACGTCAGCCCGCTCAGGAAGACGACGGCGTGGCCGGCATCCTGGATCTCTTTGCACCGCGCCGCCAATCCTTGGAAGCGCGCGGGGTTGGCCAGGTCCGGCCACGGGTGCCGGTCGAGGTCGTCGAGGGTCGCGTTCTGCAGGGGCGGGTCGAGAATCTCGTAGTACGAAACCTCGGGACGCCGTTTCCAGATGCAGCCCCAGGCATCGACCAGTTCCGCGTCGGAGACCTCCCGTGCCGGCGAACCCGGCACCGGCCCGGCCACCATCGGTCGCGCGTCGGAACCGAGACGTTGGAACACCTCCTCATCCAGCCACGCGTACTGCAGCGGCTTGGACAGCCAGCGGGGCGGCCCGCCCCGCACGCCCAGATGCGTCTTCAACCGTTCGTAGCCGGGTCCCAGCAGCGTGGTCACGCCGGAGGTCCCGATGAACAGCGGCACCCGGTCGGGTTCTTCGTGGTTCAGGGCGGTCAACACTCGTTCTCTGGATGTCATGCTTCCTCCGGATTGGCGGCCAAGAATGGCCGCCCGCTGTTACTGCGGGGCGCCATTGTTGGCGCACAGATTTCTTCTACCCACTGGTTCATCTGTAAACACCGCTCCCGGGTCAGTTCCTGTTTCCGGCCGGTATACGCAAACGGGGAAAGTACCAGTAGCCGCCCCTGGGCGCACAGATCGAAATACGCGCCGGAGGGTTTGTAGATCGGCGGGAAACCTTCTGGCCGGATCAGGATCAGGCTCCCATATTCCTGCTCCATCACGGCCTGCGCGATCTCCTTCTCCCCCGGCGAGATAAACGGCGAAACCATCACCGTCCCGCGCCATGCCTGCTCCAGCGCCGCGGCCTTCCGGTCGGCAAGCTCCGCAGCGGAAACGCTCCGCGACTCCTGCACCGGCATCTGCGCCGGTTTGTCCAACAGGAACAGATTTCCGAACCCGGCCCACTCCATTCCCCGGGGCAGGCGCACATGTTCCAAGCGGTTCACGCGAATGAACATCGCCGGGTTCGCTTTTCGCAGACAGTAGCGCCGGGGATTGTCGTGAATGTAGCGGCGTTCGGCACGCAACGTATCCGCGTTCATGATCACGCGGTCGTGGTAGCCTTCCTCCCAGACCGCCAACGCGGGTTGTCGGAAGTGCTGGCGCAACTCGGCGGTAACCCCGCTCTTGAAACCGCGAATCGTCTGCCCCACCGGCTTCGGCAGCGGTTCCCTGACACAGACGATCCCGTGGATGTGATCCGGCATCACGACCAGCGTGTTGGTCTCGATGGCCGGCCGATGAGTTGGGATCTCCTGCCAACGACGCTGCACGATCTCACCCGCAACGGAAAGTCGCACGCCGTTGTCCGCGCATTCGCCGAACAAGCGCCGCCGACCCGCTGTCAGGACCGTGATCATATAGAACCCGACACGGGTGTAGTCATGGACATACATTCGCTTGCCGGGCACGGTTGCTCCTCATCTTGATGGCTGGATCCTCCGGTACACGATCACCGCCGCGCCGGGTTTGTCTTTGATCTCCACCGGCAATCCCTGTTCCATCAAGTCCTTGCCGGATGCGACGGTCGTGCCGGTGACATCGAAGTCCGTCACCTCATAGGCGGCCGCGGGATCGAGGCCGCGGAGCCGGTACGTCTGCGTGCCGGCTTCGCACTGATCCCGGCGGAAGGCCTGCACGACGCCGTCGCCTTGCTCGGGCCGGTTGAACTGCCAGGCGATCCACTGGTCCAGTTTCAGGTTGTAGGGCGTGAGCGGGTAATAGTCGCCGAGCATCAACGGGGCGATCTGCCGCCACTCCGCGAAGAACAGCTTGCCCTTCTGCAAGTCCTGGTTCCCGCCCAGCCCGAACCCGGGCATGTAGAAGCTTCTGGCCTGGTACTTGTCCACTGCGTACACGCCGGAGCCGTAGTACGGAACCCAGGCGGACAGGCCGTAGGTCTGACCGTGCTGGGCCTCCCAGTGCTTGGCGGGTTGGAAGTCGCTGCGCAGCAGGGGCACCGAGCGGCGGAGGGTCTCCAAATCCAGACGCCGCCCACCAGAGGCGCAGGTATCAATGAGCATGGCCGGATGACGGCGCCGCAACTCGTCCCAAAAGGCGAGATAGCCCTGGACGTGGAGATTCTCCGTCATGCCCTGGCGGTTCGGGGCATCGTTGCCGCGCCAGTGGCCGAGCGGGTCCATGTTGAAGTCCTGCCGGTAATAGTCGATCCCGTTCGTCTTGATGATGCTATCCACGCGCTCGATGACCCACTGCCTGGCTTGGGGATTCCCGAGGTTCACGAGGGTGCCGCCCAGGAGCCATTCCGGATGGTTCTTGGCCAGCCAACTGTTCCGGTCGCCAACCCGTTCCGGCTCGAACCAGACGATAAGTTTCTTGCCCTTGGCGTGGACCCAGTCGGCGATCGGCTTGAAACCGTTCGGATACCGTGACGCGTCAATCTCCCAAGTGCCCGTGTTCTGCCACTTGCCGCCGCACGGGTACCAGCCGGCATCGTTCCAATACAGGTCAATCTCAATGCCGGCATCCGCGAACTTCTTCACTTCCGCGAACTGTTCCTGTTCGCTGCCCTTGCAGGTGGGCGCAAGCTGCATCTGGGCCATCGGGGCCGGTGGCTTGCCGGCAATCTTCGGGATGTTGTGGGTCATGAACCAGCTCCGCCAGAGGTTCTGGGCCGGCACGACGTCGTCACCGCGCCAGAACAACATGGCGGTCAACGGCGAACGGATTTCCTCGCCCGGCTTGAGCGACAGATGGGTCAACTCCTGGCCGGCCACGATTCGCAACCCATTCTTGTCATCACGGGCCAACGACGCGGCCCATTGGCCGGGCCACCCGATTGACAGCATCACGCCGCCGCCGGTCCATTGGACGTTGTAGTACGGCCAGCCGTTGGGTCCGTCGGTCGGCCGGCCGCCGTTGGGCGCGAAGCGCTGGGTGGTCCCGGGCGCGAGCGTTCGGCGGTACGGTTCGAACCCCTCGGCGACATTCCAGTCGCCCTTGTTGCCGTGGAGGACGAACTCGCCCGGCGCCGGCCGCGTGAACGTCGCGTCCAGCCCCTGGATATCCTTGAGGATCGGCGTATCGGCCTGGCCGGTGTTCTTGAACCACACGGTCCATTCCGCGGCCGGGTAATCCGCGTAGTCCACCGCG
>CAZTAJ010000177.1:0-6504 GCA_964611575.1 uncultured Verrucomicrobiota bacterium
CGCTCGAACCGGCCCGCACCACCGCGCCCGCCGGTCCCTATCACGCGGGCCGGCTCAGTTTCACCACGCCCGGCGGGCAGGCCGTGGAGCTGTTCATCCAGTTCCGCGACGGCCAGGCACTGGCCAGTCATGTGCTGGTGGACGGCAAGCTGCATAGTCCCAGCGGCATCAACGCGCACGGCGATGCCCCGAACGTGGCGTTGGACAACGTCGAGGGGCTGCGGTTCGATGGCGCGAAACTCCAGGGCGATTGGAAATGGGCGCCCCGGGGCGCAGTCGAGACGATCCCGTTCGATGCCACGGTGCGCGACGGCATCGTGACCGGAAAGGCCGGTCAGGCCGACCTGACCGGCTGGCTTCGGTCCGAGCAGCAGATGGCGCAGGTCAACGGCCTGGCCCCCGAACGCGACTGGCCGTCGCGCACCGGGCCGCGCGGGGATTGGTCGGGGATCGACACCGGCGCGAAACTGACGACGGATTTCTCGAAGTCGCTCATGGTCTGGTTCAGCGAGGCGGAGTTTGGCGGCGGACGTGAGACCCGCCAGTGTCCAGTGCGCTGGCTCAGCGGAACCTGGTCGCCGATCGTCGGCGAGGGCCGGATCTTCTTCATCCATCAACAGCCGGCCGGCGAAATCGTTGACGACGCGGCACTGAAATACACACAGGGGCTGCTGGACAAGTTGCTGGCCCGGCCCAACGTGCTGCTCGATCCGTCCGTGCGGCGGGCCAAGGAACGCGGCGCCGCGCACTTCGCGCGGGTGGACGGCGATGACGTGATCGTGTGCGTGGACGGCGCCAGCGGCAAGACGGTCTGGGAGACGGTGTTGCCCGGCCGCAGTTTCAATACCGCCCCGTACAACAAGCACGCCGACCAGACGCGCACGGGCTGTTATGGCGACGGCAAGGTGTTCATGCTGGGGCGCACGTTCCGGTTGTACGCGTGCGACGCCAAGACCGGCAAGTTGTTGTGGGAATCGGCGTTGCCGAAGATCCACGAGGAAACCGAGGCGGACAAACTGAAGGCATTGGCGAACCGGAAACAGTTCGGCATGGAAGAATACCCGCCGCTGCACTTCGCGGACGGGGTGGTGTTCGCCGCGACGCTCAAGGACGAGGTGGCGGGCTTCGATGCGGCCACCGGCAAGCTGCTCTGGACGACGCCGGGGTCCACGCCGGGACTGTGGAAGCACGAGGGTGTCGCGCGCGTGCTGGTGACGCGCGCAGCCACGAGCACGGGCGGAGGCAATATCGCGTGCGTGGACCTCAAGACCGGCAAGGAACTGTGGACCGCGCCGGTGGAAGGTATGCGTAAGCCAGCGGAAGGTCCGGAGCTGCACTTGCGGTTGCTCGGCTCGTACTTGGTGACCCGGTACGTCGGCAAGACGGACGCCCATTATCTGGTCGGCTACAAGGTCGAGCCAACCGGCCTGAAACAGTTGTGGAAACAGACCGATGAGAAGCGGTTCCTGCACAGCGACAACCCGATGACGATGCACAAGGGGCTGCTCTACACGAAGTTGAACGGCGCGGCCGGGATGAGCCTCGTGGCGATGGAACCCGAAACCGGCAAGATCGTCGCCCAGGCCGACATTGGTAACGCCGGCAGTAGCCGCAACGGCGTGTTGATCGTCAATGACGGACTGGCGATCGTGCAACCCGATGGTTCGCATTGCGGCCACGTGGCGGCCAACCTGCGGGTGCATCGGTTGCCGGACTTGGCGCCTGTGGGAGTGTTCATCGAGACGCACGATACCACCAGCGGGTATGACACGCCGATGGCGTTCCAGTACGTGGACGGCCGGCTGATCATCCGCGGCTGCAACCGCATTACGTGCTACGATCTGCGAAAGAAGGAGTGAACCGCTGCGGTCACCATCGTCATGCCGGTCACGGCATGGAAATACAAGGTTCCCCCGGCACGGGCAAGCCGCCCGTGCCGGGAGATCGTAATGCGGCCGCGATCGGCACGGCGCCGGTCGCGCGGGTGGCAAGCCCCGAAAAACGCAGAGCCAGAACCGGCCCGGTGGGGCCAGAAGAAAGTACAAGGAAACAGTATGAAGATCCGCATGATGATCGCGTTGTCACGCATGACACTTCTGATCATGGTTTTGGCCTCCCTGCTCGCGGCCCACGCCGCCTTTGCCGCCGACCAGCACCTGACGCTGCGGCTGGAGGACGGCTTGCCCGCGGGCGGCTATGCGCTGCCGGTCACCATCGTCGTGCCGGTCACGGCTGGCAAAGGCGAGGCCGGCGCGGCGCTGGCGTCCTTCTATGAATACGGTCCTCACTCGATCGACGGCAGCGCACTGCATGTGACGGGCGACCGCATCACCGGCCAGCTCAGCGGCAAGATGCGCAGCGGCAGCGCCCTGCCGGTCTGGACCCTCGACGCGACGATCAAGGACGGCCGCATAACCGGCACGGCCACGGCGCCGGCCGCCGGTCGTACTCCGGCGGTCAAGAGCCGGGTGGCCGGCTACGTCGATGCGCCCACGGGCGGCGCGTGGATGATCGAGTGCGGCCTGCCGTGGACCGATGGCGGCAGCCATGCCAAGGTGGGGGCCGGTGGGGGCAACTACCGGGACGGCTGTTTCGTCGTGCGCCTGCGCCTTGATCCAAAGGCCGGCAAGGTGGTCTCTGCCGGCACCCCTGAAACCAACGGGCGCATCATCCAGTCGGAAAAGTTTCAAGGCTCGCCGGAATCGTTCACGGCCGAGATCACCTGTCTGGCCAACGACGGCAAGACGCCCATCCAGATCAGCCTCAAGGGCGGCCGGATCGGTCGCGGCGGGGTTGTCGAGGCAACGATCCAATCGGCGGCGAGCGGCGTGAAGGAGTGGAAAGGCGCAACCACGGTCTGGGCCTGGCCGGATGCGCCGGGCTTTACCGGCGGCCGTGAGCAGGACCTGGAGAAGTGGCAGCACACCGCCCAGTCCGACCCGGCGCTGGTGGAGGCCGCCGTCAAGGAAGCCGCCACGCCCATCCATCCGGTCGAGCCCGGCACGGGCGAGGTGTGGCAATCCCAATCCATGCAGCGGGACACGCCGCGCTGCACCGCGCCGCCGACCTTCGACATCCGGCCGCTGCCGGTCGCTGCCAAGTACCGGTTGAGCGTCACCCGCATCGTCGGCAAGCCGATGACGCTGGTGGATGAGGACGTGACCGACCCGTTCGCGGCGGTGGCGGCCGCCTGGGGCAAATCCGTCCTTGGCAAGTTCCGGTTCCAGTTCTCGATCGATGGCAAACCCTCGACGGCGATGGATGTGTGGCTTGGCGGGCGAGTCAGTCATCCCTCTTGTCCCTCGTGGTTGACCCCGGTCATGCAGGGAAACACGTACCGCGTGCGCGTCCACAAGGCCAGGGACAAGGCCGCGCCGCTGGAGTTCACGGTGAAGCAGCCCTGGGCGCCGTTGACCGACGTGTGGACGAAACTCGCGCCCGGCGAGTACCTGCTGCAAATCCAGGGGATCGGCGCCGACGGCAAAGAACTGGGCGCGCGGCCGTGGAGCACGGGCTTTGTAAAGGTCACCACCTTCCAAGGGCCGTATTTCTCCGGCCCAGCCCGGCCTTACAAAGACGCGGCCCTGGCGCTGGCGCGCTGGACGAGCGACCATCCGACGTTGGGCTTTCTGCGCGGACACGGCATCTATAGTCCGCCGGGCCAGGGCGACAACGGCGGCAGCCAGATCCTCACCGGCGCGATCAGCACGGGACTGGTGCGTTATCGGCTGGCCACCGATCCCAACGAGCGCGAGGCCGGCCTGCTGCTGGCCATCGAGACCGGCGACCACATGCGCGCCGGCTGCCTGTCCCGCGGCGGGATGCCCAAGTGCTACAAGGGCGGCATCGCCAACACCCATCTGTTCGGCACGGCCTTCCTCGATCTCTACGCCGCCACCGGCGACCCGCGCTGGAAGGATGCCGCCGAGATGGTCGCCAAGGCCTATGCCCGGCTCCAGTTGCCCAACGGCACCTGGGCCGAGGTCAGCGATGACGGCCGCACATGCGAAGGGGATCCAAGTCTCTGGAAGACGGATCATCCAGGTCGTCAGGCGGCCTTCGACGCGGGCCTCGTCCTGGGCATCCACGGTCCGCACCCCGTCGAGTTCGACTGCTCCGAAGTACTCTGGTTCCTGGGGCGACTGCGCACCGAACTGAAGACCGACGCCTTTCGCGAGTGCGAGGACAAGGCCTATCGCTGGGTCATGGATTACAGCGTCAAGGAGTTCTTCTGGCGCAACCAGGGCCACGAAAGCATGTGCATGGTCGTGCCGTTCATCTATACCGGCCGCTCCTCCAGTTACTTCGCCTTGTACCTGCTGGAGTGTGCGCCGGCCGAACGCCGCGACCTGAACCTGGTGGCCGAGTTGATGCGCTTCTGCGAGACGCGGCACATGGACTGGTCGCGTCCCGATCCCGCGTCGGTGCGATGGGTGATGCCGAACCTGGTCAGCGTCAACGACCGCCAGCAGGGCGGCGGCATCTGGCTGGGCTCGCGCTTCGCGATGGCCTGGGCGCAACTTGGTCGGCTCGACGGCAACCGCCTACACGCCGAGAAGGCCCGCGCGATCATGGACGCCATCACCCACGCCCAGCAACCCGTGACCGGCAATATCGGCACCAGTCTGGAAATGACCCCGCGTTTCAGCCGCTTCGCCGTCAATGCCGGCCGCTGCGCGTGGAACCTGATGACCTACGCCGACCTGATCGCGGCGGACAACAAGACGAAAGGTAACCCATGAACCCAACCACGAAACCAACAAAGGGCAAGTCGGGCGCCAAACCGAACTTGCTGTTCATCTACACCGACCAGCAGCGATACGACTCGCTGAGAGTGGCCATTGGCGGTCAACCCGTCATGGCCAATGTCCAGCGGCTGGCCTCGGAATCCTTTGTGTTCGACCAGACCTATTGCACCCAACCGGTCTGCACGCCCTCGCGCGCTTCGCTCACGACCGGCCTGTGGCCGCACCAGTGTGGAGTGCCGAACAACAACATCGCTTTGCCTGCCAGTGTGCGGACGTTGGTCAGGCATTTGCCCGACGGCGTGGTCACGGGTCACTTCGGCAAATGGCATCTGGGCGATGAGATCTATCCGCAACATGGGTTCCAGGAATGGCGCGCCATCGATGACACGTACTGGCCGTTCTATTCCGCGGGACGCGACCGTATCAACGATCGTTCTTCCTATCACCACTGGCTGGTCAGCCGCGGCGTCGAGCCCTGGCCGGTCGATACGAAAAACACGCTGGTTTCCTGTCCCCGCTGGTTCCGAGCGCCGGCCGCGGAACGCCTGCCCTATGACCGGAACCGGTTCAGCCGCGACCAGATCACCGAATTACCGGAAGAACTGTGCAAACCATCCTACCTGGCCAATGAAACCATCGACTTCCTTCGTCGCCACCAACACGAGCGGTTTGCGCTGTACGTGAACTTCTTCGAACCGCACCACCCCCTGAGCAGTCCGCGCAACCACCAGTACAACCCGGCCGAGGTTGCACGCGCCGAGGGCCACCAGTTGCGCCCCGACGCCACCGTGCCGCTGGGGGCCTTGGATTTTCACACGAGCCAATTCACCCAGGGGTTCGACGGTCTCCCGATTGCCGAGGCTGCCGATGAACGGGTCGCCATTGCCCGGTACTGGGGCATGTGCAGCCTGGTTGATACCCACGTCGGCCGCATCCTCGCCGCCGTGGAGGAACTGAACCTGGCCGATGACACGCTGGTCGTGTTCACGACCGACCACGGCGAAATGATGGGTTCGCACGGCATGTGGGGCAAGGGCGTCATGTACGAACCCTCCATTCGGGTGCCACTGATGATCCGCCTGCCTGGCCAGCGGCGGGGGGGCCACGTGACCGGTTTGACCAGTCAGATCGACCTCGTGCCCACGCTGTTGGACTACCTTGATCTCGAAACCCGGCCTGAACTGCCGGGACAATCCCTGCGTGACCGGATGGAACACAACGCCCCGCCGCGCGACGTCATGGTCGAGTGGAATGCCATGCCCGGCTCTGGCGGCGAATCCGCACGCACTGTGTTGACCACCGATGGTTGGAAACTGACCCTGAGCACCCGCGGTCTTCATGAATTGCGCCAGTTGCGGGATGATCCCCTGGAAACCGCCAACCTGTTGCAGGATCAGCCGGCCCAGGCCCGAGCCATGGCCAATCAAATTGCCGCCTGGCAGGAGCAGACCGGAGATACCTGCCCGGTGCAAGCCGACCTGATTGGATCACGCTAACAAGAAGCACACTACCAAGGAGCAGCGAATGAACGTCATCACCAAAGCACTGTCACTGGCAGTGCCCGTCACCCTGGGCTTGGTCCTGGCGGCTGGAGCCGCCGAGACGCCGGCAACGAACCCCGGGCCGGCCTACGGCCACGCCGACTTCGTGCCCACGCCGGAGCGGCCGGTCTATTTCCGCCAGACCCTCGGTTACTACCCTGGCGCCCAGCCGCCCTTGGAGTTCTGGGACGGCACGCCAGTCCAGGTGGATGCCG
>CAZTAJ010000178.1:0-6493 GCA_964611575.1 uncultured Verrucomicrobiota bacterium
CCGGCCAGCGGCATGGTGATCATGATCAAGTAGGCGGAAGGAAGACTGCAGACTGCAGACCGCAGACTGCAGACTGCAGACTGGGGAATGACCCCTGCCGGCTCGTCCGGCAGGTGAAGAAGCTTGGCAGCCAGTGCGCGACTGGCCCTCAAACTTTCCGTTCCGGCCGGGCAAGCCGGCCTGCCCCCTGACCCGGAGGCCCCGTGCACCGCGGGCAGGCAGGAATGCCTGCCCCACCTTCGGCAAAACATGCGCCTTTTCATTGGCATCCTTGGCTTCCTTCCCACCTTCTGTTCAAATCCCAGAAGCCGGGTGTCAAGGCACCGGGTTATTCCGCCTGAAGGCGTCTGCGAACCTGTCCCCAGCGACACCAGCGCGCGACTGGTCCGTACGAAAAAAGACGCCGTGAACGATTACGCCCCGCGCCCGCGCCCTCAGTCTCAGGCTCCGAGGCGGCGCTTGTACTCGGCAACCTGGCGCAACATGCGGGCCGGCACGCGGTTGCCGAATTGGGCCATGTAGGCGTCCAAGTCCGGCAGTTCGGCCTTGAAAGCGTCCACGTCCACGCGCAACACCTCGTCCACTTCCGCCGGGGCGATATCCAGTCCGGTGACATCCAGTTCGCCCGGGGCCGGCATGCGCCCAATCGGGGTTTCCCTGCCCTTGACGGTTCCGTCAACGCGTTCGCACATCCACTTCAACACCCGCGCGTTGTCGCCGAACCCCGGCCAGAGCCACTTGCCCGCGGGGCTCTTGCGGAACCAGTTGACGTAGAAAATGCGCGGGGCTTTTGCGCCGAGTCTGTCGCCCATGGCAAACCAGTGCGCCCAGTAATCGGCCACGTTGTAACCACAGAAGGGCAACATGGCCATGGGGTCGCGCCGCAGGGCGCTCTTCACGTCCAGCGCCGCCGCCGTGGGTTCGCTGGCCGCCGTGGCGCCCATGAACACGCCCTGGTCCCAATCGTACGCCTCGTGCACCAGCGGCATGACCTTGGTGCGGCGGCCGCCGAACACGAAGATGTCGATCGGTACGCCCGCCGGGTCTTCCCAGTCCGGACAGATCACCGGACACTGGCTCGCGGGAGCGGTGAAACGGGCGTTCGGGTGCGCGCCCTTCTCGCCCTTGGCCGGGGTCCAGTCGTTGCCCTTCCAGTCGATGCCGTGCGCACAGGGTACGCCCATGTCTTCCCACCAGATGTCGCCGGCATCGGTCAACACGCAGTTGGTGAAAATACTGTTCGCCCGGATTGTCTCCATGGCCATGGGGTTTGAACTGCGGCTGGTACCGGGCGCCACGCCGAAGAAACCGGCCTCGGGATTGATGGCGCGCAGGCGGCCGTCGGGGCCGATCTTCATCCAGGCGATGTCGTCGCCGACGCACTCGCATTTCCAACCGGCGATCGTGGGTTGCAGCATGGCCAGATTGGTCTTGCCGCAGGCGGACGGGAACGCCGCCGCGATGTGGTAGCGTTTGCCCCCGGGCGCGGTCAGCCGCAGGATCAGCATGTGTTCGGCCATCCAGCCCTCGCGCCGCGCCATGGCCGAGGCGATGCGCAGGGCCAGGCACTTCTTGCCCAGCAACGCGTTCCCGCCGTACCCCGAACCGAAACTCCAGATCAGACTCTCCTCCGGGAAGTGCGCGATGTACTTCTTCTCGATCGGCGCGCACGGCCAGGCGACGTCCCGCTCGCCGGGTTTCAACGGCGCGCCGACGGAGTGCAGGCAGGGAATGAACTCGCCGGTCTCGCCCAGCGCCGCCAGCACCTTTGTGCCCACGCGGGTCATGATGTGCTGGTTGACGACCACGTAGGGCGAATCCGTGATTTCGATGCCGATCTTCGAGATGGGCGATCCGATCGGCCCCATGCTGAAGGGGATCACGTACAAAGTGCGGCCGGCCATGCAGCCGGCGTACAGCCCGCGCATGGTCCGCTTCAATTCCTCGGGGTCGATCCAGTTGTTCGTCGGGCCGGCCTCGTCCTTGCCGCGGCTGGCGATGTACGTGCGGTCCTCGACCCGCGCCACGTCCGATGGGTGCGAGCGGAAGAGGAAACTGTTCGGCCGCTGCTTCAGGGGCGTCGCCGCGCCGGCCTGCACCATGAGGGCGGTCAGGGCGTCATACTCGGCCTTCGACCCGTCGCACCATACCACGCGCTCGGGCCGGCACATGCGCGCCACCTCATCCACCCAGGCCACCAGTTTGCGGTTCTTTGTCGGCGCCGTTGTCATGCGTCGCGTTCCTCTGCTGCTCTGCGCCGCCATCCATCTGCGTGCGGCGGCGCGGGATACCCCTCCGGCGGTCGCTTCCGCGACCGTCCTATTCCGGTTGGATTGGGGGCGGGACTATACCGACCGCGCCGGTGGCAGGCAAGACGCAATGCGGATTCAATCGCTGCCTCGCTGCCTACAGTCTCGGCGAGGCCACGGGCCGGTGTACGTAACCGTGGGCTTTGCCCCGCACGGGAATCCCGCGGAACGTGCCGGTGAAGGTCCCGTCCAGCCTCTCGCCGCGCCGTTCAAGCGCCAAACTGAACGCTCCTTCCGCCTGCTGCATGACGAACAACCCGGGGGTGATGCGGTACTGTATCTCAAGGTTGGCCTTGCTCCCGTCCCAGGCGGCCGTCAGTTCGCCGCGAATGCCGTTCCCATAGACGCGCGGCTGCCAGACGCCCCTCTCGCAGATCAGGCCGAGCGACATGTTGCCGCGGCTCCGCCGGACCGACGGCGGCGCGGCCGGGTCGGGTGCCGGCAGTTTGTCCTCGTTCACTTTCGCGCCGACCAGGGTCAGAAAGATCTGGCCGTGCAGCGGGACGGCGTTGTCGCCGGGATTGTTCCAATTCGCCGCCCGCGCGGCCGCCTCGAGATTGCCGCGCCAGACCGGTTCGATCGTTTCCTGCGGCGGCACGCGGCCGTCCCATTTGTAGAGCGTGTAGCCGATGATCCCCGGATGCAGCGGCAGGCGGCGGAAACCGTCCCGCGCCCGCAGGGCCTGGCGCATGCGCCAGGAGCGATAGCCGCCGGGCGGTTCGATCGGATTGCGCACAAAGGGGACCGCGTCGCAGACGACCGAGCATTCCCCCACGAGCAGCGGCTTGTCCTCGGCTTCACTGGTCGGGCCGAGGATTTCCAGCATCTCCGCCTGGTAGGTGTTCTGCGAGACGACATCGACCCACCGATGCTCGACCTCGACGGCGATGGGCCCGGGCGCGCCCGCCCAGCGGCAACCGATGATGAGGTGGTTCGGGTCATGGCGGCGGATGGCGTTGACCGCGACGCTGAAGTAACGGTCGATCCACAGTCTCAGGAAGTCGCCCTCATCCCTGCGATACCCGTCGGAAATCAGGGTCTCCTCGCGCATCGTCAACTCACGCACGGAGTCGCGGCTGGTGAACCGCACGCCCCACGCCCGGCCGAGCGACTGCACGTCGCCATGGCGCTGCATGACGAACTCCCACGCCTTCCGCGGGCCCGGCCGCGACTGGTCGTGACTGAGCAGGTACTGCAGCAGCCCCAGCCCTTGCGGGTTGAAGTCCGGTACGGCGGGGTCCACGACTTTCCTTTCGGCGTCAACCTTGGCGCGCAGGTACGTGGGCGCGTTGGCGGCGATGTCCTGGCCTCTCCACGAACTCTCCATGAACCCGCGCTCGTTGTCCAGAAAGTACCCGACGAGGTGGCGATTCTCCTTCAGCGGCGCGCAGATCGCCCGGCACTTTTCGTCCAGGTTCGCCGCCCACTCCGGATCGAACACGTCGGGAAAGGATGAGCGCAGCGCCGGCGCCACGAAGTAGGTCTCGATCGCCTCGGTGAAGGCGACTCCCGCATCGAAGAACTCCGCGGTCGTCCACGCACCCATGCCGTTGAACCGCATGCCGGTCAGGCGTCTTACCCAGGCGTCCCGGAGACTGTCCGGCAGGCCGGGTTTACACATGCGGCGCCCGCCCATCCCGCCCTGATTGAGGGCGCACACCGCCTTGTAGTAGCAGGGCTTGCCATCCGGTCCGACCAGCCACCAGCGTCCGTCGGTGGCGCGACCAACCTGGAAGTGTCCGCTCTTGCCCCGGATCGTTGCCGGGGCCAGTTTGACGTTCCGCAGGGCTTCCGCGTCCGTCGCCCTGGCGGCCTTGCGCAGGGCCTCCCAGACGGACAACTCCCAGGCGTGCAGGGCGTTGAAGTCCGCCACCTCGATACGGGTGAAGCGCGTGGCGAGAAACCGCCCCTCCCATTGCCAACTGTAAAGTCGTGCGGGCGGCTCGACCAGCACCGTGACGGTGTAGACTCCGCGCGCCAGCCGTATGAATTGCCCATGGGTGACAACCTGGCCGCCCACCCACATGCGCGCGATGGTGCCGTCGCCTTCGGCGCCGACACAGATCCGGCAGAGCGCCGCACTCTTCACGCGCATGTTGACGGCCAGGATGAGTCGCTTGTCCTGCACGTCCTTGGTCAGCAGGTTCAGGTCAATGCCGGGTTTGAAGTCGGGATAGGTTTCGGCCGCTACAACGCCGGCGGGCAGGGGCTTGAAAAGGGCCGCCAGTTTGCTGACGCCGCGCCACGGCAGTTCGTCGGACTGACTCCGGTTGGCCGGCAACAGGACGCCGAAACCCGTGAGGGTCTCGTCATCTCCGCAGAGTTCCTCGGGCAATCCCCCGGTGCCGCCGTCCGGTGCGGGTTTCAGGATCTTCGGTTTTCTCGGTTTTGGTGGCAAACCGTACTTGTCCAGTTCCTGTCCAATATCCAGCGAGCAATCCACCCACTGTGCGTAACGGTCATCGTGGTAAACCAGCATAACGTGCCACTCCTTTGAGCCGCAAATCCTACGACACACCGCCGCCCTTGGCGAGGTGAAAAGCACCCTGGGTCAGTGGTTCATAGTCTCGGACATCCCTCCAAGACCCGGAACATACGCCTTTTCATTGGCATTCTGGCGGGTTTCCGTCCCGACCGTGTTGCAAGGTGGGGCAGGCATTCCTGCCTGCCCGCGGTGCGACGGGTCAGTCATGGTTTTGCAGGGCACGTGCGGGGAGCGGGGAGACTGGACATTAGACCTTAGACCTTAGACCATAGACCTTAGACCTTAGACCATAGACCATAGACAATCTCTGGAGGGCGGGCGGCCTCGACCGCCAGATGTCCGCGCCGTCCTTGGCGCGGACGGATCCTTGGCTTCCTTTGCTTCCTTCTGTTCAAATCCCAGAAGCCGGGTGTCAAGGCACCGGGTTATTCCGCCTGAAGGCGAATGGCGCGTAGTTAAGGTCATGAGTGTTTTTTTGATTTACGGCGAGAGCTTTTTGGGGCGTCTTTCATACGGCTCCTGGGTTTGGTCATGAAGGGGTAGGCTTTGGGCCGGCGTTTGAGACAGCGCGGTTCGCGGCGCCCTGGTCGCTCCGGCACCAAATCCGTAGCGATCGTTTCGAGCATTCGCGCGTAGATATCGTGCCTCTTTTTGCGCTGGCGCATGGGGACGCGTGCGAGTGTTTGGCCGAACTGACGGATCGTGTCGAGGGCACCTTTGAAGCTGACACGCGCCAGCGGCACGTGGCAGGTCAACGCCGCTTCCTGCATGATCGCGCGTGTGAGATTGTAGCCGACCAAGTGCATTTCCAGTTCTTTTTGCACCATGGCCGGCGTTTTGCAGCTCAACATGTCCATTTGGAGCGTGGTTTTAATGTCATCGAGGAACAACTCCACGTTCCATCGGTGCCGGTAGATCAGCAGGAGCAGTTCCTTGGGCCAGAGGATGGGGTCCAGGAGCGTGGTAATCAAAGTGATGGTTTTGACGCGACCGTTAGGGTTGTGAATTTTGGCTTTGAGTTGGCGCACGGTGAGTGTGACGGGTAAGGCGGCCCACTCCTCAGCCGTCCACCCCGCCGCCGGGTGAGCGGGTTTCGTCAAGTTGTAGAGCCGGTCGTGCTGACCCAAGGCGCGGCCACTACGGAAGTCGTGCGACCGGTTGGCATGGATGGAGAAAATAGCGTCGACGCCTTCTTGCAGCAGTCCCGCGAAGTTGTTGAAGGAGTCGAACAGGCGATCTGCCAGCACGATGTCACCAGGCTTAAACGTGGACCAGAGTTGGCGGAACAAGGCGCCTTCACTGGTGAGATACGCCGCCTCGGCATGTTCCAGGTTTGCCCCGGTTTGCAGGGAAAAGACGCCAACCATCCGCACCAGAGGGAATCCGCAGCCGGGCTTCTGGTCCGTCGATTGCGGATAGAGCGCCCGGTTTCCCGGAGTGTCGGGCAGATTGAAGCAGGTGCCGTCGACGACTTTGATCGGGCGCGACCAAGGCACCGCGCCATGCGGCACGTTGCGCTCCATCTGCCCGGTCAAATGGCGGCGCACTCCGACCAAGCGGTCCAGTTCAAGCCGGGCCCGCGCCTGACAATACGGACTGGTGTCCGAACTCACCATGGGAGCGTTGGGCAGCAAGGCGTAGGCCCCTTGGACTTGGCGCACGGCCTCGCGGCAGGAAGAGCCGGGGGAGAGGATCTGGG
>CAZTAJ010000179.1:0-6443 GCA_964611575.1 uncultured Verrucomicrobiota bacterium
GGGGTCTTGCCGGCCGGTGGCGGCGGCTCGACCGCGATCACGGTGTTGCCTAGCCACTCGTAGGTGACGTCCACCCCAGGGACGTATTTTTTCCATATCCCGTCCGCATCGTGCCGGAAACGCAGAAGCGGATAGACGATGGTCAATTCCTCTCCCGCTTTGACTCCCGCGAACCGGACATAGTCGCCAGACCACTGCACCGGAACAGACGCCGTTGCGCGGAAAGCCGCCACCTGGTCCCGTGGCACCCAATGCGGCGGGCGGAGGAAGAAGTCGTCTTCCACGCCGGCCTTCACTGTCAGGCGCCCGGTCTCCGGCAGGAACGAGACTACCCGTCCCCACTTCGACTCCCGGTTGAAACTCAGGTTCACGTACACTCCGGCCGGCCCCAGCGGGGAAGCGGGATACCGGTCGATGACATGGCTCCACGTCGTATGGATCGCGCGCAGTCCTTCCGGCGCGCAACAACCGGCCAACACATGGTACGTTCCCTTCAGGAGCGTATTCTCCACATCGGTCAGACCGCAGTAGGAACGGATGGCGCCCTGCAGTTTCTTCACGTCCTCCAGTCCCCGCCGGACCTCTTCCTCCCCGCACGCCTTGTTCACGGCGCGGTATTCGGCTTCGAATTTCGGAGTGACGATGAGAACTGGCAGGGGCTGATTCGATTCCGCAGATACCGTTCCACATAGTCGAAGTACTCGGGATGCCCGGCGCGGGCGATCATGGCGGCATTGGACATCATGTCGGAAGTCAGACACGTCTCGTCGGTCGGATGTCCGCCCGGCAAGGCGGGAAACCATCCGGCGCCGGTTCCGCGACTGAGCATGAAGTCCCACGATCGTTTCGCGAAGTCGGTGTAGCGCGCCTCGCCGGTCACCAGTCCGAGGCGCGCGATGCCCCACAGGGCGTGCATCGTGGCGTGACTGTGGCCACCGTCGAGATCGCCATCGGCCTTGATCCTGATGCCGCCGGGTTGCGCGCCGGTCATGATGCCCTCGGCGTAGGTTTTCGCGAAATCCAGCGCCTCAGGATCGCCGCACGCCTGGAAGTAATGGATCGAGGATACGACGACCGGCGCCGGCATCTTGTTCCACCAGTTCGGAACCGGTGTTCCATCCTGTCTCAGCGCTCCCATCCCGGCGGGCAGATAGCAGACCGTCGGACTCGTATAGACAGCCGCCTTCTTCAGCCGCAACATGATCTTTCGGGCGACTTCCTTCGACTTCGGATTGCCGGTGCGCTGGAAATCCTCCGCCAGCGAGAACAGGATCCTCGTGGCGCCCCAGACATGGTAGATGTAGTCCGCTTTTGTGTAGATCTTGTGAATGTCATTTTCGTTATAGCACCCGGGATGGGACAGCACCGTGCCGTCTTCCTGGACATACGCCAACATACGTTGGTGAAACGCAACTTCAACATCCCTGCCGGCCGTGGATCCACTGATGTCCCGCATGAAATACCATTCCCAGTCCATCCGGCCGTCGGTGTCGCAGGCCACCACCACGTCGTGCCCTCGGGGGATCGGCGGACACTTCATCGGGTTGGCCTGGAACACCGGTTCATAGCCCAGTTCCTTGCGCGGCGACCGGATCAGGTAGTTCATCCCCCACTGGGCCATGCGACGGAGGTCAATGTCCGCGCTGGGTTCGGAGACGGAAAGCGGCCGAACACTGGTCGGCGCGGGCGCTCCCACCGAAATGTCCCGCACCCGTCCGGTCAATCCTTTTACGACTGGCTGATTGGTCATGGTTTGCGCCTCCGCC
Source organism: uncultured Verrucomicrobiota bacterium (assembly GCA_964611575.1). Classification (GTDB taxonomy): domain Bacteria; phylum Verrucomicrobiota; class Kiritimatiellia; order CAIKKV01; family CAITUY01; genus CAITUY01. The sequence continues at coordinate 1,767 of CAZTAJ010000179.1, forward strand.
CCACCAAGGCCGGCCGTCATGGCCAAGTCCAGTGTGATGGGCACCGCTATTGACGTTGCCTTGGTGATGGCGTTCATTCTAGTTGAGGAAGATCCATTCCGACACGAACTGGCCCTTCAACGCGACTTGGAGTCCCGTGTTCATCAACTCCGCGCCGGTTCGTGTTACCGGCGGGTTGCTGCCGTCGGCGAATGTTGCCGCATAGGTCGCCGCGGGGTCCAGTCCCTTGAGTTTGATGACTTGGGAGTCGGCGTCGCTCTTGGGTTTGAAGACGTACACCACACCCTTCTTTTCCGCCGGTTTGTAGTACTGGAAGGCATACCAGATGACGTTGTCCGGGCGCGTGGTGAGGTGGTAGAGGTTGCTGTCCCGCTGCAAGGGGCGGACCTTGGTTTTGTACATGGTCACCGCCGCCTTGACGGCATCCTTCTCCGCTTGCTTCCACGTGCTCGGCGAACTGGTAAACCACTCCGGCGCCCCCTGCGCCGACGTGCGGAAACTATAGACCGCTCCCGTCACGCCACGGAGGTGGCCCCCCACGTTGCCCATGATCTGAATGGGGGGAAACACAAACGAAGCGTCGTGCCACGCCCGTTGGATGTCGAAATCGCTATAGGTGTCCGTCACGAAGATCTTCACCGCGCGCTTCATGGCGCCGAAGTCCTTGATTCGGCCCCCGTCGTTGCAGTTTTCGTACTGGAAGTTGGGAATGTCCTTTTGCAGCCGGTCAAGCGTAGCGTAGAACTCCTGGACGGACGGAATGTGGAACCGATCGGAACGGTAGAGGTCGGCGCCGTAGGTGTCGTACAGGTATTTGATCGAGTCATAGTCGGCCGTCTTGTCCAGGTACAGGCCGAACCGCAGGCCCTTTCCTTGGGCGTATTCGGCGGCCGCCTTCATCCCGCCCGGCCAGTTCTCCGAGTGCGACTTGGGAGGATAGCGTTCGCCCCACCAACCTGTATCGATCATGACCTCCTCATACCCCAACGCCGCAATCTCATCGATCCACGGCCGGTACAGGTTTTCCAGGGGTTTGCCGCCGCCCAACGCGCCATAACCATTCCACTGCACCTTGGGATAGGTGGGTTCGGTCCGCAGGATCTGCGGCATGCTGTAGTCCCACAGGTACTTCTTCAGGCTGTTGCCGGCATCGTCCATGTCCCCGACATAGGCGCCGATGAATGCCGGCGGCACGGTGAATACCGCGCCATCGGCCAAACCGTAACCGAATTTCTCCTCGTCATAAGGCGCGTCTTGGCCCCTGTCCCTGCGCGGAACAGGCACTCCTGCTGTCAACGTCGCTGTCTTGTCCGACAGGCCGGCAATCCTGGTCAAGGCCAGACTCCACTCGGTGCCGACGTAGATGCCATGGCCGCCGCTCGATTCCAGGGCAGCAAACGGTATCCACCCCATTTCCTTCATGGTGGTGGCCAGGTTCTTGACATAGTTCTCGGAGAGTCTGTCCCGATAGACGCCCACAGGGTCGATCGTGTGGAACGCGCTGGTGGGGATGTACCAGGCAGTGACCTGCCCGTCTGCACTGGCCGCCAGTCGCACGGACGATTGATAGGAGAGACTCAGCGGTTTTCCCGAGAGGTTCTTGATCGTCGTGGCGGTGCGGACCGGACCTCGGCCGGGCCGGGCCCACCATTCGGAAACCAGTTCCAACGACGGTTTGGCATTGCGGAAACGCAAGGTCACCTTGCTTCCGTTGGAGGCGTCCACGGCGACATCCTGATACGTCCAGTCCAGTTTCTCAGGAGTGCGAGCCCCTTGCACCTGCGCCTTTTCCACCCAGGGCTGGGCAACGGGCACAGGCAGCCAGTTGTGATTCTTGGCCGGGTTCGCCAGCGCGCACAGATATACCGTGTTGCCTTTCCGGCCCACGGTCAGACTCGTATCCGCGGTCTTCAACTCCCAACTCTGATCCATGGGGCCCGGGTCCGCCGGCGCCGTGGCCGGCGTTTTCGACTGCGGCGGTTCCGCCGCCCATGTCGTCAGCGTCAAACCCAGTGCGACGAGCACTGCGACTGACGTTGTTCTGGTGATGATGTTCATTCGCTTCTCCTTGCGACTGTTGCCACGTGTGGCGTTGGTGTTCATGACGTTCCTTGTGTTCGTTGCTCAAATCCTAGTTGAGGAAGATCCACTCCGACACGACCTGGCCCTTCAGCGTGACTTGGAGTCCCGCGTTCATCAACTCCGCGCCGGTCCGCGTGACCGGCGGGTTGCTGCCGTCGGCGAAGGTCACCGCGTAGGTCGCCGCTGGGTCCAGTCCCTTCAGTTTGATGACTTGGGTGTCGACACCGCCGGGCTTGAGAATGTACACCACGCCTTTCTTCTCCTCCGGCTTGTAGTATTGGAAGGCATACCAGATCTTGCCGTCCGGCCGGGCGGTCAGGTGGTAGAGATTGCTGTTGCGCTGCAACGGCCGGACTTTGGCCTTGTACATCGCGACCACCGTGCGGATGGCATCCTTTTCCTCCTGAGTCCAGGCTTTATCCCGCCAACCGCCGTCGGGGGTGTCCAGGAACCACTCCGGGGCGCCTTGGGCCGCCGACCGGAACGTATATACCAGTCCCGTCACTCCCGTTCCTACCCGTCCGCCATTGCTTCCTTCGAGTTGAATAGGCGGAAACAGATACGAACTGTCATAGAATACCTGTTCCTGATTGAGAGTGCCATAGGAAGCCTCCACGTTGAAGATCTTGACCGCCCGCTTCATGGCGCCGAAATCCTTGATCTTGCCGCCGGCGGAACAATTCTCCCACTGAAAAGCGGGCAACTCTTTCTGGAGGCGATCAAGGGTGTCATACACCGCCCTGGTGCCGTCGTAGTTCTTCAAGTTGTGGTCACAAAAGTCGCTGCGCCAGAGTTCCGCGCCGTAGTCGTCAAACAGGCGTTTGATCGCCGTGTAGTCGAACGTTGGCGACAAGTAGAGACCGAACCGCAAGCCTTTGGCTTTGGCATAGTCTCCCGCCACCTTCATCCCCTGTGGCCAGCGCACGGGATCCGGACGCCCGTCTTTTCCCCACCACCCGACGTCATGCATGGCTTCCTCGAAGCCCAGGGGCACGATGGCGTCGATCCACGGATGCCAGCGGCTTTGCAGCGTTATCCAGGAGTCCAACTTGTCGGCCAATGCGCAGAAACCGTTCCACTGGACCTTTGGGTAGGTCTCGTCCGTTCGCAGGATTTCCGGCATCGAGTAATTCCACAGGTACTTCTTCAGGTCGTTCCCCGCGTCGTCCAGATCTCCTTTGTAGGCGCCAATAAACGCGGGCGGAACCACAAAGGTCCCGCCGGCCGGCAGAACAGACGAGAATGCCTCTCCGCTTTCGTAACCGTTGGCCTCGACCATCGTGGTAGTGGCCGAGACGTCCTCCCGCCAAATCCAACCCACGCTCCATTCAACGCCAATATACATGCCATGCGTGTCACCGACATCCAGGCCAAGAAAGGGAATCCAACTGTCCCCGCCATACTTGAGACACCGGAAATCATTTGTCACGAGGGGGGCGCGGTGTAGGCCAACAGAGTCCACCTGATTCCCCTGTACGCGAATGCACCAGGAAGCGCTTGGACCGTTACCTGTCGCACGCAAGTGAAGCGACGGTTGATAGAACACTCGGACAGGTTCCTTCGAGTCGTTTCGAATGGTCATGGCCGTGCGGACCGGTCCGGGACCTGGGCGGGCCCACCACTCGGACTCCAGGGTCAATGGCGGCGCAGCGTTCACGAAACGCAACGTCACCTTGGTCCCCGGACGGTCATCCACGATCGCGTCCTTGAACACCCAGTTTAACGCGTGGACAACGCGATTCGTTGCCGCCTTCGTCACTACTTCCGCCTTCGACACCAGGGGAATTTCACTGGGGGAATCAATCCAGTCGTGGGCCGAGCCAGCGTGTTTCAGGGAGTAGATTCCCAAGCGATCGCCCTGCCGTCCAACGGTCAGGTGGGTGGACCCGGTCTTCAGGTCCCAACTTTGACTCGCCGGCCCCAAGGACGGCACAGTCGCAGGCGGCGGCGCTGTGCTGAGTCTGGCGTCGCCCCAGTTCGCCCAGACTTTGCCTTCGGAAATAGCCGTCAGCGTCAATGTGCGACCATTGGTCACGTCTGCCGACAACTTCACCGGAGGGTTTTGCCAGGGATGAATACGTGCCTTGACGATCCCGTCTACCAGCACCAGGTACGCGCATCCGCTGCCGCCGCCCACATCCGCGCTCAAGGATCTGTATCCCTTTCCCGCGATATCGACCACAACGCTGGATTCGAAGCCTTTCCTTCCGAGGCGTTGGTCCGTCATCGTCCCGATGCCCTTGGCGTACGTGACATTCCCGATTGTGATCGGGATATCAGGCCCGGGTCGCAACGGTGGTGCCATGTTCTTCCGGACGCTTGGCGTACTATTGGTCCACGGAAGATCGGCAACGTACACCTCCGCCGGCGCTTCCGGCCTGGGCGGTTCCGCCGCCCATGCTGTCATCGTCAGGCCCAGGGTGACGGGTACTGCCAGTGACAGTGCCTTGGTGATGAGGTTCATCTTCTTCTCCTTGCGGCTGTTGCCGCGGTTGGGGTTGTTGTTCATGGCGTTTCTCTGTTTCCGGTCGGTGCCGTACTCATTTGCCAATCTCCTCGATCCATACCAGTTCGGAAACCGGCACGCCTTTGAGG
>CAZTAJ010000180.1:0-1987 GCA_964611575.1 uncultured Verrucomicrobiota bacterium
ATTCTCAACCACGACGCGCAGGTTCAGCCGTGCGCTTTCGATCCCATACGTGGTTATAAGGCGGCCCCACGGAAAAACCTGAGTGACGGTGTCATCCTGACGCGTTACCGAGGCCGGTTGCCAGACGGCGTCATACGATGTCCCGTCGGGCTTGAACATCTTTGGATGGTTGAACAACTCCACCGCGCCATAGTTCGGCCCCAGCAGCAGTTCCTCGCCATTGTACTTCAGCGACGCCAGCCCCGCGGGGCCCAACTCGACTTTCAACCCTGCGCCCTGCGCAGGCGCGATAGTTGTCGGCGCCTGGGCCGACACCCACAGCGGCAACGCCACCAGGACAGTTAGGAGTGACGGCCAGTTTGCTGTTTTCCGATTCATGATCTTTTACTTCCTTGCGACGAACAGTTTTTGGTTTCGTTGATGGGCAGCAACTGCATCGGAACATCACTTTCGCGTTATGGCGCCACCGGGGCCAGCGTGATGTTCCATCGTGCGGCCAGGTCTTTCTCAAGGGCTTGTCGTTCTCCATCAGCCAATGGGCGGTCGAACACCAGCATCTCTGCCACGTCGCCATTCAGGTATCGATCCAAATTCCAGGAACCACCCCACCCCAGGTAACTGAACGGCACCGGCCCGGTCATCACCAGGGAGAAGAGCTGCAACTTGCCGGGATCAAACTCCAACGCCGAGTCCTGATCATCGGGGAGATGAACCGGCTGCCCGTTCAGGAACCCTTTCCCCTCCGTCACGGCCTTGGCTGCATAGTTGGCGCTGAAGGCTTTCTTGGGACGCACCACGCCTGAACTGAAGGGGCGCGTATTGAAATAGGGGTGGCCGAGGATCAGTTTATCGGCCCGCAACACCACAAAAAGGGTCTGCGCCTTGTCCTGCATTGGAACGAGCAGATGCGAGCCTTTCCCGTCAAAATGCAGCAGCGGCTTGCCGCCGATGGCATTCTTAACATACTGCGGACGGCTCCACGACCATGGGGCAAGGCCATCGGCCTTCATGCCGCTGGCGTCCAGCCAGCGAATGACCCCGCCGGATTCGTCGACCACTGCCTGCCCTTCCGCGCTCCACCACGCCGTCAGCCCCGGAACCTGACGGGGAGCCGCATTTCCCGGCATCGGCTTTCCAACGGCACGCCCATGGGCCGCCGGCATCGCAGACGGCATCCCCGGCTCGGCATTGGCAACCTTGAGTATCTCGTCGTAGAGCCGCCCGGCAATCTTCTCGCCGCCCTTCTGGCTCACATGCACGTCATCCTGCATCACGCCGGCCGCATTGTTCGTCGCCCACGGCGAGCCGAACCAGGCAGACAGGTCCCAATACGTGGCGCCAACCTGGTCGCCGAGTTCGGGCAGAATCTGCCGATACTCTGCCAGCCCGCTGTTGGACCAGGGTGAATTCACCTGGGCCGTTGAGAGCAGCAGCACCCGCGTTCCGGGAACGGCCGCCTTGACCCGCGCCACGATTTCCCGCAGGTTCGCCGCATACTGGTCACGGTTGTGCCCGGCCAGATTGTGGTCGTTGGTGCCGAGCAGGATGACCGTGACATCAGGGTCAACCAGTTTCAGGGAATCACGAAACACCGTCGGATCCACATCGACATAATCCTCGGTGGTCGCCCAGCCCTTGCCCCACTTGTGGATCACGGCGCGCCCGGATTGATTTGCCGGCGCCAGCCGCGCGTCCACGCCCAGCAGCATCACCGGGCCGGATTCCACCACCAGGCGGAGCGTATGCCAGGCGGCGGGCAGTTTTTCCACACGGGTACGCCGCACGGCACGCTCCCCGCGGGTGTCAAGGGTCTGCGCCGCCGCGTCATCCACCGTCACCGCGCAGCGCCCGCCTGTGGCTTGAGCCAGCCAGTAGATGTCGATGCCCGTGCCGTAAAACTCAACGCGGGTGCAAGCCCCCGTCTTGGAACTGGTGATCCCGGTGCCTTCCGGCGCCAGGTACGGCTTGGGCGCCGCCGTGGGCCACA
>CAZTAJ010000180.1:2087-3683 GCA_964611575.1 uncultured Verrucomicrobiota bacterium
CAAAGACGGCGATCCGCAAGCGGACGCCCTACGAAACGCGGGGCGGCGCTCGGGCTCCAGTTCCAGCGCCTGCTTCTCCGCGTCCCAACGCCAGCGCCAGTTCGGCTCCTTGGCGTCGGCAGGCAGAATCTCCAGCAGCGTCAACAGCCGGTGTTCCCGGCTGGCCGCCGTCGCCAGGCGCAGCAGGTGGACCAGATGCCCGTGGCAGTCTATGCCTTCCACGCGGCTTTCCGCGATGCCGGGTGTCCAGTTGACCGGCGTGACCCGGAGCTGGCTCCGGTCCCCGGCGACTATCCACGATCCATCCGCCTCCCTGGCCATGGGGAAGGCGCTGTTCAGCCGGAAGCTCACGCCGTGCGGAGTCTGTAATCTCAGGTCGTCGTCAATCACGAACAGGTCGGGTGCGGGCGACCAGATGCGCCGCCGGTTGCGGCTGAAGAGCCCCGGCGCCCAGGCCCTGCGGTTATCGCAGACCGCGTCGAATAGACCATCGGCGAACGTCGCGGATTCAATGCGTCCGCCGGGAGTGGTGAGCGGCTGTTGTTCGAGCGCCTTGCCATCCGCGTCCTCAGGAACCACCAGATTATGCCAGGCCGCCTTGCCCATCAACAGGTGGGCCGGGTTGTCATATCCGGTGGTGCCGCGGTCAAGCGCCAGTTGCTCGCCAGCCGCCTCCAGGATAAAGCTGCCCTTGTCCTGATGAGAGTGCCCGCCGCGGGACGGACCGCTGAACAGGTGGAAGCGAATGACGCCAAGCCCCTTGATGGAACGGTGGATGCCGGCATGCCCGGTACGGGGAAAGCAGTAGCACGCCGCCGGGCGCATCGGCTCTGCCGTAGGGCCGCCGCTTGCGGCGTGCCGTGCGCAAAGAAGGCGATCCGCAAGCGGACGCCCTACAAGATTCGGAGATGCGCCCAACGCCGACGGTTGTGCCGCCGTCGGTGCCACCACCAAATGGAACCAATCCGCTTCCGGCTTGGCCTCCGCCGCCAGGCGCGCATAGATGTGACGCCAGGGGGCGCTCTCCGCCGTCCCGGCGAACACGGCCGCCATCATCAGGCTGGGCTTATTGTGCCCCTGCCCCGCCGCGTTGATGGTCAGGAATGTGTCCCCTCCGCCTTCCGTGGACAACATGGCCAGGGCGTAGTCCGCCGTCCGGCGCACCCGTTCACCCATGGCATCGCTGAAGGATTTCCCGTGCCTCCGGGCCAGCGCATAGAGCGTGGGGAAAACCTCACCGACGCTGTGCCAGTAGCCCATCCCCTCCCGCGTGCCGCCATCCGGCTGAAGGTAATGGTTCAGCATGGCCTTCATGTCCCGCTCCGCCTCCAGCAGGTTGGCGCTGTAACGGGGATAGGTTTTCTCCAAGGCCAGATAGGCCTGAACGCGGCCGGGCGTGAAGAGGAGCCCCTGGTTCATGCCGCGGATGTATTCCCAGCGGCGGAAGTCCGATTCGACACGGGCCAGCCCCTTCATGATCATGGCATCGCGCACCAGTTCGCGCCCGGCCGGAGTCAGGCAATGCCCGGCCCAATCGAGCACCAACGGCAGGGGACGCAGGATATAGCTTTCCGAAAAACAGCGCGGATGACCGGT
>CAZTAJ010000180.1:3783-6433 GCA_964611575.1 uncultured Verrucomicrobiota bacterium
CCCGGCCATGCCGAATCGAAAACCGGTTGCCCGCCCAGCATCCTCGCGACGCCCGCGGAATTCGCCGCCATCAGCCAGGCCAGGGTGACCGCCGCCGGCCCCGGCCCGACGAGCGTGAATTCAAAGCGTAGGCCGGACAGATGGTTTCCGCTAAAACCGCCTTCATATTCCGCGTACGAATCGGTCCCCGCCAGGTCCCGGAACACCGGTTGCCAGGTTCCATCCAGACGCGCCAGCAGGCTGACCTTCACGGAAGCCGGCAAGGCGGCAGACAGCACGAAACGGTCGTAACCACTCAGCCGCAGATCGCCATCACGCTCAAGGACCAGGGAAGGCCCGGCTGACGCGGGTTTGACGAGGGTGAAATAGGCCGGTGGCCGCAGGCTGCCACTGGCGCCCGACGGCCACGTTACCCGATACGGTGCCAGCACGTCCAGACGGATGCCATCGGCATTCTTGTCGCCATTCCAGAAAGCCTCCAGAACGGCTTCGCTTTCATTGACTGGCAGTACGTTCACGGTGAATGGGTATTTCAGAGACGATCATATTCCCGCGGCTTGTCACGCCGCCGGCCGGGCAGGGAGAACCAGGTCGAAATTCGGGGGGGGGCGACTTCTTCCGGCTGCCCCGCTGTTCGCGCGCGGACAAGCGCCGAACAGGCCCGAATGATGGAAAGCGTCCTTCCACTCATCGACACCCCGGCATGGATTCCGCTCGGCCTGCCGTTGCTACTTGATGCTAATGACCGTTCCGTGGGGGGGCGGCACGTGAGCAGACACGCGGTCGACTTGAATTGATGCGCTTAGCGGCGTGAAGTCCCACTCAAAATAGTGAACGGCCGGCGCATTGCCGTTGAAGGCGATAAGAAATTCCACGTCCCCGCTCTGCTCTGTCACGCTGTAGAAGGAGGCGTTGTCCGAGCGGTTGGTCAGAAACGTATAGACAGCCGCGGTGTCCAGGGGGCCGGACGAGTCCTCCAGGTCAAGTCCGATGGTGAACGTGGCCTCCTGGCTGACCGCTGCCGCCGAGACGGCGACCGACCCGCGGTTCGTGTCGGTGATGTCGAGAGTGTCGCCGCGAGCGGCTAGCGTGCCCCCACCATACACTGTGTTTCCCGGCGCCATTATGGTCAGCATCACGCCGCCGGCCGCATTCGTCAGATCGTACTTCATCTCCAGGTAGAAGTTGATCGCGTTGTTCTCAGCGTTGTTAATCGCGCGCTGAATGGCAATCACCTCGGCGTAGTCGACTTTGGCGCCGGAAGACGTGTTTGCCTTCGCGGCCAGCACAAGGTTGTTGCCTAGGTCGCCGGGCTGCGTTCCGCTGCCGATGGCGCCAGTCTTGTGGAGGGTGCCATTCCGATAGTACTGGGATGTAATCATATCGCCCTGCATCGTCAATGTGTCGATAGAAAAGCTCGTAGGCTTTGTTATCGCGCCTATCCAGGTGGGCCAGGGGGTCTGCTGACTGCCAATCTGGCCGCCATACTGAAACTGAACACGGTCGCTACTGAACGCCCAGTCGCACCAGTCCGCGCCGCTGCTCGAATCGCGCAGCACGGTGACCAGCGTGGCCGTGCTTCCGTTTGTCTGGGATAGATTGAGTTCCTGGCTGCCGGGAGCGTAAGCCGAACCCGACGGCATGTAATCGTTGTAAGTGCTATCCGCGCTGAACTGTAGTATCGGGCGGCCGGCCAGGGCACCCGTGGTGTAGATGGGCGATCGGTCGGCGCTGTTCCCCCATCGACTATACGCTGTGCCCATGTCCACGTTATTTGCGGTGCTGTCTTCCCATCGATGCACCCGGTCGCCGTCGACCTTGCCCGTGACGGCCGATGCGTCAAGCCACATCCGGCAGCCCGCGATGTTCGTGGGCGAGAATCCCGCCTGCGCCATGCCCGCCAGCAGCGTCAGACCCGCCACGATCAATCTCAACAATGACCTCTTCATCCCGACCTCCTATACTGTTTGTCCCGCTTCTCTTCGCCTGGAATCCCGCGCCGGCACGATCCGGAACGTCAAGCGTCTCTCCCATTGCCCCACCGCCCCGTCCCTCGACGGTCGGACAGGGTCTCCGGCCAGTAGCCGCGCCATCATTTCGCCCATGAGTTTCGCGTCTTCCGCCGGGTCAATTTCCAGGCGTACCACCGAATCGGGATACGCGATGTCGGCGCCACGGGTGGCATGCGCCACGATGCGCAGCCGCTCCGGAATGGAAACGCCCATCTCCCGAATGGAAATCATCGCATCCCGGAAAAGGATGTCGTCCATCACCAGCAATCCATCCGGTTTCTCGCGGCGGGCCATCCAAATCTCGCGGAACTCTTCCCAGCCGGCGCCGGTCAATTCCGGAAGCAGATCATAGCGCACCCATTCAGGAACGATCGGCATTCCCGCCGACTTCATGGCGCGGGTGAAGGACTCGATCAAATTGTCCGTTCTCCAGGCCATGAGGGCAATTCGCCGGCAACCCTGAGAGAGGAGTTGGCGCACACCCTCCTCAGCGATGGCCGATGTGTTGGCCGTCATGTGCAGGCATGCCTGGGCCGTGTCGCCCAGCACCGGCACGCGCGCCGATTCCAGGGCCGCTGTCAGTTCCGGCAGCACTCTGGTGCACACCAACATCACCCCGTCCAGCCGCCCCGCCCCCA
>CAZTAJ010000181.1:0-6418 GCA_964611575.1 uncultured Verrucomicrobiota bacterium
TCGAACAGGGCGACGATATTCTCAGGGTCAACGTTAGGCTGGAGGGCATGGGATGGCGCGAGGATAAAGCCTTCCGGTCCGAGTTGGCCAATGCGCTCGCGGACTTCGCGACGGACATCCGCGGGAGAGCCGTGGGCCAGGGTCTGCTGGGTGTCAATGGCGCCGTGAAAACAGAGGTCTTTGCCGAACTCCCGCTTGATCCGCACGGGATCCATCCCCGCCGCCGAAGTCTGGATGGGATTGAGCACGGCAAGGCCGGCCTCGATGAGCAGCGGGAGCATGCCGACAATGGCGCCGCAGGAGTGGTGGTAGCCGAGCGCGCCATGCCGCCGTCCCAGATCGTAGTGGCGCTTCAAGCTCGGCATGAAGAATCGGCCGATCATCTCCGGGCTCATCATGAGGCCGTTCTGCGTGCCGTAGTCGTCGCCGCAGCCGATCAGGTCCACCACGCCGGGGTATTTGGCGAACAACCGCCCGAGGCAACCGAGGGTGAACTCCTCGACCTTGGCGACCATCGCCTCGACCAGCTCCGGGTTGATGGCCATATCCATCATGAACTGCTCCATGCCCCGCATCGCCCACGGCACCCCGAACGGGCAGATGAAACTCATGTCGAGGACGACACGGCCTTCGCGCCAGGTCTTCAGGTCGACTCCGGCCGGAATCTCCGGGAAGACGACCTCCTCGCATCTCGGCCAATCGTACCGCTCGATGTCGGCCACGGATTCCGCCGCGGCGAGGGGGTGGTGGCTGATCTCCCAGTAGTAGGCACCGTTGCTCTCGACCATCTCGCGCCGGACTCCCCACGTGTCGACCCGGGCATCGGCCCCGCCGGCGGCCGCGTTGCGCCGCTGGCGCTCCGGCAGGCCCGGCCCGGCGCCGAGCGCCGACCAGAGCGAGTCCAGGCGGTTGCAGCCGAAGTGCTCGGACAGGTCAGCATCCTCGGCAAGGCCCAGATGATTCCGCAACCGCTCGCTGGTCTCGACGCGGGCCTCGTACGTGTAGGGCAATCGTGCCGGCTGGCGGTGGTGGATGGCGTCCAATAAGTCCTGTCGTTTGCTCATCGTGTCGTCTCCTGTCGCATGATCTGGGCCAGCTTCTTCCGATCCATGGCCTGCCCTTCCGCCCGATGCCGCCCCAGTCCTGCCCGGCTCAGCCGACGTTCACGGGTTTGCCGGTGGCGGCTGACTTGTAGATGGCATCCAGCAGTCGCATGACGGTCACGCCCTGTTCAGGCGAGACGACATACGGAATCTTTTTCACGATGCAGTCGATGAAGGTGTAGTAGCTGTTCCTGCACTCCGGCACCGGCGGGTGCAGACTCATGTCATACTGGCAGCCGGCCTTCTCCTGATAGCACTCGACATGGAACTGGTAACCTTCCTCGAGATTGTACTGGAACAGGCCGCCTTTCGTGCCTAGCAGACGGGTGGACATCTTTTCACGTTCCTTGATGTTGGCCGCCCAGGAGGCCTCGATCTCGAGCGTGGCGCCGTTCTTGAACTTGATCATGCCGCAGGCGAGATCTTCGACATCGTACGTCTTGTTCTGTTTCTTCGCGATCGCAGAGGCAATGTGGTTGTAGGCGCTGCCCATGACCCATTCCGGCTCAGGATAGTCCATCAGCCACAGCGCCAGGTCCAGGCGGTGAACGCCCAGGTCGATCAGCGGGCCGCCGCCGGAAAGCGCCTTGGTGCCAAACCAGCCGCCGAACCCGGGCATGCCGCGGCGACGATGCCAGACCGTGCGCCCGAAATAGATATCGCCCAGTTCGCCGCTTTCAACCAACTGCTTCATCGCGAACGATTGCGGCGTGAAACGGAATGAGAAGTTGATGCCGAGTCGTCTCTTCGCGCGCTTCGCGGCGGCGAGCATGTCCTCGGCTTCCCCGGCGTTCATCGCCATCGGCTTTTCGCAAAGCACATGCGCGCCGGCCTCCAACGCGGCAATGGTCAGCGGCTTGTGGAACTTGTTGGGGACGGCGATGCTGACGACGTCCAGGTGTTCCTTCTCGAACATCTCCAGCGCGTCGGCATAGCACGTCGCTATGCCCAATTCCCTGGCCGCCTTTTCGAGCCGCGCCTTGTCCACATCGGCGACGGCAACGACTTCGGCGTCCGGATGCTCCCGGTACCCGTTGATATGCGCCCGGCCCATGCCCAACCCGACGACTCCGATCCTGAGTCTCTTCATGTCCGGGTCCTCACTTGGCTTTGCCGCTGACATCCTGCTTGATCCCGGCGCTGACGGCGTTCGGGTTGGGCGTGCGGATGACTTCCAACGGTTTGGAGTTCGGCGCCGAATGGGCCTGGTACATCAGCGGCTTGGCCCAGCGGACGGCATTGCCGATGACTTTCAGCACGTTCTTGTCGTAATAGATGGGATAGGTCTCGTGGCCGGGCCGGAAATAGAAAACCTTGCCATGACCGCGTTCGAACGCAACGCCGCTGCGGAACACTTCGCCCCCTTCGAACCAGGAGAGAAAGATGATCTTGCCGTCCTGCGGGATATCGAAGCGCTCGCCGTACATTTCCGTATGCGGCAGTTCGAAGTAGTCGCCGATGCCCTGGCTGATCGGATGGGACGGCTCGATGTTCCAGAGGCGCTCCTTCTCGCCGACTTCGCGCCATTTCAGGGAACAGTTGGTTCCCATGAGCGCCTTGAAGATCTTGGAGAAGTGGCCGGAGTGGAGGACGATCAGGCCCATGCCTTCCAGCACGCGCTTCTGGACGCGCTTGACGATGTCATCTTTGACGTCGCCGTGGGCGCAATGCCCCCACCAGAGCATGACGTCCGTGCTGTTGACCACCTCCTCGGTCAGGCCGTGCTCCGGATCGTCCAGCGCGGCCAGGCGGATGGTCAGGTCATCCGCGCCGATGCCATCGGCGATGGCCTTGTGCATGCCTTGCGGATACAGCTTCTTGATGAGTTCATTCGTCTTCTCGTGACGGAACTCGTTCCAGATCGTTACGTTGATCTTCTTCGACATGAGAGGATCTCCCCGGGGTTATGCCAGCCCAAATTCCTTATTATTCACCGGCGACGAAACCAGCACGGTACGCGCCGGAACCTTTGCCTTGAGCAGGGCCTGCTCGTCGGCGCCCGTGGTCAGCGGCAACGCAATCTGGCCGCCCTCGGCGGCTGAACGCTGGAGCGCGAACATGATCTCCGCCCCGGCGTAGGCCTTGTCGAAACTGCAGGAATGCACCTTCCGGTCGTCATCCAGCCAGTCGGCCATCTCCTGGATGTAGGGCGGCATATCGAGGTCGTAATTCATCGCGCCCTCGCCGCTCTGGCAGCCGCCGCTCTTGGTCACCGCGCGCCAGCCGCCATTGGTGAGCACCTCGGCGAAGCCCTCGGTGCCCTGGGCGCCGATACGGTTCTTACCCCACCACTTGGCCACCTCGGGCTGGTCGGGCGCGCCCGCGCCGGCTTCGAAATTGCCGCGAATGTCGCCCTCGAACTGCACCACACCCGCGATATAGTCGGGCGACGGATGGTTGTCGGCAAACTTCCCGTGGCCGGCCGCCTGGGCCATGGCCCAGAGGGCCCTGGGCTCGCCGGCGTACCAGCGGGCATAGTCGATCATGTGGGACAGCATATGGGTCATCCACCCGGTGGCGGTGCCGTACACCGTGTGCACGCGACCGAGGGCGCCGCTGGCGATGATCTCCTTCACCTTGCGGTAGTGCACGCCGTACCGGTGCTGGTGGCTGACCACCGCCTTCACGCCGGCCTTTGTCAGCAGATCCCGCATCGTCATGGCCTCGGCGCTGGTCAGCGCCACCGGCTTCTCGAACGCGATGAGTTTCGCGCCCGCGGCCACGCCGGCCCGGATGAGCGGCGTGCGCAACCCCGGCAGGGTGCAGAAGCAGAAGACATCGGGTTTGACCTGCGCGGCCAGGGCGGCGGCGTCCGTGCCGGTCGCCGGGTTGCCGAACTTTGCCGCCGCGGTTTCCAGCCTGGCCTTGTCGATATCGCAGAGACCGACCACCTGGAACCGCCCGTTGGCTTGAAACGCCGTGGCGTGATGCAGGCCACGCTTGCCCATCCCGACCACCATCACCTTGTATGTCTTGCTCATGCGCACTCTCTCCTGACGGTTCGCCCCGGCCTCGTGGATCGGTTGCCGTCACCGCGCAGGCCGGAAAACAGCCGGGCCGGCCGCTGGGCCGGCCCGGTCTTCATTCAATCTCGTATCACTTCGCGAACTGCGCGTCCATCTTCTTGCAGACGGAGATGACGTAATCCACTTCTTCCGTGGTCAGTTCGGGGAACATCGGCAGGCTGATGCAGCTCGCTGCGTTCTTTTCCGCATTCACCAGCGAACCGCAAATACGGGCGTCCTTGCCCCAGGGATAGCCGGCCTGCTGGTGGATGGCGATGGAGTAGTGCGTCTTCGCGTCCACGCCGTTGTCGTTGAGGAACTTCACCATGGCATCGCGTTTGGACGAGTCTTTGGCCTCGATGACATAGAGGTGCCAGACGTGCCGGTAGCCGGGCACGGCGTAGGGCAGGTCGAACGACTTGGCGCCCTTCAGGCCGGCCGTGTAGCGGGCCGCCCACTGGATGCGCTCATCGTTCCAGGCGTGGATGTGTTTCAGCTTGGCGCTCACCACGGCAGCCTGGATGTCGTCCAGGCGGCTGTTAAAGCCGAAGCTGTGCACGTTGCGGGCCGGGGACCCGTGGGCGCGCAGAAGTTTGGTCACGCGGTTGACCTGTTCGTTGTTGGTCACGATCGCACCGCCGTCGCCGAAGCAGCCCAGGTTCTTCTGGATGATGAAACTGGTCGCCACCGCATCGGACAACTCGCCGATCTTGAACGTGTCGCCCGCCGCATCGATGGCCTGGGCGTTATCCTCGATCACCCACAGCTTGTGCTTGTCGGCAATCTTCTTGATGGCCGGCATATCGGCGCATTGGCCGTACAGATGCACGGGCATGATACAGCGGGTGCGGCCGGTGACGGCCTTCTCCGCGGCCGCGGGATCGATGCACTTCGTCTTCGGGTCGCAATCCACCAGCACCGCGGTCGCACCGGCGATCCAGATCGCCTCGGCCGTGGCGAAGAAGGTATTGGCGTTGGTGATGACCTCGTCGCCCTTGCCGATGCCGAGGGCCATGAGGATCAACCACAAGGCGTCCGTGCCGTTGCCACAGGGTATGGCGTATTGGGTGCCGGAGAAGGCCGCGAATTCCTTCTCGAACTGCTTGTTCATCGGCCCGTGAACATACTCGCCGCTCATCAGGACCTGCTCGATGTTCGCGTCAATTTCCTTCTGGATGCGCTGGTACTGGCGCACATGTCCGTAAAAACCAACCTTCATTGTTGCTCCTTGCTTGTGTTTGCCTTACTGACGCGTCGCGAGACAGAGCGGCGCGCACGGCCACCCGCACCGGCGGGAGGCGAATCGTTCCGGGATCCACGGTCGGCCTCTGCCGCCGCGGCCCACGCATAGCCGTCGCGGTTGCGCAGGCCGGTCGCCGCGGCTTCGTCGAGGAAGACGATCACGGACGGATGAAGCTGCAGGGCGCTGGCCGGCCACGTGGCGGAGACCGCGCCCTCGACCATTTCCGCCACGGCCCGGGCCTTGCCGGCGCCGAAAGCCAGCATCAGGCAGCCGCGCGCCGCCTGGATCGTGGCCATTCCCATGGTCACCCCGTGGCGGGGCACCGGCTGGGTCAGCCCCTGGAACCGCTCCCCGGCTTCCGCGCAGCCCTGCCGGGTCAGCGCCGTCACGTGGGTGCGGGCGCCCAGCGAGCAGCCCGGGGCATTGAATCCCACGTGGCCGTCGGGGCCGATGCCGAGGAACTGCAGATCGATCCCTCCCGCCGCGCGAATGCGTTTTTCGAAGGCCGCCTCGCCGCCGGCCCGCGGGGCAAAGGTGTTCTTCTTGGGAATATCCACCGAGTCCAGCAGGTCCGCATCGAGGGCCCGCGCAAAGGCGGCCGGATGCCGGCGATCGACACCCACATACTCGTCGAGGTTGAAGGTGGTCACACGGCGGAAGCTCAGGGCCGCCTGGCGATGCAGCCGCACCAGCTCGCGGTAGAAGGGCGCCGGCGTGCGGCCGCCCGTCAGGCCGAGCACCGACGCCGGCCGGCGACGGAGCACGTCCGCCACCCAGGCCGCCGCCGCCCGGCTTGCCGCATCCGCATCGCTGTAAATCCTGACATCCATGTGTTGTCGCACACCCTGGCCGCCGCGTGCCGTCCGCTTCGGCGGGAGACCGCGTTGGGGCGAAATCGTCCCCAAAAAGCCCGTATACTGTATCTGGGCCGTTCGTGAAACGCAATGCATACTAAATTTGAGCAAACAAAACAAATGCTTATCCACACGCGGCGCCATGCGGCGCCATGGCGTCTCCGACCGAACGATCGGGAGGTGTCCGGGCCGCCGATCCAGACCGGTTTCAAG
>CAZTAJ010000182.1:0-6412 GCA_964611575.1 uncultured Verrucomicrobiota bacterium
ATCGCATCGATCTCAAGATCGGTGGAATCGCGGTAATGGAACACGCCGGCGTCCGCCCCATCGGCATACACCCGAAGGTCCCGGACCGTCAGCGATTCGAACAACAATCCCATCGCGTTCAGATCGTCCAGCAAGCCGTCGGGCGACACTCCGAGCACGGCGGTCGCGAGGGACGGGTCGACGAAATGCCATTTGGGCTTGACCCTCGTGCGGATGCTGGAACGGATGTGCGGCCTCCACGCGGGCAGCTCTTCCAGGACGAAAATCCGGGTGAGTTGATCCAGGTATTTCCTGACGGTTGGCGTCGAGAGGCTGCCGGAGGAGATCTCCGACTCCGCCGCCAGCTTCTCAAGCGAGGCTTCCGTGGAGGTGTTCCTGGCCAGCGCCTTGAGCAAAGCGGCCATCCTGACCGGCTCCGAGCGTCCCTCCAGAGACCGGAGATCGACATCCGCGATGTTGTCCACATAGTCGCGCAGCGCGTCCATGGCGACCGCGGTGTCCAGCCCGTGCCACGCCGGCCAGCCGCCCGCGACGATGAGGCTTGCATAGGCTGGAATGTCCGGGCCGCCCATGCCGTCCACCGTCGCGCCCCTCGTGAAGAGGTTTGCGAACCGGACCTGTCCGGTGGTCTTTCCCTGTTCGAACAAGGTCATCGGGCGCAGCGTCAGTCTGGCCATGCGCCCCGCGCCAGTGTGCCGTGTCTTGTCCTCGGCCGGCGCAGCGGATCCGGTCAGGATGAACTGACCGGGTAGCCCGCGCGCGTCGATCTCCGCCCGGATGGAATTCCAGATGGATGGCGCGAGTTGCCATTCGTCAATCAGTCTCGGAACCGGCCCCGCCAGGAGCGTCGCGGGCGTCAACTCGGCGGCATCGATCAGATCTTTCCGCTGGTCCAAGCGGACGGAACTGGCGGCATGGCGCAGGGCCGTCGTTGTCTTGCCGACGGCTCTGGGTCCCCGCAGCACGACGGCGCCAGAGGCTTTCAGTTTTCGCTCAAGCAGAGCGTCGATCAGTCGCGGTTCGTACGGCTTCATGGGAGCATCATAGCTCACGAAATGCGATATTGCAATATCGCCACATTGCATTTTGTAACATCTTCCATTGCCGTTTTGCAACAACGCCTTCTCACCGGTCCCGGCGGCCATACCACGTCTTCATCACCTCCGCGGCGGGCTTGCCGTCGATGGTAAACCCCTTGTTGCCACGGGGATCGTCGTGGAATTGCGGGCGGTAGTTCTGTTCGTCCCACTTCCACCAGTACATCCCCATCCACCAGGGCTCCGGCCAGAAGGTTTCCAGCACGGCGTCCATGAACTTGGCCTGCTCCTGACCGTCGTAGCCGCCGGGGTTATTCCAGTAGTACGGCAGCTTGGTCGCGCCCGCCGTCGCGCAGCAGCCGCACTCGCCGAAGTAATAGGGTTTGCCGTAGGCCGCGGCGATCCGGCGATGGTGCTCAAGGGATTTCTTCAGGAAAGTCAGCATTTCCTCCTTGGTGGCACCGACCTTATCGGAGACCGGATCGTAGAAGCTGTTGCCGAGCGAGTCGAGGTCGAACCACCAGTGATCGGGACGTTCAAGCTGCTTCAGGAAGTTGGCGCCCCCGGTATGACTGCTGGTCAGGTGCCCCTTGAAGACGCTGCGCGCGGCAGCGACGATTTTCTTCCACTGGGCATTGAAGTGGACGATGTGGTCGATCTCGCTGTCCAGGCCGTAGGCCTCGCAGCCGGCGCGGGTGGCCAGCCTGGCATAGTGCAGGGTGCGGTCGGTCATGCTCTCGAACCAGCGGCTCTCGTAGGTGATCGGCTTGCCCGGCATGATCTCGCCGTCGCCGACGAAGTTGATGTGGCACCGTTGCAGGCCGTCCCAGCATTCGAGCATGGGCCTCAACTGCACCTTCATGCCCTTCTCGTGGATGTAGTCAATGATGTCGCGCAGTTCGTCGTCGGCCGGGGTCATCTTGAAATCGCGGAACTGGCGGCAGCTCATCACCGACTCCTGGAGGACGGTGCTGACGACGCAGACCCACTCGATATTCAGGGCCTTCATCTTGTCCACCTGGAGACGGGCCTCATCGGAACCGTAATAGCCGTTACGGGCATAGAACCCGAAGGTCATGCCGCGGTGGAGGGGAACGTTCCTTGCCGATTTTTCATTCATGCCATTGCTCCTTTCCGGAATTCATGTCATTTCGTTCTTCCAAACATGTTTGCCGCCGCCCACGCGCCGCTCCTGTCCGTCCGGCAGCCGGACGGTGGCAGATGCGTTCGACGGGACAGTCACTTCGAGCGTCACGTGGCCGCCCGCTTTGCGCCAGGCGCTGCGGATCGTTCCCCGTACGGACTCGTAGGTGGCCTCGACCCAGTCGAGCCCGGCCTTGGGGATGTGCGGGCGGATGAAGAAGTGTTCGAAACCGGGGTGTTCCGGATCGGCCTGGATACCGGCATAGCCTTCGTAAAACCAGCTTCCGGCGCCGAGAAAGACGCTGTGGATATTGCTGGAACAGGGAATATGCCAGTCCTCGGGAATGGTGGTGCAGCCGGCGCGGATGAAGGCGCCGAGCGAAGGCACCTGCTCGTGGGTCATGAGCGCGTGCGCCTCCTCGGTCATGCCTTCGCGGGCGAGCAGCTCGAAGAACATGTTGGTGGCATGCCAGCCGGTGCCCCAGGCGCCGCCGCACGTCACAAGGATATCGTGCGACAGGAATTTTAGCACGGCCTGGCGGCGTTCGCCAGCGGCCACGCCGGAGAGCAGCGCGAAAAGTTGCACGCCCTGGGTTCCCAGCCCGTAGCAGCCTTGTTCGGCGTTGAAGTGCCTGGCATGGATCGCGGCGGTGGCAGTCTCGATAAAGGGCCGCCATCTTCCGGCGATGTCCGAGCGTCCGAGCCGGTCCGCCAGGGCGACGATCCGCCGGGCGGCCAGCAGGATTTCCAAGCTGTTGTAGAGGCCCATCTCGGTCTGGTCCCAGACCCGCTTGTCGCCTTGGGCACAGGGGTCGCCGTAGCGGTAGATCTCGTGCGGCCGCGGGCTGTGGGCGCCGCGGAACGGCTGGACGATGCCATCCTTGAATTTGCCCGTCATGAAGCCGAGCCAGCGGTCGAGCCCGTCGAGATGCTCCCGGACAATGGCCGCGTCGCCATAGGTCACAAACGTGTGCCAGGCATAGTGCGCATACGTGGCCGTAAAGCCGGGGCTCCCCTCTGAGAACGCGCTGCGCAAAGGCGCGTGCGGCGGGATTTCGCCGGATGGCAGTTGTTCGTCGGCGATGTCGCGCAGGCGCTTGCGGAAGTGCGCAGCCCAGTCGAAGTTGAAGGCAAGCAGAGTATGGCAGATCACTGCCCCGCCCAGCCACGGGCTGTCCTCACGAGTCGGGCAGTCGGCCAGGTAACCGCGCTTGGTCAAGGCCACCTGGGTGCGGAGGATGGCCTCGTAGATGTCGTTCAGCAGCGGATTCGAGCAGCGGAACTGGCCGGTGCGTGGCAGATCGTCACCGATTTTTTCGGCGACGACGGACTGAATCTTGATGCCTTCCGGCTGGAAACACCCTTCGATATAGGTCTTGGCGATGTCCACTTCCTGCACGCCGCGGTAGAGGAAGGGCGTGGTCAGGTCGTGGACGATGCCGGGATAGAAGCCCTGGTCGCGCACGGTCTCGCCGCTCTTGAGCCGGTATTCGTCCACCTGGTTCCAGTCGTTGCGCAGATCGGGATGCGCCTGACGGTCAATCACACGATCGTGGCAGGTCACGCGCAGGCGGCCGCGATAGCGGCCCTGCACCTTGATCCGCAGCCGGGCGGTCATGGATTCGGCGAACTCCAGATGCTCGTTCCAGGCGCCGCGCTTCTCGTGCTTCACGGGCTCGGCTAAACCGATCACACGGGTCGGCTCGTGCATCCGTGCCCGCAAGGCCCCGGGAGGTGGCTCAACCGTGACGGCGGGCAGCCACAGCCGCTCGTCGAAGTCCGGCTGCATCCAGCCGTCCAATTCCTTGTAGGCCTCGTAGAACTGCGCGCCGTTGTCGCAGGTGAAGTGCTTGTTCTGCGGCGTGATCGGGCTGGGCGCGGTCTGCCATGAGCCGTCCGAGACGATGGTGTGGACGCTGCCATCGGCGCATCTGACCTCCAACTGCGCGATCAGCACCGGGAAGCGGTGAAAGACGTTCAGGCAATTGGGATTGTAGGATGATGAATAGAGCCAGGCGCCGAGCGCGTTGTCGCCTTCGGCCAGCAGCGCGGTCACATCGTCCGTCGCGTAGTAGATGCGTTTGGCGGCATTGCTGAAGCCGGCGCCCAGGACGTAGTCGCCCACGGGCTTGCCGTTGAGGAAGAAGTCCGCCAGCCCGAGTCCGGTCGAGTAGAGGCGGGCGGAGACCGGCCGGGCCGGCAGTCGGAAAGATTTGCGCAGGATTGGCGAGTAGCAGGTCGGGATGCCGGCGTCGTGTTCGGGGCGGCCGATCCAGCGCGCTTGCCAGTCGGCGGCGGCAAGCAGGCCCAGTTCGAAGGCGGCGGGTTCGCTCCAGTCGCCGGGCTGCCCGGCTTCGTCCCAGACGCGCACGCGCCAATGGCAGCGACGGCGCGAAGTCAGCGGTTTGCCGCCGTACGGAACGGCGGCGACGCCGCTCTCCACACGGCCGCTGTCCCAAAGGCAGGCCTTCGATTCCGCCCCTTCCTTCGCATTCGACGACACTTGAATCTGCCAGGCAAGCTGTCGCTCCCCATCCTTCAGCATCCAACTCAACAACGGACAGGGCGCATCGATGCCCAGCGGTTCGGTCAGATACTCGCAACGCAGTCTCTGAGGTGTCATGCTAAGTTCCCTTCTTTGTTCTTTGGAGACGGCGGTCCCCGCCGTTCTTTCTTTATTTTCCGGCCGAGACGGCCGGCTCCATTCTTTCCGGCCGAGACGGTCGGTTCCATTCTTTCCCGGCCGAGACGGCCGGCTCCGTTCTTTCCGGCCGAGACGGTCGGTTCCATTCTTTCCCGGCCGAGACGGCCGGCTCCATTCTTTCCGGCCGGGACGGCCGGCTCCATCCAGGGCATCGGGATCCGGGCTCTAATACCGCTGCAACAACTCCAAGAGCTTCCGATCCAGTTTGTGACCGTGGAAATCCTCGTAGGCCACATCGGCACGTTGGGAATTGAGAATACCGAACGGCCCCTTGAAATTCCAGAGGGCGTAACCGATGTTGTGGGTGGTGAGGATTTTGAGCAAGTCCTCGAACCAGGCCAGCACGACGTCGTGCGGGGTCTTGTTGAGGCAGCCGCACTCGCCGCACATCACGCCGACGCCGGTTTCGGCAATGTCGGCCCAGCATTCGAAGTCGCGCCGCAGCAGTTCGGCGTCCCACCAGAGCCCCTGTTGGTCCTTGCCGGGCCACTCGGCCTTGACCCAGCCTTCGGGACAGCTCATCCAGTGCGCGGAATTGTGGGTGATGCTCAACGGCCAGTAGCCGCGACACCCCTGCCATACATTCTTGTCACCGATCAGTTCCGGGATGGGGCGCCGGCCACAGCTCAGCCCGTCCACGAGGACCGGTCGGTCCGGATCCTCGGCGTGGATGGCCGCGATGCCGCCTTTCATCACCCGCAGGAAATCGGCCCGCGTCATGAAGTCCGCCATGTTGGTGTTGTGCGGCTCGTTGATGAGATTGAACGAGAGTCGGTCGCCGGAGATCCCCTGATAGCGCCGGGCGAAGGCGGCCCAGTGATAGCAGAAAGCCTCCAGCGCCTCGGGGTCCTTGAACACGTTGCGTTTCTCGGCGGGCGGGTTGACGCAGTACCCCGGGGCGCGATGGAAGTTGATGCAGACATGGACGCCGTATTGGCGTCCGAACTCGACCGCCTGGTCGAGGTCCTTCATGGTGGCTTCATCAATCCGTTTCCAATTGTCCTGGTCGGACCAGCAAAGATAGTCCAGCGGTAAGCGGGCGAAGTCGAAGCCCAGTTCGCGGATCAGGGCGAAGTCCTCCTCCAGGTAGGGCATGTTCGCCCGCTCGAAGACGACCGCCTTGCCACCATTGTCAAAGCGGAATTTTTGCAGCAGGTTGAAGCCGCGGAAACGCGGCATGCCGGTCTGTTTGATATAGTTTAGGTTGTGTCGCATGGTCTTAGCTCTCAGTACTTTCCTTCTCGTTTGCCCACCTCGATATACTTGCGGATATTCTCGAACGGCGTGTTGCGGCCGAGGCCTTCCTCGGTGAAGAGGATGTAGCCCCCGCCTTCTTTAGCCGCTTCGAGGCAACGGATCACGTCCTTTTCGACGTCCTCCGGCGTGCCGGTGAGCATGGGAAACGTCACCCCGACGTTGCCCTTCAGGCAAAGGCGCTTGCCGAAGGTTCGTTTGACCTCTGCCAGGTCGCAATCGCCCATGGGTGGCGGCTGGAGCGGGTTGATGCTATTGAGGTCTGTTTCGTTGG
>CAZTAJ010000183.1:0-6364 GCA_964611575.1 uncultured Verrucomicrobiota bacterium
ATCGTCGCCCGTAATCGTGATCCGACAAGTGCGACAAAATGGCCAAGTTATAGGCTAATGTATTGCAAGATGAACGGCGATGGACCATGGCCGTGCGGCGGTTCCCGATGGTCTGCAAGCGCGATAAAACCCTGGCGATGCTGTCTGAAGAAGTAATCAACACAGTTCAAATGTTATATGTTACGTGTGACCCCAGGACCCAGTTGGTGATTTCGCAAATGGATCGGACGGATGAAACGGGTCGCCAGACTTCTTATTTGTTCAGGGATCCGTTCCGGCGGTACTGCGTCGGGTTGCAGCCTGTTCCACGGCGGAAGATGCGGTTGAAATGGGTGAGGCTGTTGAAACCGCAGGCAAAACAGACCTCGGTAATGCTCTGGTCGCTGCCGGCCAGCAGGTGCTTGGCCTCCTCAATCCGGCGGGACTGGACATATCGCGTGAAGGTCACTCCCGTCTCCTTGTGGAACAGGTGCGAGAAATGGGCGAGGGACAACTTGGCCCGGGCTGCGGCTTCGCCAAGTTGCAGCTCGGGTTCCCGAAACCGCTCTTCGATCAATGCCCGGGCCTGGCGGATGGACGGACGCTCCAGCCTGGCTTCCAGTTCACGGATTTGCCAGGCACTGCCGCACATCTGGCGGGCAAAGACATCCAACAGGCGCATCACATGGGTCAGCCGGTCACGGGGTATCCACGGCGCCTTGGTGTAGGCCCCCCGCAGGCGGCTCCGGGGGATCTTCAACCAGCGAAGCCGGCGGCACAGGCGTGCAAAGGCGGCGGGCGATTGCTTTTCGGGAAGCACCTGGCCGCTTGAGAGGGTGGCCACCGGTTCGCCCTGGATCCGGATCGGGATCGCCATGTCAAAAAAGCCCGCATGGCAGGTGTAAAGTCTGGCTCGGCCCTCGGCCCCCGCTTCGGCATGGTGACGCTGATCGCACCCTTCACAGCGACGCGCTCCTTCCGGCGTATTCCGGATGATCCGGCAAAGCCGATTCCCGGTGTCCCCGGATACTCCAATCTTCGAGACCCCCACGCCGGGCGTGTTCAGGGCCATCGAGAGGCCCGTCAACCGCTTCAGGATGAGCGCGAACTCGGTGAATTCCGGGGATCCCGCCAGTTTCCGGAAGAACGCCCCTTCCGCCCGGCCGCTTACCGGCGTCGCACCCCATGCCGGCGGGGCGGCGTCGGGCCTGCCGCCGGCTCCATCCAGAAGGTCGCCGGTTCTGGAGCCCGCCGTCCTCGGCGGGCGGGGGTTCCGGACACGCGTTGAGGGGGTGGTCGGCATCAGGGCGAATGTTTAGCCACAATCGAAAAAAAAGTAAAGCGCATCGAAAGGGATGTGGAGCATGCCGCGGATAAAGGCGGTATGGTTGCGTCGTGATGCCATCGACCGTGGAGTCCATTATGCTTGAGCGTCCAGCGGATCTGAAACAAACCGACGTGCCCGCCGGGAGCGTGCGGTTGTACTGGCTTGGACAGGCCGGATTCGCCTTTCGCACGGCGTCCGGGCGACGGATTCTGCTCGATCCCTATCTGTCCGATGCCTGCGAGCGGTTGTTCGGGTTCAAGCGCCTGTCGCTGCCGGCGCTGCGTGCGGAGGAGGTTGAGGCGGACTGGGTGATCCTGACGCACGAGCATGCCGACCACCTGGACCCCGATGCCATTCCCGTGATCGCGAGGAACAACCCCCGCTGCCGGTTCGCCGGTCCGGTGGGTTGCGTGCCGGGGCTGGAGGAGGCAGGCGTGCCTGCCGCGCGCCGGGTCGTGCTGGAACCCAACCGGCGCCATGACCTGGGCGATCTGGTCGTGCACACCGTGCCCGCCGACCACGGCGATATCTCGGCCAGCGCGCTGGCGCTGGTCCTGGAGTTCGGCGGCGTACGCATCATGGCCACGGGCGACACGTCGTGGCGGCCGGTCCTCTTCAAGACGCTCTACGACCTGAAACCCGACGTCGTGCTGCCGGCCATCAACGGCGTCTTCGGCAACATGAACCACATCGACGCGGCCCGCCTCGTTTCAGAAGCGAAACCGCGCGTCGCCATTCCCTGCCATTTCTGGACCTTGGCGGAGCAGGGCGGCGGCGATCCCGCTGGCTTTATTCATGCCTGCGCCAGCATGTGCCCCCAGGTAAAGGCCATGCTGCTCAGACCCGGCGAGGGGTTGACCATAGAAGCGGTGGGTAGGGGATAGAGGTGTTCGACGGTCGGGACGAGAGCAGAACGCCAGGAGCAAGATAGAACCATGAGCACTGACATGAACGGCAAGCGGGTGCTGGTGACCGGGGCGGGGACCGGGATCGGGCGCGGCATTGCGCTGGAGTTCGCGCGGCAGGGCGCGGCGGTGGCGGTGCATTATTCGCGGAGTTCCACGGGCGCCGAGGCGACGGTCAAGGAGATCGTCGCCGCAGGCGGCCAAGCGGCGGCGTTCAAGGCCGACTTCAGCCAGGCGACGCCGCTACAGGCGATGGCGGGGGAAGCGGTGAAGTTCCTGGGCGGGCTCGACGTGCTGGTCAACAGCGCCGGCATCACCATGAACCGGCCCATGGGGCAGACGACCGTGGAGCAGTTCGACGCGCTATACGCGGTGAACGTCCGCGCGCCGTATTTCCTTTGTCAGGCGCTGCTGCCGGAACTGGAGAAGAGCCACGGCGTCATCATCAACATCTCCTCCATCCACGCCTACGAGGGCTATACCGAACACTCGGTGTACGCCGGCACGCGCGGCGCCATCGTCTCGTTCACCCGCCAACTGGCCATCGAACTGGCGCCGCGGGGCATTCGCGTGGCGGGTATCGCCCCCGGCTCCGTGCGGGTCGAGAACCAGGAGAAGATGGTCGGCCCGAAGGCGGATTGGGAAGCCGCGGGACGCAACCTGCCCGCCGGCTTTGTCGCGGTGCCACGGGATATCGGGGCCGTGGCCGTCTTCCTCGCTTCGCCGGGCGGCCGCTACATCGTTGGCCAGACCCTGATCGTGGATGGCGGCACCACGTCGTGGATGCCCTTCGGCGAGCAGTTCAAGCAGCCGATGAATGTGCAGTTTGGCCAGGGGTATGTGCCGGGAGTGTAGGGAATGGATGGGTGAGGGTTGATGGTTGAGGGGAGATCGTTGATGGTGTCTTTGATCGACAATCTGACGCAGGCTGGAAAAGTGCCGGTGCCGCTGGCGTTTCCGGATGGCAGCCGACTCCTGGTACTGCCGGAGAGCGGCCGCATGCTGGGGTTGTTTATGCCGGGGACGGATGAGAACGTCCTGTGGACAAATCCGGCCTTGGCGACGGCCGAGTCCGCCACCGCGTATTTCACCCGCCCCGGCTGGCCCAATGTCGGCGGGGACCGCACCTGGCTGGCTCCCGAGATCGAACTGTTCATTGGCGACCTGGCGCGGCCCGGGGAAACCTATGCCGTGCCGGCCGCGCTCGATCCCGGACGGTGGCGGAGCGAGGCGGGCGTGCACGGCCTCCGCCTCAGGACCGAATCGGCCGTGCATCTGAAGCGCAGCGCGCGCGAGGCTCGTTTCTCCCTGATCAAGGAATACCGGCCGGCGGCGAATCCGCTCCGCGATCTGAAACTGGCCTTGTCCTATGCGGGCTACGAGCAAACCACGATACTGGAGATCGAAGCGGTTGGAGACAGTACTCCGCCCTCGCGTCTTGGCGTATGGAATCTGCTCCAACTGCCCAAGCCGGGACGCATGATTGTCCCCACCTACTGCCGGCCGGAGCCACGGACGGTTTTCGGCCATGTTCCGCCAGGCGACCTCGCGCTTGGCGATCGCGCGCTCGTCTGGCGGATGCCCGACGCGGGAGGCAACTCGAAGATTTCGGTAAAGGCCGCGGCGCTCACCGGCAGGGCCGGATATGTATACCCCTCGCGCGGCGGGAAGGACGCGTGGACCCTGGTGGTTCGGAGTTTCGCCGTCAACCTCTCCGGCGACTACGTCGACGCCCTGTGGAGCGATCCCGCCGATGCGGGCTACGCGTTCCAGGCGTGCGCCGTCAACGACGGACAGGAGACATTCAACGAATTGGAGTACCACGCCCCCGCGGCAGAGTCTCTGGAAGGGCGGAATCGTTCCCGCGACCCGTCCCAACTCTGGGCGTTTCGAGGCGGCCCCGCTGGGATTGCCGAGGCGGCGCGCCTCCTGCTGGGGATAGAAGAAGACACACCCATTTTCAAGTAAAGGAGGGCCCGAGATGAAAGGTTTCACTGGCGAATTGAAACGGCGCGTCAAGCGGAAGGACACCCTGCTGTTCGGTTGCATCATGGACTCGCATTCCGGCGCAGTCGTCGAGATGTACCACGAGACGGGGTTCGACGCCATCATGATCGACCGCGAGCACACGGCGCTCAACAGCGAAACAATCCGCGAGCACATCCGCCTCGCCCGGGCGTTGGATATCCCCTGCATGGTCCGTGCCGCCGACAGTTCCTACCATGAGGTCTGCCGCTTCCTCGATCAAGGCGCCGACGGCGCCTTTATGCCTCGGATCCGCAGCCGCCAGGAGGCCCAAACCTACGTGGCCAATGTCAAATACCCGCCGCGGGGCGTCCGCGGGATCGGTCCCAGCACCTGCCCAGCCGGGAAGTACGTGGGCTGGAACCACCCCAAGGAGATGGCCAAGTACTTCAACGAGAACATCGTCGTCGGCATCCAGATCGAGACGGCCGAGGCGCTGGCCGACCTTGACGGCATCCTCTCCGTTCCGGGCATCGACATTGCCGTCATCGGCAATGACGACCTCTCCCTGGGCCTGGGGATTCTCGGGCAGTTCGATTCACCCAAGTACATCAACGCCGTCAAATCCATGATCGCCGCCTGTGAACGGCACGGCGTGCTGCCGGGGATCGCCGGCGGCGACCCCACCTGGGTGCGCTATTGGCGCGACCAGGGCATGCGGGTCTTCTGGTGCGCCGCCGACATCGTCTCGATGTGGAACGCCACCCGCAACGGCATCACTGCCATCAAGGACGGCCTGGCGGCGAAGGCATCGCCGAAGTCGCCATTTGCCTCGAAGAAGACCGCCGGCAAGCTTCAATATTCAAAGGATAGCGGGAGATGAAGACCACAACACCCCCGCGGGTTGTCCGGCTGAACGCCACAACCATCCCGATGAGCCAGGATGAGCGTGATATCCTGGCGGCGCTCGCCCCGGAGCTGGTCGAGATCGAGGGAGGGGACGATGCCGAGATCCGTGACGCTTGCCACGACGCCGACGCCATCCTGATCATCTCGGCCTACCTGCGCGGCCCGGTGATCGAACAACTGACCCGCTGCAAGATCATCTCCCGCATCGGCACGGGCGTGGACAAGATCGACATCGACGCGGCGACCCGCAAGGGGATCATCATCAACAACCTCCACGACGTCTTCACCGAGGAGGTGGCGGACCACACCCTGGCGCTGTTGCTCGCCGCGGCGCGGCAACTCAAGTTCCTGGACGGCGAGATGCGCGGGGGGCGGAGGCCGCTTGACCTTCCCCAGATGCATCGCCTCAGCGCGCAGACCGTGGGCATCATCGGCTTCGGGCTGATCGGCCGGGCCGTTGCGAAAAGATGCAGGGCGTTTGGAATGCGGGTGCTCGCCAACGACCCTTGCCTGACGCCGGACCTGGCCGAACGCGAAGGAGTCGCCATCGCCGGCATGGACGTCATCCTGGCCGAATCGGACTACCTCTGCCCCTTGTGCCCGCTGCTGCCCTCGACCCGCGGCATGCTGGCCATGGCGCAGTTCCGAAAAATGAAACCCGCCGCCGTCCTGGTCAACACCGGACGCGGCGAGCTGACCAATGAAAACGACCTGGCGCGGGCGTTGCGGGAAGGCGTCATCCGCTACGCCGCACTGGACGTCTTCGGCGTGGTCAACGTCTTCGGCGCCGACGGCTTCCCGACAGACCACGAACTCTTCAAACTGGAGAACGTCCTGATGACGCCGCACGTCGCCGCCGCCTCCGTGGAGTCCGCGGCGGAAGCCCGCCGACGCGGCGCCCGCGCCGTGGTGGAGGTCCTCTCCGGCCGCTGGCCGGAGCACGCGGTCAACCCCGCCGTCAAACCGTGGTTCGATTCCGGCATGATAAACCTACGGAAAAGAGGAATTCTTCAGCAACTGGCCGCCAAGGCTGTGGCCTTATGCGCGGTGGGCGCGCTCGCCTGGGGGGCGCGGGCCGGGGAGGCGGCGCCAGCCGCTCCGGCGAAGTCCGTGGAAATCAGCATCAAGAACTACTATTTTCCGAACAATCCGGCCGATCCCACGACGGCTAAACTGCTCGACCTGATGAAGGCGGACCCGACGCTGCGCATGACGCAATGGGGAGGACTGGATCTGCCCGGCGGCGGGGGCCGCGCGCCGGTGATGATGGCCATCGCCG
>CAZTAJ010000184.1:0-6351 GCA_964611575.1 uncultured Verrucomicrobiota bacterium
CCCTGTTCGATCTGGACGGTCAGGAACGCCTTGGCCACCTTGGCCCGGAACTCCGGGTCCCAGCCGTCGTAACACAGGTCATAGCCCAGCGCCGCCACGGCCCAACTGGAGCCGGCCCGCAGTTCGCCATTCGGTCCCACGAACGAGTAGCGGCTGTCCGTGTCGCGAACGCCTTCCATGTATTTCTCGAACGCCCGCCGCCCCAGGTCGGCAAACCTCTTGTCGCCGGTCAACTGGTACAGCATACCGTAGCCCGCCGCGTGGCCGATGGTAAGGTAGCCCTGTTCCGCGATGCCGAGGGCCTGATACTTCCCGGGGCCGGGATACCCCTTTGTGGCCGGGGAAACCTTCTCCGGAAAGATATCGCCGTTGTCGCCCAGCACGAACCGCAACCGCGCGACGATTGCCTTGCCCTCCGGCGTCTGAGCCTTCGCCCGCAATGCGGGCACGTCCGCCTTGCGGAACAGCAGGCGGGGATGCTCGCCCGGTTTCGGGGGCACAAACCCCGGCACGTCCGCGGGCCAGGCAGCGGCAGCCGGTTCAGCCGCCGTGGCCGCGCCGGCGGCAAGGGTCAGGATGGCGGTCAGCAGTGAGACGTTGATGCTCTTGTTCATGGGGCGGGTTCCTCCTCCTCGCTGGGTTTATGGTCCACACGACAGTTGCTCACGTACGCCAACTAGGCTCGTTTACAATACGCCGGGAGTGAATATAGTGCACCGGGCCGAGTCTGACAACCCCTTTCCCGCGACACCCCTATTCTGCGACACCCCTATTCTGCGTCCCTGGTTTTTCATTGGTTTTGCATTCAGACCTCGGCAATGTAGCGCAACGTCGGCCCCATCAGGAGATCTTCAGCATCTTCTTCAGAAGCGGCACAAAAGGGATCACGATCGCAAAGTATCCAACCAGCCATGCCGGTAATCCGATCTGGGGCCAGCCGGGCACAATGCCGAACAACCTGCGTTCCTCCAGCCGCAAGGTCAGCGTCACGTCGCGACGCCCACGCACCGTCAACCGGTCGACCGCCGTCACAGGGTCGGCCTTCACCTGCCACTCGGCCTGCGCTTCTTCGCCGGCCACATCCAGTTTCCGGACCCAGCCGGACACAGCCGTCAGACCATCGCCCGGCACCAGATGCACGATCTCGCCCACTGCCGACACGGGCGCATGCGCAACGACCGTCACAACATCGCCGGATTTCGGGGGTATGGACTCCAGGCGGGCAAAGGCCCAGGTCGCCAACAACGCGATCGGCACCAGCGATACCAAGAGTGGCTTGCCTTCCTGCTTGAACTTGAGCATCCCGACCTGCGCCTTCGTCTGCCGGAGCCGTGCCAGGGCTTCCTTGTTGCCGTCTCGCTTGGCTTCCTTGATCAACGCAGCCAGGCGATTGTTGTCGTCACTGGCCCGACGCAACAGGTCCTGGTTTGTCGTCCACTTGCGCACCAGGGTCAGTACCACGCCGGTCAACAAAGCAGTGACAATAATCGTCAGGTCCGACGGGAAAAGAAGCAACCAGCCAAAGAGAATGTCAAGGAGCATCATAGGATCTGAATCCTTCCGTGGTTGCCATCGACTCGGATCGTCTGGCCGTTCTTGATGAGGCGCGTCGCGTTCGGGCAGACCACCGCCGGAATGCCGAAGTCCCGAGCCACGATGGCTCCGTGGCTAAGGATGCCGCCTCGTTCGACGATCACACCGCGTGCGTTGATAAACAATGGCGTCCAACCAGGGTCGGTGCTCGGACACACAAGGATGTAGTCTGTCCCGATGCTGCCGACCTCCCTTGGATCAAACACAATCGCAGCCTTGCCGGTCGCAATGCCGGCGGCAACGGCATCTCCCTTCATGTCCGTTGCTCCCTCTGGCAATGTTTCAACCTCGCCAAGGCGGGCAAGGTGATCGGAATCGATCACATCCTGCAATTCCAACCGTTGTGCCGACTTCCAACGCACCTTTCGGCCCTCGATTTTGTCGCGATGCGCGGCAATATCCGCCAACTCGTCCCATTGCAGGAAGAAGATGTCGCCACCGATGCCTGCACACTGACCAAGCGCGAGGAGGTTGGCGCGGATCAGTTCGTACCCGAGCATAAGGTAGTACTTACCGCTTTCGCGATACGGCAACAATGCCCGCGCGTCGGCGAGGCGACCGTCCAGTTCCTCGCGCAGCGAACTCCCGCCCGCCGCCGCCAACGCGGCCGGCAACTCCGCCTCCGCCGTGCGCCGTTTCTCCACATTGCGGGCGTGCAGTTCCCCCAGAGCGCGGCCGCTGCCCCCCTTCAACTGGTTCAGGATGAGGTTCAGGTACGTCTGGTCTTCACGCCAACGATGTTCCATGAACTCCATCTCGCCCGTCGCCCGATGTCCGAACTTCTCTAAAAACTCGGTCAATGTTGCTTCTCCCGTCGCCACCCGGTAGAGCAACTCGTCCTGCTCAAACGTGATGTCGCCTTCGAGCGCCATGGTCAGCGCGGCGCAGAAGCGTTTGCCGTCGGCCTCGCCGAGCAGTTGGACGAGCAGCGCTTCGAGCTGGTCCAGCGCCATACCGCCAAAGAAGCCCGGTTTCAACGATTCCGCTCCGAACTCATCCAGCACCACCCGGCAACGGTCGCGCAATTCCGCAAGCAATTCGGCGAAAGAACAGCTTGACAAATCCTGCGCCCGTTTTGCACATACGTACTCCAGATAGGGCGGTAGGATATCCTCTTCAAACCGGCGCTTGGCGTCCTTGCGCAACCGTTTCATCAGGCGGCCGCTCCGAAACATTGAGCACACCAAACCCGGCAACGCCACCAGAAACCGCTCGTTGGCCTTCTCGGGCTCGAACTTTGTCGGCGCGCGGTTGAGGGCGTTCTTGTCCTTGAGGATCGACTCCAGATCGTACGCCATGGGCAGGTCGGCCCAGAACAACTGCGCTACCCGGTCAGGGTCGGCATAAATGCGGCCGCAAATGAGTTCGAGGAAACCGTGTTCGCACACCTCCGGGGATGGCTTATACCCGAAATCGCGGTACATCTTTCCGAACCCGCCGTTGCCGCTCATGAACCGACTGACGATGTCCCACGTCAACGGCGTCGGGGCTTGCAAGGTTTCGCGCAGGTTGTGCGTCACCCACAACCGCCGCTTACCGTCGCACAATTGCCGCAGACGCAGAATCTCCTCCTCGCGCGCCTCCTCGGCATCCTGCGCGATCTCCAAGCCTCGGATCGGGCGGCACTGCAACAAGGCAAATCGCCCGTCAGCCCACCCCCATT
Source organism: uncultured Verrucomicrobiota bacterium (assembly GCA_964611575.1). Taxonomy (GTDB): domain Bacteria; phylum Verrucomicrobiota; class Kiritimatiellia; order CAIKKV01; family CAITUY01; genus CAITUY01. The sequence goes on from CAZTAJ010000184.1 coordinate 3,257, forward strand.
CGATATCCATCGGCTTGCCGTAATGCTGCTCGACCCGCAAGCCGAGCCCGCAGATCTCGGCCACCTGATGCGGTTGCAGACAGGACGCATTCGGGTCGAAGTCATGACGGCCGCCCAGCGCCGCAACCGCGTGTGTTTTCTTCCCCGGGACGGTCTGGACCTTCGTGAAATCGCATCGTGTCACCACGAACCGGTCCGGTGTCACATCCCCGCTGACGACCGCCTCGCCAAGACCGTAACTGGCTTCCAACACCATCTGTTGGGCAGCGAGGTTATTCGGATCCTGCGTGAACAGGATGCCAGACACCTGCGATGGAAACATCGCCTGCACGTTCACCGCCGTGCCAGCCAACCCCTCGATCTGGTTGCGGCGCCGATAGGCATGCGCCCGTTCACTATTCCAGGAGAGGAATACAGCGTTGATGCACTCGACAAGGCACTGCCACGGATCGGTTGGGAATTTCTTGCCTGCTTGTTCCTCGTACACTTCGCGGCACTGCCGCGAGTTCCCCTCAAAGGTCTCGGCCGCGATCCCTGCCACCGTTTTCCCGAACATTACAACGAACTGGCGATACACGTTTTCAAACTCCGGTATATCACTCAGCCCGGGATGGAGCCCACAATTCAAGATCGTATCCATCATCCCCGGCATCGAGACTGCCGCTCCCGAGCGCACCGACACCAACAACGGTCGATCACCCTGGCCAAAGTGTCGTCCTGTTTCCTTTTCCAGCCGCGCCAGGTTCTCGCGCACCTCCTGTTCCAAACCGTGTGGCCAATGTTGTGCATGCGCATAGTAGTGACGACAGGCCTCCGTCGAGATCGTGAATCCCGAGGGCACACGCAGTCCCGCCAGCGTCATCTCCTTGAGCGACGCCCCTTTGCCGCCAAGCAGTGCCCTGGCATCGCCCGAGGGAAATGGATCGGAGAAGTGCGAAATCCAATTTTTTTTCATCTGGCAGCTCCCAGGCACACGACACCCCAACCGGTCAATGGCACATAGACTTTCGAATCTTTCAACATCATCGGGCCGCAGACCGGCCCGAGCCAATCCGTCTCCATCCACAGTGTCGGCTTCGCATCCGGCGTCTCCAGATCGAGCATGAACAGCGCCTTCGGCGTCGCATAGAGCAATCGTCCCCGACTCACCAACGGCGCGGCGACGACATTCGCCTCCCGGCTCCACAACAGCGAACCATCCAGCACCGACCGGCATTCCAGCGCCCGTGCCGTGCCGACGTAACATCGATCCTTCACCACTGCGCCCGCCGTGGCGCCCGTGGCCGGCACGCGCCACAACTCGCGTTGCGTCGCGCGGTCGAGAGCCACGATGGCGTCGCTCAGTCCGCGGATTTCGATCACGCTTTCGATGACAGACGGAAATGTGTTCACCGCAGTCGCCGCCGGTTCCGTGCCGGTCACCGTGAGTTTCACGTTGCCGGTCGTCATCGGCACATACACGTCCGCGCCCATGCCGATACACGGGCCGCTGACCAGACAGTTGCTGCCGCCCTGCTGATCCGCCGGGAAGTTCCAGAGAAACGCGCCCGCGTCCGGCAACGGTGACCCGTCGTTCGTCGTCGCCTCCACCGTCGCCTCACCGGCCTCGCCGGCCTCGCCGACGCACAGGAACCCGTCGTTCTGCGTGCCGACGTACACATGCCCGCGCGCCACGACCGGCCCGCTGATGAACATCGGCTTCGTCCCCAACCGCAACTCCCAGACCGCCTCCAATGTGTCCCGCTTCAACCCGTAAAGCAGCCCCTGCTCGGTCACCACGTACACCATCGAGTCCGTCACCGCCGGCGCGGCGCTGATCGGCACATGCGCGTCGAACTTCGCCGCCGGCTTGCCTGCCAGATCGAGCCGATACACCCGCCCGTCGCGGCTGGCGAACACGATATCGTTGCCGGCCACCGCCACGCTGCCCAGCACCGTCATCTCCAGCGGGAACGTCCAGTCCGTCTTCAGCGTCGTCAAGTCGAGACAGCGCACCTCGCCACCGACGCCCGCGTTGACGTAATCACCCCTGCCCATGCCGATATAGATCTTGCCGTTGGCGATGGCTGGGGGTGCGAACACCGGGTACGGCATTGACACGCGTTGCAGCTCCTTGCCCGTCGCCGCGTCGAGCACGCACAACGCCTCGCCGCCCAGTCCGAGTCCCGCGTACACCTTGCCATCGTGCACGGCGAGCCCCGTCTCCGCGTCCGGGTACTTCTCGCCCGGTGCGTGCCAGAGTTCCTCACCCGTCTCCAGGTCCACGCAATAGTAACCGTCGTCGCCCGCCCCGATGAAAACCCGCCCGCCATCCACCACCGGCGCGCACTCGACGTGACTCTGGGTGCGGAACGTCCACACCACGCTGCCGGTCAACAGGTCGAGACACACAATCCGCGCCTTCTTCGTCCAGTGCAGCCCCTCGCCGCAAACCACGTAGTTACCGGAAACGACCGGCGAGGAGAACGTCGGTTCGTAGCCATCAGGCGTGCCCGTCCAAGCGATGTGCCCGGTGTCCGCATCGAACGCATAGATCCGTCCGCGCTGCCCCAGCGGCGCCATGTCGGCCACCGACACAAAGACCCGGTTACCCACGACTGCCGGCGATGCGAAGAACGCCTCGTTGCCTTTCTTGTGTTGCCAGACAATCCCGCCGCTGTTCGGTGACTTCGTGCCGACCGCCGCACCCGTCCGCGCCAGTGATCCGCGAACCACCGGCCAGTCGGCACCACCTTCCGCCACACCCGCGCCCGGACCCAGTTTGCCGACGGCCCAACGTCCGCCCCACACCAAAGCGACAACTGCAATCAGGATGCCGGCCACCTGTAGCTTGAGACGCCACAGCAACTTGCCGAGCTTCTTGACCGTGGACGGCTTGAACAGCGCAATGACCGTGGACCCCATCGCAATCAGGATGGCCGGCAACACCGCCACCAACACCTGGAGCGGCCCAACGAGAACTGGAATAACAGCGAGATTTGTCACGTGTTTCCTTCTAGTGGCTCACCACACAGACCAACGCGGTTGCTGTTCCGGTCATGGCAATGTCACGAGCGTAAGGGGTTTGATGACGACGACCTTCTGCGACACCGGTT
>CAZTAJ010000185.1:0-6259 GCA_964611575.1 uncultured Verrucomicrobiota bacterium
GCTTGATGCGCTTGTACTTGCCGCAACTGCACTCCCAGTCGCGGGTCGGGCCGAAGATCCGCTCACAGAACAAGCCGCCCTTTTCGGGCTTGTAGGTGCGGTAATTGATCGTCTCGGGGTTCTTGACCTCGCCATGGCTCCACGACCGGATGGTGTCCGGCGAAGCCAGCGAAATATGCACCGAATCGAAACCCTCGGACGGCGGAATTCCCAACCGTTCGCGGGCAGCAGCGTGACTAAAACTACGTTCTCCTGTCATAGATCCGATCAGCGGTGACGCTGCCTCCCTTATGCACGTTTTTCCGTTGTCTTAGTCTGCACGTCCAACCCGATCGCCCGCAGTTCGTTGATCAGCACGTTGAACGATTCGGGGCGCTCGGCATCGAGTACGTTTTCACCCTTGACGATCGACTCGTAGATGCGCGTTCGCCCCGCCACGTCATCGCTCTTCACGGTGAGCATTTCCTGCAGCGCGTAAGCCGCACCGTAGGCTTCCAATGCCCAGACTTCCATTTCGCCCAGACGCTGGCCGCCGTATTGCGCCTTGCCGCCCAACGGCTGCTGGGTGACCAGCGAGTACGGGCCGACCGCGCGGGCATGAATCTTGTCGCTGACCAGGTGGTGCAGCTTGAGCATGTAGATGTAACCCACCACGACCTTCTGGTCGAACGGTTCGCCGGTGCGCCCGTCGAAGAGTTGCGTCTTGCCATCCTTCGGCAACTTCGCCTCCTCGAGCAGGCCCATGATGCGCTTCTCGGAAATCCCGTCGAAAACCGGCGTGCTGGCGAAGAGCCCGAGCATCTTGCACGCCCACCCCAGGTGCGTCTCAAGCACCTGGCCGACGTTCATGCGCGAGGGCACGCCCAGCGGGTTCAGCACGATGTCCACCGGCGTTCCGTCCGGCAGGAAGGGCATATCCGCCTCCGGCAGCGTCCGCGCCACCACACCCTTGTTGCCATGGCGCCCGGCCATCTTGTCGCCCACGGACAGCTTCTTCTTACTGGCGATATAGACCCGCACCTGCTTGATGATGCCCTGGTCCACATCGTCGCCGCTCTCCAGCCGGTCCATCGACGACTGGTGCTCGTGGTCAAGCTCGACAAACTTCTGCTGACACTCCCCGATGATCTCCTGGATCTTGATCTGGATCGGGCTGCTCTCGATGGCGATGTGATTGCTTTCCTGCGCCAGCTTGCGCAGCAGGGTCTTCGTGATCTTGCGGTTGGCGGGAATGATAATCTCGCCCGTTTCCACATTGACCACGTCGAGCGGTATCTTCTCGCCCAGCAGGATGTTGCTCAGGGCTTCCGTGAGCTGATCCACCAGTTCCAGGCGCTTGGATTTGTACTCCTCTTCCACGTTGCGCGTTTGCTTGCGCCGCTCGGAGGGTGACATCTTTTCCTTGTTCAGGTCCTTGTGCGCCGACACCTTGACATCCATGACGATGCCGTAGGTGCCGCTCGGGACGGTCAGGGAAGTGTCACGCACGTCGGCGGCCTTCTCGCCGAAGATCGCGCGCAACAACCGCTCCTCGGGAGCCAGTTCCGTCTCGCTCTTGGGAGTGATCTTGCCCACCAGAATATCGTCCGGCTTGACCTCGGCGCCGACGCGAATCACGCCGTCCGGCCCGAGGTTGCTCAGGGCTTCCTCGCCGACGTTCGGAATATCGCGCGTGATTTCCTCGGGGCCGAGCTTGGTGTCGCGCGCGCCCACTTCGAATTCCTGAATGTGAACGGACGTGAAGGTATCGTCGCGCACGAGGCGTTCACTGATCAGGATGGCATCCTCGAAGTTACAGCCGCACCACGGCATGAACCCCACCAGCACATTGCGCCCCAGCGCCAGCTCGCCGTCCGCCGTGGCCGCGCCGTCGGCCAGCACATCGCCGGCCTTGATCTTCTGGCCAACCTGGACGATCGGCTTGTGATTGCAGCACGTACCGGCATTGGACCGCATGAATTTGTTGAGCTTGTAGACGTGGTCGGCCTTCTTGCCCTTCTTGCCGTCGCCGCCCGACACGATGATCTGGGTGGCCGACACATAGGTGACCACGCCGGCTTCCTCCGCCAGCACCAGCACACCGGAATCGCGGGCGATCCGGCCTTCGAGCCCCGTGGCCACGAACGGACGCTCGGTGCGCAGCAGCGGCACCGCCTGGCGCATCATGTTCGAGCCCATCAAGGCGCGGTTGGCGTCGTCATGCTCCAGGAACGGAATCAGGCCGGCCGCCACGGAGACCACCTGCTTGGGCGAGACGTCCATGTAGTCGGCTTTTTCCTTGGGCACCTCAAGAAACTCACCCCGATGGCGGACGGCCACCGTGTCACGCGACATCCGGTTCTTCGCGTCCAGCGGCGTATTGGCCTGGGCGATGATGTACTTTTCTTCGCGATCGGCGCTGAGATATTCGACCGTGCCCGACACCACGCCATTCTCGACCTTGCGGTATGGTGTCTCGATGAAGCCGTACTCGTTGACCCGGGCATAGATGCCCAGGGATGAAATCAAACCGATGTTCGGGCCTTCCGGCGTCTCGATCGGACAGATGCGTCCGTAATGACTGCTGTGCACGTCACGGACTTCAAAACCCGCGCGCTCACGGCTCAAGCCACCCGGACCCAACGCGCTCAACCGCCGCTTGTGGGCAAGTTCGGAAAGCGGATTCGTCTGATCCATGAACTGGCTGAGCTGGCTGCGGCCGAAGAAGTCCTTGACCACCGCCGACAGAGTCTTGGGATTCACCAGACGCTGCGGGGCCATCGTTCCCGTCTGCGGATCGAACAGCGTCATGCGCTCGCGCACCAGACGCTCGGCGCGCGCCAGCCCGATCCGGCACTGGTTTTCGACGAGTTCGCCGATTGTCCGCAGCCGGCGGCTGCCCAGATGATCGATGTCGTCCACCATCCCCTTGCCGGCGCGAATGCTGATCAGGTACCGGATGGCGGCGATCAGGTCGCTGCCGTCCTGGTTCAGCGTGCGCAGATCGGCGTCGTTCTCGCCCACAAAGGCTTCCCTTTCCTTCGGGTCCTTCTTCGCGATCACCCGGGCAATCACGGCCTGGGCCTCGCGGATCTCGCCTTCGAGCTTCTGGTTGATCTTGTAGCGGCCCACCCGGCCCAAGTCATAGCGCCGCGCGTCAAAAAACAGCCGCTTGAGCAACTGGCGCGCGTTCGATACCGTCGCGGGATCGCCCGGCCGCAGCCGCATGTAGATATCCTTCAACGCGTCGTCCGTCGAGTGCGTGGGATCTTCCTTGACGCTCTTGAGCATCACCCCGTTATCCCAGGAGACGTCGATGATTTCGGCATCCTTGAAGCCGGCGGCCTTCATCTGCGACAGAACGTTCTCGGACAGCGTCTCGTACTTGCGCGCCAGGACCGTTTGCGATTCGATGTCGATCACGTCCTCACGGAACACCAGCGTGGCCAACTTGTCGGCGTCAACCGATTCGCTCATCTTGAGCTTCCGGAAGGCATAGAACAGGCCCAGCAGGTCCTCGTCCGTGCCGTAACCCATGGCCCGCAGGAAGGTGGTGGCCAGGAACTTCCGCCGGCGATGCCGCCGATCGAGATAGATCCACAGCAGGTCCGACGAATCGAACTGCACTTCCACCCACGACCCGCGGTCCGGGATGATCCGGAACGAGTACAACATCGAACCGCTCGAATGCACCGACTGCTCGAAACAGATTCCCGGCGACCGGTGCAACTGGCTGACGATCACCCGCTCGGCCCCGTTGATGACAAACGATCCCGGCGCCGTCATCAGCGGGATTTCGCCCATGTAGACGTCTTCCTCGCGGACTTCCTCGTTGTCCTTGAGGCGGAACGTGACGTGCAGAGTCCCTGCGTAGGTCTGCCCTTCGCGGAGCACCTCGTAGGCGTCCGTTTTGGGCATGATGAACTCGTACTTTACGAAATCCAGAACATAACGCCCGTCGTAGCTTTCAATCGGAAAGACCTCCTTGAAGACCGCCTGCAGTCCAATATTCTTGCGACTGCCCGGTCCCACGTCGATCTGGAGGAATTCCTTGTACGACGCCGTCTGAATTTCGATCAGATTGGGCGGATCGATTACCTCAACCAGTTTGCCGTAGTTCGTTCTCTCGACCATGCACGTACCCGTCCCATCCGGAGTTCAAGGACACCCGTAATGCGGCTTGAAAGCCGCCCGACGACCCTCAGAGCCCCAGGGCTACTTGAGTTCGACCGTCGCGCCCGCCTTTTCGAGAGTCTCCTTGAGCTTCGCAGCTTCTTCCTTGGAGACCCCTTCCTTGACGGTTTTCGGAGCGCCTTCCACCAGGTCTTTGGACTCTTTCAAGCCCAGACCGGTAATGGCGCGGATTTCCTTGATGACGCCAATCTTGTTGCTACCGGCAGCCGCCAGCACCACGGTGAATTCGGTCTTTTCGACCGCCGCGGGAGCCGCCGCCGCCGCACCGCCTGCGGGCATCGCGGCCATCGGAGCGGCCGCGCTGACGCCGAGACGCTGCTCCAGGGCCTTGACGAGCTGCGACAGCTCGAGCACGCTGATGCCCTCGATCCACTTCACAAACTCTTCCATCTTGCCTTCCAACTTAATATCCTCAGCCATGGTCCTACCCTTTCTTCCGCAAACGTCAATTCGCGTTCTGCTTCTTGTCTTCGACTGCTTTCAACACGTACACCAGTGTGGAGACCTTCTGCTTCATCACGCCAACCAGGCATGACAGCGGCGCCGCCACCGTACCCACCACCATGCCCAACAACGTTTCGCGGGGAGGCAGTTCCGCCAGAGCATCGATCTGGGCGGGGGTCAGATACATGTTCCCCATCATGCCGGCCTTGACGGCCGGAATCCCGCTGACGTTGCCGAATCGCTTAAGAACCTTCGCCGCCCCCACCACGTCCGAGCCGACAATGATGGCGGACTGGCCCTTGAGCTGGCCGTCGATATCCGTCCATCCGCGCTCGCGCGTGACGACACGCAGCATCCGGTTCTTAACCACCTGAACCCGCGCGCCGGCTTTACCGAGCTGGCGACGCAGGTCGCTAAACTGCTCCACTTTCAACCCCCGGTACTCGGTGAGCAACAGGAAGCTCGAACCGTTCACCCGCGAGCTGATTTCACTAATAATTGATGTTTTTTCCGGTCTCATCGTGCCGAGCCCTCACCCTAGTCGCGCACGTCGACGCGCAGCCCCACGCCCATCGTGGAACTCAGCGTGCAACGTTTGATGAACGCGCCCTTGGCCGCGGCCGGCCGGGAGGCGCGAATCGCCGTGATAATGACATTGCAGTTCTCGGCCAGCTTGGGCTCATCGAACGACAACTTGCCGAACGGCACCTGGACATTTCCATGCCGGTCCATGCGGAATTCGACCCGGCCGGCCTTGCTCTCGCGCACCGCCGCCGCCGTATCGTCCGTGACCGTTCCGGTTTTCGGGTTCGGCATGAGTCCGCGCGGGCCCAGCACCTTGCCGAGCTTGCGGACTTCCTTCATGGCATCCGGCGTCGCGATCGCAACATCGAAGTCCGTCCAGCCCCCCTTGACCTTCTCGATCAGATCCTCGTTGCCGACCACGTCGGCCCCGGCCGCACGGGCGGCATCCGCCGCGGCGCCCGCGGCAAAGACCGCAACGCGCACCAGCTTGCCGGTTCCATGCGGGAGACCAACCGTGCCACGAACCGTCTGGTCGGACTTCTTGGTGTCCACGCCCAGGCGAATCGCCAGTTCGGCCGTCTCGTCAAACTTGGCGCTCTTGTGCGCCTTCAGGAAGCGAATCGCCTCGGTCAGGTCATAGACCTTCGCCTCGACGTCCGCCGCAATTTTCAGATACCGTTTTCCGTGTGTGGCCATGGTTAGCGTACCACCTCAATTCCCATGCTGCGCGCCGTGCCCTCGATCATGCGCACGGCGTGCGCCTCGTCCGTTGCATTCAAGTCGTTCATCTTCGTGCGGACGATCTCCAGCACCTGCTGGGCCGTCACCTTCCCCACCTTGTCGCGGTTCGGCTGGGCCGAACCGGTCGCCAACCCGGCCGCGCGCTTTAACAGCGACGACGCCGGGGGGCTCTTGGTGATGAATGTGAAGGAACGGTCCTGATACACGGTGATGACCACCGGCACGACCAACCCCGCCAGTTTTTGCGTCGCCGCGTTGAACTGCTTGCAGAACTCCATGATGTTCACACCATGCGAGCCCAACGCCGGCCCCACCGGGGGCGCCGGATTGGCCTGACCCGCCGGAATCTGCAGCTTGATTTTTCCAGTGACTTTCT
>CAZTAJ010000186.1:0-6247 GCA_964611575.1 uncultured Verrucomicrobiota bacterium
AAAATGATCCCGCCCAATCCGCCTGCCGCCCTCACCCCTATTCGGAATCGGCGGAGGACCATGCTGCACCTTGACAACATCTTCCGGAAGAGGACAATTCGAACTTCTAATAAGTTGCGAAGAGTACGTCCGCAGTCCAAGCGCCATGATGTTACGTACGTCGATGCGCTTGAAGACCTGCAACGCACCGTGAGGGGGATAAGACATGCGACGATCATTTGTGATGATGGCCTTGTGTGCAGTGGCGGGGGTAACAGAGGCGGGCAGCATCTCGGGTATCGTCACGGGTCCGGGCGGCACACCGGTGCTCCCCGGCATCAAGGTTACCGCCTGGCGCAAGGGCTCCTTTGTTTGGTCAGGAAGCGGGAAGACCACCTCATCCAGCGGCGCATACACGTTCACCGGTCTTACGGCCGGGACATACCGGATGGAGTTCACTGATGACTCTAACGGCGTCTATGCCCATGAAACGTACGACCACAGTCCGCTGCTGTCCGCGGGAACGGACCTCATCGTAACCGCCGGATCCAGCACCAACATCAATGTTTCTCTGGCGTCGGCTTCAGTGATCAAAGGGAAGGCGTTCGGTCCCGATGGGAGTACCGGAGTCAGCGGCATTTCTGTGTGGGCCTACCTGCACGATGGAAACCTGGGGTGGAGGTGTATGGGTGAATACGCGAACTCCGACAGCACCGGCGGCTACACCATTGGGGGGTTGGCGGCCACCACCTATCGAGTCAAGTTCCAGGATTCCGAGAACGGCGACTACGTCCTACAAGTATATGCGAATGCCACCGATCTGGATTCGGGCACTGACGTGGATCTACCTGCTTCAACAACGGTTTCCAATATCAACCTGACGTTGGCCCAGGCAGGAAAGATCTCAGGGCGCGTCTGGACAACCAACGGCATCCCGCTGTCCGACGGGTGGGCGGACGTCTTGATGTGGGATGGATCACGCTGGACATATGCAACTGCGTCTGGTGGTTCCCTGAACAACGAAGGCCGATACACAACGGGCGGTCTCAGCAGTGGCGTCTACCGGGTCCAATTCCACACACAGGACGAGAAGATGCTGAACGAGGTGTATGACAACGCGCTGGAGCCGGAATACGGCGCCAATATCACGGTGACAGCCGGCAACACGGTGAGCAACATCGACGCCGTCCTCGACACGCCCGCATGGCCTCCGCGGATCGTCCGCCTGGCACCCGCCTACAGTTGGTATAAGGTCGCCTTCACAGCGACGAATCGCGCAACCTGCGTGCTGCAGACCACAGCGTCCTTCACTAATGACTGGAACGATGTCGAAACGAATACTTACACCCTTAAGGGAGTAAACACGTTTTCGGTCTATCCTTCCGTCTATTCCCCGTTGGACATTCGGTTCTGGCGCATACGAGGGCCAGCGCTGCCATGATGAACCGGGCCGCCTTGAGGGTGCCGTATCGCCACTCAGTGTCCAGAAGGATTGCGAATGGCAGTAAATGACGGCCTTTGCCCGTAGGACCGTGCGACTGGTGCCATCTTGACCTGACGCCAGGAAATATTCTCCAATAAGAACTTCCTTAACAAGAACTTCCTTGCAAAAGACGATCAAATCGATCATTTTTATAGTCAATTGGAGCGGACATGGGTGTTTCTACCAAAGCGCGCTATGCCTTACGGATCATGGTGAGGCTGGCCCGCATGGCACCGGGCGACTCGGCCACCGTGCAGGTTCTGTCGGCGCGGGAGGATTTGTCGACGGATTATGCGGCGCAGATCATGATGGCCATGCGACGTTCCGGATTGGTCGTGAGCCGGCGCGGCGTGGGAGGCGGCGTGGCATTGGCACGACTGGCGTCGCTGATCTCGGTCGCGGATGTCGTCGAGGCGGCGGAAGGCCCCATCCGGGTGGTGGATTGCGCGGAGAACGGCGCCGACTGCCGCCGGGCGCCCCAGTGCGTGACGCGCGAGGTGTGGGAGGAGGCAACGCGCCGGTTGAAATCCTTCTTTGAAGGCGTTACGTTGGACTCGCTCGCGGCCCGTGCCGAGGCTCAGGAGAAGCGCAGTGGAACAATGTTCGATATTTGATCCTGACTACAACTGAACGAAAGAGCAGACAAGGAGAACCCATGAGCGTCATGAGCAAGCACATTGAAACCCTGGCGTTGCACGCCGGACAGGAACCCGATCCCACCACCGGCTCGCGCGCCGTGCCGCTGTACCGGACCGCGGCCTACCAGTTCCGCAACACCGAGCACGCCGCCAACCTGTTCGGGTTGAAGGAACTCGGCAACATCTACACCCGGCTCATGAACCCGACACAGGATGTGCTCGAGAAACGCATGGCCGCACTTGAAGGCGGCGCCGCCGCCCTGGCCCTGGCCTCCGGCACCAGCGCGATTTTCTACTCCATCATCAACCTCTGCCAGGCGGGCGACGAACTGGTGTCGGCCAACAACCTGTATGGCGGCTCATACACGCAGTTCCACGACATCCTGCCCCAGTTGGGTATTCACACGCACTTCGTTGACCCGCGCGATCCCCAGGCCTATGCCCGCGCGATCACGCCGAAAACCAAACTGCTCTACGTCGAAACCATCGGCAATCCCGGGCTGGACGTGGCCGACATTCCCGCCATCGCCAAGATCGCGCACGCCCACGGCCTGCCGCTGATCGTGGACAGCACCTTCAGCACGCCCTTCCTGCAGCGACCGCTGGATCAGGGCGCCGATATCGTCGTGCATTCACTGACCAAATGGCTGGGCGGTCACGGCATCGGCCTCGGCGGCGTTGTGATCGACTCGGGGCGCTTCGACTGGAAGAGCGGCAAGTTTCCGCTATTGTCGGAGCCCGATCCGAGCTACCACAACATCCGGTATGCGCACGATCTCGGCCCGTTGGCGCCGCTGGCCTACATCTTGCGCATGCGATTGGTGCCGCTCCGCAACCTGGGCGCCTGCATTTCGCCCGATAACGCGTGGCAGTTCCTGCAGGGGATCGAAACCCTGCCGTTGCGCATGGAACGGCATTGCCGGAACGCCCTGTCGGTCGCCCGCCATCTCAAGGACCACGCGTCGGTGGCCTGGGTGCGGTTCCCCGGACTCGAGGACGACCCCGCGCATGCGGTGGCCAAGCGCGTTCTGCACAACGGGTTCGGCGGCATGGTCGTATTCGGCATCAAGGGCGGCGCGGAGGCGGGCCGGAAGTTCATCGAGAGCCTGAAACTCTTCTCGCATCTCGCCAACGTGGGCGATGCCAAGAGCCTGGCGATCCACCCGGCGACCACCACGCACTCGCAACTCACCGAGGCGCAGCAACGGGAGGGCCAGATCACCCCGGAACTGGTGCGGCTGTCGATCGGTGTGGAGCACATCGACGACATCCTTGCCGACCTTGACCAGGCGTTGAAGGCATGAACGTAACGTTGAACGGCGAAGCCCGTGAACTGCCGGCCCCGCTGACGTTGCAGCAGTGGCTGGCGGAGATCAACCCCGGCGGCGGCCGCGTGGCGGTGGTGGTCAACGACCGCGTCATTCCGGCGACGGAACGCGCGAGCCTGATGCTGAAGGATGGCGATGTGGTCGAAGTTCTGACATTCGCCGGCGGGGGCTGATGCCATGGCGTTGACGGGAGAACAACAAGCGCGCTACGCCCGGCACCTGTCGTTGCCGGAAATCGGCGCGGCCGGACAGGCGAAACTGCAAGCCGGCCGCGTTCTGGTAATCGGCGCGGGCGGCCTGGGCTCACCGGCCGCCTTCTACCTGGCAGCGGCCGGCGTCGGCACACTCGGGTTGATCGACAGTGACGTTATTGAGTTAAGCAACCTGCAGCGCCAGATTCTTCACACCACGGCCGGCTTCGGACGCCTCAAAGTCGATTCGGCGCGTGACACCCTGCAAGCGCTGAACCCCGGCGTGGTTATTCACACCCACCCGGTACGATTGACGGAGCAGAACGCTCCTGCCCTGCTTGCCCCGTATGATTTCGTGATCGATGCCACGGACAATTTCGCGTCGAAATTCCTGATCGCCGATGCCTGCCATCGCGCCGGCAAACCGAACTCGCACGCAGGCATTGCGCGGTTCATCGGCCAGACGATGACCGTGCATCCCGGCCGAACGGCCTGCTACCGATGCGTATTCGAGGAACCGCCGGAAGAGAAACCAGGCGCAACGCCCCAAGGCCCGCTCGGCGTCGTGCCGGGCGTCATCGGAACGATCCAGGCCACCGAGGCCATCAAGCATCTGCTGGGGATTGGCCGACCGCTGACCGATTGCCTGCTGGTCTACGACGCGCTGGCCCTGACCTTCCGCCGCATCCCCGTGCAACGCAATCCCCATTGCCGCCTGTGCGGATGATAGTCGCCGCTTGCCGCCGGCAAACCGTGGCCCTGCCAGCCCGTTGAAAAATACGGTTCGCGAGGACGCTCGCCCAAGGATTCGACGGCGGCCCAATTCCCTGGAGGGGCGAGCTTGCGAGCCCGTCTTCCTCCGGCGTCGCAAGCTCCGCCCTCCAAGTCCTTCGGTCCTTCTCTTCTCCCCTGGAGGAGCGAACGTCCCCGCGAGCCGAGAAACAGGCGAGGATCATTTTCCGACAGGCTGCTAGGGTTCCTGCTTCCGTTCTGAGTCCAGGTAGGACTCCAATTCATTCCTGCTGGCCGCCTTGACTGTGTCGTGAATCATCTCTAGAGCCATGAAGCCGCCTCGAGAGGTTATGAACTCTCTCTCATGGCACTTCAGCGGCCTGCCCAGTTTCTTCTGGGCATCAGCGATGATCGCTTTGTGCCATCGTCTGACGGTGAGGTCCCATATCATGTCGCACTCGAATCTCGAATGTTGTGCCCGGACCTTGGCGGCCGAACGCGACGGAATGTGGCCGGGGCCCCCGCCCCCCTCAGCCGCCGATGCCTTCGAACAGCACGGTCGAGAGATAACGTTCCCCCGCGTCGGGCAGAATGACCACGATGGTCTTTCCCGCGAATTCCGGCAGGTGCGCCAGGCGCACGGCGGCGGCGGCCGCGGCCCCGCAGGAAATGCCGACGAGCATCCCCTCCTCTTTCGCGAGCCGGCGCGCGAAGGCCACCGCCTCGGCGCTCTCCACCTGTTCGACGCGATCCACCAGCGCCAGGTCCAACGTGTCCGGGATGAACCCCGCGCCGATGCCCTGGATCTTGTGCGGCCCCGGCTTGAGTTCCAGACCGGCGCGTTTCTGTGTGATCACCGGGCTCTCCTTCGGCTCCACGGCCACGGACAGAATGGATTTGCCGCGGCTGTGCTTGATGTAACGGGAAACGCCCGTGATCGTGCCGCCGGTCCCGACCCCGGAAACGATGACGTCAATACCACCGTCAGTGTCGGTCCAGATCTCCGGCCCGGTGGTCTTCTCGTGGATCGCCGGGTTGGCCGGGTTCTTGAACTGCTGCGGCAGGAAATAGCGGTCCGGGTCGGAGGCCGCCAGGTCCTCGGCGCGCTTGATGGCGCCCTTCATGCCTTCGGCGCCCGGCGTCAGGATCAGGTTGGCCCCGAACGCCGCCAGCACACGGCGGCGCTCGATGCTCATCGTTTCCGGCATGGTCAGCGTCAGCTTGTACCCGCGCGCCGCCGCCACGTAGGCCAGCGCAATGCCGGTGTTGCCGCTCGTGGGCTCCACGATCTCCACACCGCGTTTCAGCACGCCTCGTTTCTCCGCGTCCCAGATCATCGCGGCGCCGATGCGGCACTTGACCGAGTAGGCGGGATTCCGGCCCTCGATTTTGGCCAGCACAATGCCCTTCGCCCCCTCCGTTACGCGATTCAGCCTGACCAACGGGGTATTGCCGATCGATTCCGAGTTGTCCTTGTATATCCTGCTCATGTGCGTTGTCCTTTCATGTTACTCAAGACGGTGGGGTCGCTCACAGAACGGTCTCCAGGTCTCCGATCAAATCCTGCACGTCCTCGATGCCGATCGACAACCGCAACAGACGGTCGTTGATCCCCAGCCTGTGGCGCGTTTCCGCATCCACGTCCGCATGGGTCTGCACAGCGGGATAGGTGATCAACGATTCCACGCCGCCCAGGCTCTCCGCGAACAGGAAGATTGTTACACCCGACAGGATGTCCGGCACACGGGCCGGGTCATCGACCTCGAACGCGATCATGCCGCCCGTCCCGATCCCCTCGCGTTGGAGAATATCGCGGCCGGGGTGCCCCGGCAAGCCGGGGTAGTAGACACGGCGCACGTGCGGATGGGCGCCGAGCCACCCGGCGATCCGGATCGC
>CAZTAJ010000187.1:0-4506 GCA_964611575.1 uncultured Verrucomicrobiota bacterium
TGGGCGGCCTTGCGGGTTTCGGGGTCGAACTTGCCCATGTTCCGCTGGAGCCCCTTGCCGGCGGCGTCGCGGGCGCGGCGGAACTCGGGCACGCGCACGGTCGGCTGGCCGATGGCGATCATCTCCTCGACATGCGCCGCCTGCTTTTTCGGCAATTCGGCCAGCAACCGCAGGATGCACGCCCGCTGGGCGTCGGTGGTTGCCTTATCGAGCCGGGCCAACAGGGCGGCGACATTCTCCTCGGCGCGGGTGAACAACGCCTGGTTGCGCAACTGCTTGGCGCCGTCCAGCCCGAAGGCGTCCCGCACCAGGTCGAGCAATTCGTCACGCCGCTCGGCCATGAAGGCGGCCAGCCGTTCCCTGGCGGCCTTCCGCTCGGCCTCCAGCCGGGAGGCGTCGGTCTTGCCCGCCCGCAGGACGATGTCGTCCACGATCACGGCCCCGACCCGCTTCTCCAGCAGGCGGCCTTCGAGTTCACGCGTCCACGTGTTGGCGGCCGAGAGGCCAAAGGCGTTGCCCGACCGCACGGGCGCGTCCGCGGCAGCGATGACCTCGCGTCCGTCCACGGTCACGGTGTAACGGCCGTCGGCGCCGGAGAAGACCTTCACCCGGTGCAGACCGATGTCCAGCGGCCCCGAAACCCCCTGGCCGAGGGTCGCGGTCTTCTTGTCCGCTTCCGTGGTGGCGGTCCAGACGAAGCCCCGGGCCGGATCGGCGGCCACCCGCAGGCCGATGCCGTCCTTGACGGCGCTGTGGCTGAGCCCGTGCTGGCTCCAGTTGATGCCGTCGGCCGGGAAGCGCGCGCCCAGCAGCTCCGTCGCATTCGTCGGCGTCCGCTCAATCCGGAAGGCGAACTCGAGCGAGGCGTCGCTGAAGTCCGGCATGTGGAGCCATTTGAAGACGCGGGTCGCGCCGGTCCAGGTGCCTTCATTGGCGGCGAAACGCAGGGTGCCGTCCCTGACCTCCGGGCCGTTCATGCCGTACCCCCGGAAGTAGTCCCAGCCAAAATCGCACCCGTTGTCGAAGTTGTCCGCGAAAAGGACGTCCGGCTCGGGCGCCTCCTGCGCCAGGGTAATGACATGCGTCTCGTAGGGGAAGTCGAAGCGCGCTTCGATGGTGTTGTCCGCGATACGCCAGCGACGGTTGTTGAAGGCTTCGTAGGCGAAGGCGCCGGGGGCGAACCCGATCCGGCGCGGGTCGAGGGTCACCTTGGCGGCGACCGGGCCTTTCTCCCAGGATTGCAGAATCAGCAGCAGCTTCTTGTCCTCGGGACGGGCGAGCAGGATGCCGCGCACCCGGTCATTGTCCACCCGAAAAGCCGGCTCGTCTTCCCAGTAGTTCCAGACCTTGAGCTTGTCGCCATGGTATTGGAGTCCCGTGCCATAGCCGAACGCACGCATCGGGGTATTGGCCGTCCCCATGATTTCGTGCACCGCCCGCATGCCCCATTCGCGGCGGTCCCGTTCGACGCTGTCGGGGGCGATGCCCAGGACCGCCTTTTCCTTGGGATAACCGCTGGCGATGAAGACGTGGAATGAATGCGGGAATACGCCCACCTGGCGGCCCACGGTCTGGGCCAGCAGGAAGTCGGGATCGTAGGGTTCGCCGGACTCGAAGAAGTCGGGGAACAGCCGCGCATGGGCGTCGGGACTGTACTCGAGGTCGCCATTGCAGGTGGTCCAGGTGAACCACGGGATCACCAGTTGCGTGCTCATGTGCGTATTGAGGTCCACCGGCCGCGGCGTGCCCTGGCGCTTCCACGCGTTCAGCAGGTTCCAGGCGCGCCGCAGGTACTCGCGCTGGTTCCAGAACAGGATGGCGGGCTGGATGCGGCCGTCCTCCGCCTCGTACGCGGCGCTGTTCCAGGTGTGATCGGAGACATTGGGATAGAAGTTGTCCCACTTCGGGGAGATGCCGCGCTTGAGCCACTCGTTCATCAGCCAGTGCAGGTAGTCCAGCGCGCTGCGGTTCCAGGTGATTTTCGCCGCGCCCGGCCCGCCGCCGGTCTCCTCGTACTTGCGGTAGGCCTCCATGCTGGCGTATTCGCGCAACTGGGTGCGCTGGGCCTTCCATTCGTCCTGGAAGACGTGGTATTCCGGCCAGGCCTTGTTCATGTTCATTTCTTCGAAGTACATGCGCATCGGCCCGTTCGTGCCGGCGTTCTTCGTCATGTGTTCGAAGATGAAGATGTTGTGCGCCGACCAGCGTTTGCCCTCGCTGATTTTCGGGATGCGGTTGGTGGCTTCAAAAGCCTCGAACCATTCCTTGTCCATCTTGCCGGTGACTTTGCTTTCGAGCAGCTTGTCAATGATCTCCCAACGATTGTCCCACGGCTGTTTCCAGTTGCATTCCCCCATGCTGCCCCAGGCCATGACCGGGCCGCTGGAATCCGCCGCTCCGGCAAAGAGCTTGAGCCGCTGCAAGGGCGGCCGCGTGGGCGACGCCTGCATGCCGAAAACCAGTTCGGTCGGGGCGCTGATCGTGCCGGGCACATTCACCAGATCCACACGCATGACAAGGCGTCCCTTTTCGCGGGTGACGCGCATGAGTGGCTCGTCCATGGTCTTGGCGGTGATCCAACCCTTGTCGTTCTCGGCGATCCAGCAGACGCCGCGCTCCGCACCGCCCAGCCACAAATAGCCGTTGAAGGCGTTGAGCCAGGCATTCTGGGTGTAGATTTGCTTGCTGTTCCAGATCTCGCCCTCGCCGGCCGGCGTCTTCCCGGAATAGTTCTGCCGCAGCCCGTCATGCACCTGGTGCATGAGCGGACATTCCCCATCATTCAGCGGAATGACCAGCGACAACCGCTCGATCGGGACGGCGCCCTCCACCGGCTTGAGCGTGAGCGCGACCTTCATCAATCCGTCCATCTCGATCGTCGAGACGGCCTCAATACCCACGGCGGCGCTGGTCGCGGTCGCTTTGTACACCACCTTGTGCGGCTCGGCGGAGACCAGAGAGACCTCGCCCGTCCAGGGCAATTCCTTGCCGTCCTTGAGAACCGCCACATAGCGGACGGGCGCGGCCAGCAATTCGCGGCCTTTCGAGATCACGCTATCCCAGAGTCCCTGCTCGTTCATGGTGTAAGTGCGCAGCACCGGCGAGACCTTGCGGCCGTCGGCCTTCAGCGGCTCGAACGGCGGAAACACCTCGTCGCTGATGCCCAGTTTGTTGCCCTCCCAGGGGAATCGCTGACGTTTGATCAGAGCGGAGATCGTCTCATCGGGCACGTTTTCACCTTCGGCCCGCGCCACGACCTCGTAGTCGCCATTCATGTTCGCGGGCAGCGCCATATCGAGTTCCTGACGGCCATTGAGGAACTTTTCCAGCGCGGCCGAGGCGACGACCTTGCCGCTCGCCTTCTCGCGCACGGTGACGTTCACTTTGGCGACCTTCGCCTTTTCGGGCATCTGGCGCAGATCGGCGGTGGTCTTGAGCTTGTTGTCCGACGGATAATAGGCGCAGCGGAACTTGAGGTCCGTCTTCGGCTCGGCTACCGGCGCCTCCCAGAGAAGCGGCTTGCCGATCTTCCACACCTTGTTGTGGCGGAAATACACCGTTTCGCCCGCGGCGTCGGTCACCTCGGCGGTCAGGCGGCAGTTCTTCGACTGTTTGTCGTTGAGTTTGAGCGCCACGGTGGCAGTGACGCCGGGCGCAACAGTAACGGCCTGCTCCTCGACCGCATCGTCGCCGCCGTCACGTTCGAGACGGAGCCGGGCCTTGAGCGTCAGGGGCGCCGCACCGGGATTGACGATGTCCAGAGCCAGGTGCATGTCGCCGGTGAAGCGGTTGGCCCGGTCGCTCAGATGCACGACCGGGGCGGCATTCCCGGTGAACGTCCACTTGCCGTCGATGAAGTCGAACATCCGCCCGATCATGAAGGTCTGCAGCCAGGGATTCTTCCAGTTTCGCCAGAGGTTGATACTCCAGTCGGTGGCGGTGATCGGATTGGGACTGAGAACGGCAACCGGGATACGCGCCTCGCAGTGCCACTCGCGCAGGTCGCCGTGGAGGGCGCTCTTCGTTTCCCAGTCCGGCATCCAACTGTTGTTCCCATCCTCGCCACCGCGGCCGTGAATGCGCGCCCAGCGGCGCGAATTGGGATTGGTCATGAACTGGAAGCGCTTGCCCCTGGGCGCCTTGGGATCGGGACCGATCCAGAACTCGATGCTATCGTCAAAAACCATCTTCTCGACGCCATCCCGGTCAACGTTCGCCACCAGATCGCCGGAATCGGGCAACTGCGAGCGGATGGCCAGATAGAAGGCGTCTTTGGTGGCCAGGACATAGCCGCGCACGCGGCGGCTGTCGTCGCTGAACCCTTCAATCTGCGCGGCGTTCCGCCACTCGGCCTCGTCGATCCGCCCGTCCAGCGTCGGCGCCTGGGCCTGCGCCTGGAGCCGGTATTCCTCCTTCACCCCGTCCTTGTAGGTGTAGGTCTTCTGCGCGAAGGCGGGCACTGCCGCCAGCAGCGCCAGCGCCAGCATGCACCCTGCTGCACGCCTC
>CAZTAJ010000187.1:4606-6177 GCA_964611575.1 uncultured Verrucomicrobiota bacterium
CGAAAACCGCGGCTTCCCGGCCGTCGAACCGCACTTGGGTCGTCTCACCCTTCATGACCAGCGCCAGGGTGTGGACGCCGTCAACCAAGGGGCTGAGAATAGCAGTATCGGTTCGAGCGCGCTTGCCGTCAAGGCTAAGGGTCCACCGCACCAGTTCGAACTGGTTCTTTTCCGGGGTGGCGAAGAGTTCCATGAACTGGCCGTTTCCCAGCAGCGTGTGACTGAGGCCGTGCTGACTGAATGCCGGGCGGCCGGCGCGGGTAACGACTTGCAGCAGCGCGGCCCGGTTGGTAGGCACGTCCGAGGGCCGGAACTCGATTTCGAGCGTGCCGTCGCCCCAGCCCTCCACGCCGTCCCACAACTCGAGCCGGGCCGGACCCGACCACGCGGCCTTGTTCTCCGCCATACGCAGCACCCTTCGGCCGGACTCGTCAACCGGCGTCTGGAAGAAACCGGAGACATAGCTCCAGCGCGGCAGGGCGCCATCGGCGAAGTCGTCGTGGAACCGCACACCCGCCGGGGGTGGCGGCGCCCCGACCCCCAGCACGCGCAGGTCGTAGGGGGCGTCGAGGGTCAGCGCGCAGCGCCCGGCGTCGGCCGGTCCGGCGACCGCCCCGGTCTCCAGGTTGACAATGTCGCCCACCGGACGGAAGCCGATGACATCGTAATCGAAACCGACCTCGATCTTGCCCGGCCGGCGCGACCAGCTTTGCAGGATCACGAACAGCCGCCGGTCGGAGGGCCGCGCCACGACCAGCCACTTGACGTTCTCATCGTCCGCCCGCAACGCCGGCTTTTCCGCCCAGTAGTTGTGGACGACGACATTCGTCGAACCATAGCCGAAGCGGCGCAACGCCTTCTCGAGGCGATCGGACGGGAAGTCGCCGCCGGGGATGTCGTGTACCCGCGCCATCCCCCAGTTGCGCTTGTGGCTGTACACTCCGCCCTCACGCTCGCGCGCCGGGATCAGGCTCTTGTCCAGGTCCCCGACCTGGAAGAGTTGAAAGCACAAAGCGGGATAGCAGCCGAACTGACGGCCCAGGCTCTGGGCGCGCAGGTACTCCGCTGGGAAGGGCTCTTTCGGATCGTGCTGACTCGGGTAGTTGACACCGCGGGCATAAGCGTCGGGCGAGAATTCGTTGTCGAAGGCGGTGGTGGTCCAGGACAGGATCGGCAGGAGGGCCGCGTTGGTCATGTGTTGGAGGAAGAGGAGTTTTTCTTTCCGCTCACGCATCCAGCGTTGCATGACGTTCCACACCCGGCGCGAGTACTCGCGCTGATTCCACAGGGTCAGCGCCGGCTGGATCTGCCCGTCTTCCGCCAGGTAGGCTTCGGACGTAAGCGGGTTGGACGCGGTGGTCAGGTAGGTGTTGTCCCAGTAGATGCCGACTCCGCGCTTGAGCCATTCGTTGGCGTACCAGACGCCGTGGTCACGGTAACTGGGGCCGAAGTTCACCCGGTAGGCGTCGCCCGCCGCGCGGCCCTGCCGGAAGAGATCGTAGCCCTGCGGCCAGGCGCGCCGCGAATCGAGCAGGTCACGACTCCACTCGTCCTTGTACACGTGCCATTCG
>CAZTAJ010000188.1:0-6169 GCA_964611575.1 uncultured Verrucomicrobiota bacterium
TGCAGCGGCATGGACAACACGCCGCGCGGGGGTGGGGGGGCCGCTCCCGGAGCGCGGCCGGACGACTCGCGGTTCGGGTATCCCGACATCCTGTGGCTCGACGCGCTGGCCCAGCAGGCGCTCGCCGCCGAGTGCCTCGCGAAGATGGCGGCGCTGTTCGGCGACGTTGCGGAGGCGGAGCGGTGGCAGGCCCGGCACCAAGCGCACGGTATGCTGCTGAACCGGTATTACTGGGACGAGGCTGACGGCATCTACTACGACATTCGTGCGGCGGCACCGCATGAACGGTACAAGGTCAAAACCCCCGCCGCGTATTGGCCCATGCTCGCCGGGTTGTGCAGCCGCGACCAGGCGGCGCGACTGGCCGCGCACGTGGCGAATCCCGCCGTCTTCGGTGGGACGGCGCCCTTTCCCAGCGTCTCGCGCGACGATCCGGCGTTCGACCCGAGGGGCGGCTACTGGCGGGGCGGCGTATGGTTGCCGCTGGCCACCATGAGCGTCAAGGCGTTGGAGCGATATGGGTTCCACGACCTGGCGGACGCGGCGGCGGAAACGCTGGTCCGGCACATGTGCCGGACCTGGCGCGAATTCGATCCGCCCACCATCTGGGAGGCGTATTCGCCCACCGAGGCCAGGCCGTCCACCCACAAGCGGCCCGACGGCCTGGCCCGGCCTGACTTCTGCGGTTGGTCGGCCTTGGGGCCGATCTCCCTGATGATCGAGAACGTGATCGGCATCCAGTGCCCGGACGCATCGGAACGGCGGCTCTGCTGGCGACTCCATCAGTCGGGGCGACATGGGGTTCGCAACCTGCGCTTCGGGCAGGTTGCCGCTACGCTCATCGTTGATGGACGCGGCGGCATCGAGGTTGAGACCAACCAACCCTTCACGCTGCGGGTCAACGGTCGGGACTGCGCCATCGCTGCCGGACGGAATGCGTTCAGCATTCGCCGCAGCCGTTCTTGAGAGGCTGGGAGGCGCAGGGCCCGTTCGGGGACGGGCACGACGGAGCGTGCCCCTCCATCACGGAATCGGACGGTTTTTCGTAAAATGGAGGGCCACGCTCCGTCGTGGCCGGATGGATAGGATGCCATGATGAGAATGGCTGGCGTCCGCAACGAAATACTGGCCATCCGGATGCGATCTAGATAAGGTATCGCGTTTCAGCCGGTTCGCGGTTGGGGAAAGGGCATACATATGGATGCACGACGACAGTGGCTTCGCCTGTTTCTGGGTTCGGCGATCCTGGTGGCGGGTTCCGCCTTCGGCAGCGCGTCGGCCACCAATTCCGACGTCACCCCGGTGGGTCCCAAGATCGCGGTGTCGTTCCAGGGCGCGTACGATCCTCGTGATCCGGTGAGCTCAGACCTGATGCTCAAACTCGCCAAGAAGACCCCTCAACTCGAGCTCCGACGCTGGGGCGGCATTTCGCTGCCGGGCGGCTCCGGCCGCGCCCCACTGTTGATGTCCATCGCCGGCGGTACGGCGCCCGACATTTACTACTGCTGGTTCCACATCATCCGCCAGGACATCAAACAGCGTTTCCTTTACCCGCTCAACGAGTGGGTCGGCACGGATCGTAACGGCAACGGGCAGATTGACGACGACGAGTCCACCTGGGACGGCTGGAAGGACGTCCCGCCCCTCTGGCGTCAGGTGGGCACCGAGGACGGCAAGGTATACGGCATTCCGTATGCCGGCACGCTTAACTTCGGGCTGGTCTACCGCAAGGACCTGGTACGCAACGCCGGGCTCGATCCGGACAAGCCGCCGCTGACCTGGGATGACTTCTGGCGGTGGTGCCAGAAGCTGACCATTCCCGGCAAACGGATCGAAGGCGCCACGTACCAGAAGGGCCAGCGGGCGTTTGCGATTCCCGATTATCCGTTCGCATGGCTGCCGTGGATGCAGAGCGCGGGCGGCGCCCCGCTGGTCCAATTCCGTACCTCGCCCACCACCGGCAAGGAATACGAGTTCCCGATGCATGCGACCGAGTTCAAGGCATTCGACACCGGGGAGGACCTGACGCGTGTGCCCTCGCGGTGGCTGGCCGCCTTCGACTCTCCGGCGGGCATGGCGGCCTGCGCCATGTATCAGAAGTTAATGTGGGCCCCCTGGCTGCGCGATCCCGTGACCGGGGATCCGGTGGATTTGACGCCGGAGAACGTCAAGCGTCTGCGGGTGACGGTGGGTGAGCGGGAGATTGCGTTCAAGGAGGAGGACATCATCCGTGGCGTCGCCCGCTCGATGGTTGGGGATGACAAGGACTTCGGCAGCATGTTCTTCCGCGGCGAAGTGGTGGTGATGTTCAGCAACGCCGCTGGCATGGAAACGCTCGCCAAGCGGTCCAGCGGGTCCCCCGATCTCTTCGGGATGATGGCGTTCCCCGCCATGGACGCCACCTGCAAACCCGTGGTCCAGGGACACAAACACTACTGGGTGATGACCGAGGGGGTGGCGCGCCGCTCGAAAGAGGAGCGCGACATGGTCTGGAAATGTCACCAGGTATTGACCAGTGCGGAGTCGCGTGACCGGAGCATCCGGCGCAAGGCGCTGACGGGCGGCGCCGCGTGGTGCGACCCGCGGGACTTGAAGCGCCTCGGTTTGAACGACTACGTCAATGAGGTTCCCGAGAACATACGGGCCTTCTACGACGGGATCGCCTCCGGCGCCTATGTCATCCGCACGGAACCGTACGCGGGATTCTGGCAGACGGCGTCGGATCTGCTGCAACGGCGGGTGCTGGGCATACTGCTATCGCCGGTTGGAGCGGACTTCGACTATCGGGAGGAACTGGTCAAGGTCACCCGTGATGCCAATACGGGGTTGATGTTCGAGTTGTCGAAAGCCGAGTTGGATAAGCGGCGCCCGCTGGCGCGGGTGCTCTTCGGGATCGGCGCCATCGTCCTCCTGGTGTGCGGCGCGCTGATCATCCAGGAGCGGCGGTCGGCGGCGAAGATGGTGGGCAGCAGCGGGGTCAAGGCGCCGTCCTTCATTCCTCTGCTGTTGCTGGGGCCCGCGCTGCTCTCCATTGCGGTGTGGAGTTATTACCCGCTGATCCGGGGCGCCTTGATGGCCTTTCAGAATTACCGGCTGGTGGGCAATTCCGTGTGGCTCGGTCTTGACAACTTCATCGCGGTCGCCACCGACCCGAATTTCTGGCTCTATGTCCGCCGCACGTTCAAGTTTGTGTCCATTGTCCTGGGCTTCGGGTTCATTGTCCCGGTCGTGCTGGCCTTGTTGCTGACGGAGATCCCGCGCGGCAAGATCTTTTTCCGCACGCTGTTCTTCCTGCCGCAGATGAGTTCCGGGCTCGTGATTGCGCTGATGTGGAAGATGATGTACGACCCGAGCACGAACGGCATTCTCAATCAACTGCTGGTCACAATGGGGCTCAAGTCGCAAGCCTGGTTGCAGGATCCATTCTGGGCCATGGCGTGCTGCATCCTGCCGGGGGTGTGGGCGGGAGCCGGGATGGGCAGCCTGATCTATATTGCGGCACTCGGGTCTTTCCCGGCAGACTACTATGAGGCGGCCGCGATCGATGGGGCCGGGTTCCGGAAGCGGCTTCGTTACGTCACCCTGCCTCAACTGATGCCGCTCATGATCATCAACTTCGTCGGCGCGTTCATCGGCGCCTTCCAGGGGATGGGCTCGATCTTCCTGTTGACCTTCGGCGGCCCGGGGAACGAAACGATGGTGTTGAGCCTGGCGATCTGGCAGGAGGCTTACAACAACCTGCGATTCAGTACGGCCACCACCATGGGCTGGTTCCTGGGCGTGGGGCTGATCGGGTTCACCTACCTGCAGATACGGTTCCTGCGCCGCGTGGAATTCCGGAAAGCGGAGGGCAACTAAGATGTCGATCATACTTCCCTGCGAGCGTCGGGCACTCAAGTCGCGGGTGCTCGTCACGACCATGTACGTGTTGCTCGCGCTCGGCGCCGCGACGATGATCTACCCGTTCCTGATCACCGTGTCGTCCTCGCTCACCAACCGCTTCGAATACAACCGGTTCAGGGCCTGGCCGCGGTCATTCGGCGACCGGTCCGAACGATTCGTGCGCAGCATTGTGGCGTATTTCTTCGAGAGCCCGACGACGCTGGTGTTCCCGGAGCGGTCGCCGACCTGGGCCTCCTGGATCAGCGTCGGGGAGAATCCGGCGCTGGTCCAGGAATTCGCGGCGCCGTATCTGGCCGTCGAGGGGCGCCCGGACGAACTCGCCCGCTGGCGACGCGCGGCCGTCGAGTTCGGGGAGTTCAATCTCGACTACGATCTCCGCAATACCACCTGCAACTACGAGACCCGCGATCTTGCCGCGTTCGTCTCGCGCCGTTATGAACGCATCCTGCTGGTTAGACACCCCGAGGCCGCCGCGAAGTCCGTGAGCGAACGGCGTGAACTTGCCTTGGCGGAACTGCGTGTCGATTGGGACATCCCCTACGCCAGCTTTTTCGACATCGAATTCCGCGACGAGCGGCGTTATCCGATGCATCACCCGACCTGGGACTACCCGACGGCTGTCCAGGCCAGCTGGTATCGCGAATTCAAGGACGCGTACCGGCGGATGGAATTCCGGCCCGGCGCCGAGCGGCAATGGCGCGCCTTTGCGAAGCAACGCGGGGTCGCCCTCGACGGGAAGGCGGGCTGGCCGATCCTTCACGACAGCCCGCACTGGCCGCTGTTCCGGGAATTTGTGGCCACGACTTCGCCAGCCAACCAGACGTTGCCCTTCCTGCTCAAGCAATACTGGATCGAGTTCCTGAATCGTCCCGAGTCAAAAACGAGTCTCGGCATGGACCCCGCGGCGGCGTTCACAGTCGCGGACTACAATCGGCTCTTTGGCGGCACCTACGCGAACCTGACCGGGATTCCGTTCCCCCTGCCGGCCAATGCCTCCGGGAAACTGCGCGAATTGTGGGAGGCGTTTGTGGTCCGGAACTACCCGCGTCGGTTGATGACCGTCAGCGTGACGCCCGAACTGCAGAGCCGTTACCAGGCGTCTCT
Organism: uncultured Verrucomicrobiota bacterium; assembly: GCA_964611575.1. Lineage (GTDB taxonomy): Bacteria > Verrucomicrobiota > Kiritimatiellia > CAIKKV01 > CAITUY01 > CAITUY01. Next base: position 5,008 of record CAZTAJ010000188.1, read on the forward strand.
GCGCGAAACCTACAGGACGATTGACGCGTACAACACGCTTGCGGCGACGAACCTGCCCGATTTCACGGCGATCCCCCTGCAGTCGTATGCGAACAGCGACGATTGGCGGAAGTTTGTCGGCAACCTGGCCGTCGCCGAAGTCGAGCTGCACTCAGCGGAAGCGGACTATCAGGCGTTTCTGCTGAAAAAGTACGGCTCACTGGAGGCCATCAACCAGGCCTATGGCTGGAACCTGAAGGTCATCCAGGAAGCCTTTCCGCCGGTGGCCCAGGCCATCACGGTGACGTTCTTCCAAAACGAATGGCGGTATTTCCTTGGCGACCTCACCAAGAACTACGTGGCGGTGTTCGACTTCATGGCGCTGCGGGGGCGGGCCTTTATCAACACCACCCTGTACATCATGATCGCGCTGCTGCTGACGTTGACGATCAACCCGCTGGCGGCCTATGCGCTGTCGCGGTTCCGCCTGCGCTGGACCGAGCAGATTCTGCTCTTCCTTCTTGCCACGATGGCGTTCCCCGGCGCCGTCACCGCAATCCCGAGTTTCCTGCTGCTGCGCGATCTGCATTTGCTCAACACGTTCTACGCGCTCTTCCTGCCGGGGGCCGCTAACGGCATGGCGATCTTCATCCTGAAGTGTTTCTTCGACGGCCTGCCGCGGGAATTGTACGAGGCGGCCACCATCGACGGCGCCCGGGAGTGGCAGATTTTTCTGCACATCTCGCTGCCGATGATCACCCCGATCCTCGCGGTCAACGCCCTCAGTGCCTTTATCGGCGCCTATAACAGTTGGGAATGGGCGTTGCTCGTGTGCCAGAAGGAGTCCTACTGGACCATCGCCGTCTGGCTCTACCAGCTTTCCCAGACCGCGGTCGAGGAGCCGTGGATTATCATGGCCGGGTTCGTGGCCGCCTCGATCCCCACCGCGCTCATCTTCATCGGCTGCCAGAAGATCATCCTGCGCGGCATCGTCATTCCTTCGATGAAATAGGTCTCGGCGTCCCCTGCGGGCCGCCAGTGAGTCGGACACTCTTAGTCCAACTGCTTGGTCGTTCCTGGACAGTCACTTATCGACTAAGCGGGTCGATTAAGTGTAAGCGATTAAGTGTAAGCGATTAAGTGTAAGCGAGTAAGTGTGACCGAGTAAGGGTGTGGGGGGGGG
>CAZTAJ010000189.1:0-6034 GCA_964611575.1 uncultured Verrucomicrobiota bacterium
GGTTCAAGGTGACCGACACCAGTCGCGGTCACCACGGTTACACCGGGCTGCCCATCACCGCTTGTGCCGGTTGGGTCGCCATGCTCGTCTTCATCAGCCAGAGCGAGCCGTTCGAACGGTTTTCGCTCAGCCAAGGGCCCGTGGCCGCGCTGTTTCTCGTCGGCGTGATCGCCTTTATCGCCCTCCAGGTTTCGCAGGTCCGCTATCCGAAACCGACCAAACACCCGGCGCTGTTCATCCCCATGGTGCTCATGGTGTGCGTGCTGTTCGTCCCCAACCAGAAAATCGCCGTGCCGGCCGCCGTGATCATGGTCTCGCTGGTGCTGATCTACATCCTGTTTGGTCCGCTCTACGTTCGCCATGCGGCGAAGCGCCAGGCGAGCGCCAATGCAGGACAGGAGTGACCGACCATGTCCGCCGCCGGATCCCGGGAATTGTCCGACATTCTCAAACAGACACGGGAGGTCCTTGGCGCCATGAAGGATGACGGCGTAACCCGACTGGAAGTGTCGCTCGAGGCCGCGGGCCGCCTGAAAACCGTGCGGCGGGCCCGGGCCGCCGCACCCCAGGGATCGCGCGCTCCGGCCGCGGCCGTGCGGGCCGCCCCGGCCGCCATGCCCCCTCCTCCAGCGCCGGCACGACCCCCAACGCCTGCGGCATCGGCTGACGATCCCACGGGGAAGGAACTGAAGCGCATTGCCGTAACCGTGGCGGCCTGCACGAAATGTCCGTTGCACAAGGAACGGACACGCACCGTGCCGGGTCAGGGCCATCCGCACCCGGAAATCATGTTTGTGGGGGAGGCCCCCGGGGCGGACGAAGACCGCAGCGGGCTGGCCTTTGTGGGCGCGGCAGGCCAACTCCTCACTCGCATGATCGAGGCGATGGGGCTCACGCGCGACGAGGTATTCATCGCCAATATCGCCAAGTGCCGGCCGCCGGGCAACCGGCCGCCCGCCCCTGACGAAATGGCCGCCTGCCTGCCGTTCCTGCGCGAGCAGATCGCCGTGCTCAAGCCCAAAGTCATTGTCGCCCTGGGCGCCACCTCCGCGCGGGGCCTGCTGAACCTGGAGACCCCGATCAGCAGACTGCGCGGACAATGGCAGGATTTTGCGGGCATTGAGCTGATGCCCACGTTCCACCCGGCCTACCTGCTGCGCAACCCCTCCGCCAAACACGAGGTCTGGGAGGACTTGAAGGCGGCGCTGAAACGGATTGGCCGCACACCGCCGCCCCGGCCGGCGGCTCCCCGCGCATGAGCCTGCTCACGTCCACCACCGAAGCGCGGGCCTGGCGCGAGGCGGGCGGCGACGTGGGTGTCGTCGCCGGCACCTTCGATATCCTGCACCCGGGCAATCTCGCCGCGTTGCGCTGCGCGCGGGCGGCGACGGAGCGCGTCATCGTGCTCGTGGAACCCGACGCCCTGGCCCTGCGCCGCGGGCGTGACGGGACCCCCCGGAACCCGGAAACGGTCCGTGCCGAATTGGCCGCGCAGTTGCGGGGCGTCGCAGCCGTGGCGGTCGCGGGCCCCGACGCGCGCGCGTGGGCCGAGGCCCTGCAACCGTTCGCGTGGGTCACCCGCGGCGGACTCCCCGCCGAGCACCCGATGGCGGCCGCGCTGGCCGATATGGCCAGCGCCTTAATTGAGGCCAGCGGCGAGGAAATGGCCACCACGGCGTCCGTCAACGCGGCGATCGCCGCCTCGCGCACGCCGGTGAACGTCTCGGCGGCCCTCTATCCCGCACGGGCTTCCGACGATCTCGGGAGGGTGACCGCCCGCGACGAACGGCCGCTGGTCACGGTCAACGGCTGTTTTGACGTGCTGCACATCGGGCACATCCGGTTTCTGAACGACGCGCGGACTCAGGGATGCCGGCTGGTGGTGCTGGTCAACGACGATCATTCCGTGTCGCGCTACAAGGGGCCGACACGGCCGGTCTTCCCCGTCGGGTTCCGGATTGCCGCGCTGGAAGCCTTGCGCTGCGTCGACGGGGTGGTGCCGTTCTCCGGCGACAACCCCCTGGACCTCATCCGCCGCCTCAAGCCCGACGTCCACGTCAAGGGCGGGTCCTTTGAACCCGACCGCGTGCGCGCCGAGCGCGAACTGGTCGAGCAATGGGGCGGGCGCCTGGTGTGCCTGGACCTGGTTGCCGGATTCAGCACCACGGGATACATCCGGAGCGTGGGATCGGGGGCCACGGCGCATAAGGGGCAGGCCTGATCGGCCGGTAATGCTTGCCTAGCGCCAAAAGGCTTGTGCTATACTGTAACCATGAAGGACGAACGGAAAGAGATCGATCAGAACGACCTGATCGAACTGGATTTCCTGGAGCGCCTGGCGCTGCGACTGCCGCAGGACGACGAGGTGCTCAAGGTGCTGGGGGACATCTACACGCGTGTGGGCCGTTTCGAGAAGGGTTTGGAGATCGACCACCGGCTGGCGGCCCTGTGCCCCGACGATTCCATGGTCTGGTACAACCTCGGCTGCAGCCTCGCCCTACTCGAGAAGCGCGACGAGGCGCTCAAGGCGCTGTCCCGGGCCGTGACGCTGGGTTACGAGGATCACGAATGGATGATCCGCGACGACGACCTCCGATCCCTGCGCGAAGAGCGTGCGTTCAAGACATTGATCAAGCGCATCGCCAAGGGGACACCCAAGGTCAAGCATGGCCATGCCGGACACAGTTGACATCGCGCTGACCGACGCCGAGCGCAGCCTGGGGTTCTCCGTGCAGACGCTGACCTATCCTCAGGGCGACTACGAATTGTCCGGTTTACGGGCTGCCGGCCGTTCTCCACGGGAACGGACGGTCGCGCTGACGCTCGACGATGCGGCCCGCATCCGGCGGCAGCGTCACGGGCTTGGGTATACCCTCGAACGCCGCGAAGGCGAGGTATGGCGGGTGGCCGGGGAGTTCCCCTCACTGGAAGAGATCGAGGCCGCAGGCCTGTGCCGGCCCGCACCCGACCTGACCGAGGAACGGGAACCGACGGCGGATCCCGAGTCATGACGGGATTTGGAGAACTTGTTGCCGCACGGTTCAGTTGTCGGGCATACCGCGGCGACCCGGTGCCACGCGCGACTGTGGAACAGATTCTCGAGGCGGCGAGGCGGGCGCCGTCCGCCTGCAACCGGCAACCCTGGCGATTCGTCGTGGCCACGGAGGCGGCGTTGCGCACCCGTTTGCTGGACGAGGGACTTCTGCCGGGACTGGGCATGACGTGGGCGTCGGCAGCGCCGGTTATTCTCGTGCTGGGCATGAAGAAGTCGTTGATCACACATCGGGTGGCGCCCCTGCTGTCGTGCGTGGAGTATCCGTTACTGGACTTGGGAATCGCGGGTGAACATGCGGTTCTGCGGGCGACGGAACTGGGGCTGGGAACCTGCTGGATCGGCTGGATCCGTCCCAAAGCCGTGCGCCGCGTGGTGGGCTGGCCGGCGGACATCATGCCGCAAGCCCTGATTACGGTGGGTTGGCCGGCCTCCCGCCCGGAACACGCGTCCCCTCGCCTGGCCCTGAAAGAGATTGTCAGTTGGCGTTAGTTCGGAAGCGGGGCTCGCGCCTGGGGATGAAGTCCGGGCGGGGAAATCAGGGATTCGTCCACTTGACAACCCGGACTCGCGTGAGGGAGGGTCTGGGGAAACAACACGCGACACTAACTGAGAGGAAGACCATGAGCGCATTCGATGGGCTTGGCATGAACCTGGGTAATCTATCGCGTCTTTCGCGCGCCAGGACACGTTCGATCAGCCCGGAGAGCTTCACGGGCGAGAAAGGCCGGGCGGGCATGGCGACGGAAGGGACCGGCCAGAACTGCGCGAGGGAACTTGGCGTCGGATGGAAGGTAAGCCCCTCGGTGCGCATCAAAGCCGGTGAAGTGTTCACCGTGGCCGACATCGACGGGCCGGGCGCTCTCCAGCACCTCTGGATGACGCCGACGGGCAACTGGCGCTTCACGATTCTTCGCATCTACTGGGACGGCCAGGCGCACCCTTCGGTTGAGGTCCCACTCGGTGACTTCTTCTGTTGCGGCTGGGGTACCGACGACGGACGCCACCACAGGGGAGCGAACTTCCGTCAACTCTCCTCCCTGCCGGTGTGCGTCAATCCCGGGAGCGCCTTCAACAGCTACTGGGAAATGCCGTTCCGCAAACACTGTCGAGTGACAATTGAGAACCTCCAGACGCCGGATGAGAAGAATCCCGACGCGGGAATGATGACGCTTTACTACCAGGTCGATTATACGCTGACGGACGTTCCCGGCGACTGCGCCTACTTCCACGCCCAGTGGCGGCGATCCAACCCGCTGCCCTACAAGACCGTGCATACCCTGCTCGAAGGCGTCAAGGGGCAAGGGCAGTATGTGGGCACGTTCATGGCGTGGGGCGTGAACAACAACGGCTGGTGGGGCGAGGGTGAGATCAAGTTCTACCTGGATGGCGACCGGAAGTTCCCCACCATCTGCGGCACGGGTACTGAGGATTACTTCTGCGGTTCCTACAACTTTGATGTGGGAAAGGAACATGGCGGGTACCGGGAATTCTGCAGCCCCTACGCAGGGATGATCCAGGTGCTTCGCCCGGACGGGCTGTACCAGTCTCAGACTCGGTTCAGTCTCTACCGGTGGCACATCGTGGATCCCGTGCGTTTCGAGAAAGAACTGAAGGTTACGATTCAGGCGCTTGGATGGCGCCATGGCGGACGCTACCTGCCCCTGCAGGACGATATCGCCTCAACCGTCTTCTGGTACCAGACACTGCCGACGGCCCCATTCCCGGAACTCCCCGGGAAAGACTTCCTGGAAGTCATATAGGGTCGAACCGGCTGCAGTCAGCGCCTGATCCGAATCCCCGCGTCCGTTCGACTTCGGCGGCAACGAACGGGCGAACCTCCTCATCCGCGCTGGCCTTGTGGATGCCAGTGCGTATGAATAGTCAAACTTTCCTCATTGATATATGCGCCATAATGACGCTTTAATGATTGTACGTATAGCGCCATGACGTCGCGTTTACCGTTGAGTTGTACTTTTATAATCAATTTATTAACAACGGCTTGCGTATTGAATTACCGACTTCGTTTTTTATAATGCTTGTTTGGAATAGTAAGTGCTGATAACAACCTCGACCGTAGAAATGGCGGGAGGATACTCGAATGTTAGACCCCAACAAGATGACGATGAAGGTCCAGGAGGCGATGCAGGCCGCACAGGTCAAGGCCGTGCGCTACAGCCACCAGGAGTTGGATGCGGAGCACCTGCTGTTGACATTACTGGAGCAGGAGGATGGGCTGGCGCCGAGCCTGATGGAACGGCTCGGCGCACGGCCGGCGGAATTGCGCGCGCGGCTGGAGGAGGAACTGGACCGCCGGCCCAAGATCCGAGGCGCGTCCACCGAGTCGGGCAAGGTCTACGTGACCCAACGGCTGAACCAGTTGCTGGTCCGGGCATCCGATGAAGCCGAACGGCTGAAGGACGAGTATGTTTCCATCGAGCACCTGCTGCTGGCGTTTCTGGATGAAGGGCCCAAGACCTTTTCCGGAAAACTGCTGGCCGGCGCGGGGATCGACCGCAAGCGGTTCCTGGAGGCCTTGACGGAGGTGCGCGGCAACCAGCGCGTGACGAGCGCCAATCCCGAGGGCGCGTACGAGGCGCTGCAGAAGTACGGCACCGACCTGGTTGACATGGCCCGCAAGAACAAGCTCGACCCGGTGATCGGCCGCGACGTCGAGATTCGCAGCGTGATCCGCATCCTGTCGCGCAAGACCAAGAATAATCCCGTCCTGATCGGCGAGCCGGGTGTGGGCAAGACGGCCATCGTCGAGGGGTTGGCGCACCGCATCGTGCGCGGCGACGTGCCCGAGGGGCTGAAGGACCGCACGATTTTCGCGCTCGACATGACGGCCCTGATGGCGGGCGCCAAGTACCGCGGCGAGTTCGAGGAGCGCCTCAAGGCCGTCCTGAACGAGATCAAGGCCGCCGAGGGCCGCATCATCCTGTTCATTGACGAAGTCCACACCATCGTCGGCGCCGGCCG
>CAZTAJ010000190.1:0-5942 GCA_964611575.1 uncultured Verrucomicrobiota bacterium
CGGGGAAGTGGCCACCGGTTGTCGATCCGGCCCTGGTCAAAAGCGACGGCATGGAGGTGGCGGGCGCGCCCCCGCTCTTCACAGGGCCGGAGGAGCGCTGCCTGGCCTACTACGACCCGATGAACTTCGCGCCGGACGCCCACTGCCCGGCGCTGTTCAACGCCGGCCTGATCGATCCGGTCTCGCCGCCCTGCGGCGTCTTCGCCGTCTTCAACCGCTGGGCCGGGAAGGCGAAAACCATGGTCGCCTTGGACGGCCTCGGGCACGACTGGTCGGCCGAGTTCGACCGGCGGGCCTGGAAATGGCTCGAGGGCGTGTTGAAGACACCCACGGGAAAGCGCTGAGCCCATGAACGGGAGAACCTCATGACCTCGCCTTACTGCCAGAGCGTACTCCAGCATCTCGCCGGCAACTACGAGCGCATGTACCATGTGCCGACGGGCCGGTTCAAGCACCCGTACATCGTGCCGGGCGCCGGCTATGAGCATTGTCTGTGGGACTGGGACACTTTTTTCGCCTCGCGGGCGATCCTGGCCATTATGCGGCTCTCCGGCGCCACCGACGAGCTGCGCGCGAAGATGCTCGGCGCCATGCGCGGCTGCATCCTCAATTTCCTCGATTTCCAGCTCCCCTCCGGCGCCATGCCCTACAGCGTCTACCTGGGCGCGGAAGATCATTTCCAGGAGGCGGTCGCGAATCATGACGAGCCCAACCAGCACAAGCCCGTGATGGCGCAGTTCGCCGACATGCTGGCCCACCAGCCCGGCGACCAGCAATGGCTGCGGGAGTGTCTGCCCAAGTTCGACCGCTTTCTGGCGCATTACGAGGAGGCCTATCTCGACGCGCGCACCGGCTTGTACCGCTGGCGCAGCGATGCGGTCATCGGCGTCGACAACGACCCCTGCACCTTCGGGCGCCCCCGGAACTCGTCGGCCTCGGTGTACCTGAACTGCCTGATGGTCAAGGAACTCGACGCCATGGCCCGCCTGCACCGCGCCTACGGCAACGGCCGCGACGCCGCCGAGAACTATGTGGCCAAGCGCGAGCGGCTGAGCGCGGCGATCCGACAGTGGTGCTGGGACCGGCGCGACCGCTTTTTCTACTCCGTGGATCTGCAGTGCCACACCGACCACACGCTGGCCTACCTCAATCACGGATTGGGGGTCTTCTGGCCCTGCATCCCGTTGCGCATCCAGGTCTGGACCGGCTTCATGCCGATGTGGGCGGGCGTGGCCACGGCCGAACAGGCCGCCGATCTGGTGCGGCTCCACCTGCACAACCGCGAGGGGCTTGCCTGCGACTACGGCATCCGCTCCCTGGCCGCCAACGAGCCCATGTACAATTGCGATGAGACCGGCAATCCCTCCAACTGGCTGGGGCCGGTCTGGCTGATCGTCAATTACATCGTCTTCAAAGGGTTGCTGAACTACGGCTTCCGCGTTGAAGCCGAGGAGCTCTGCCGGCAGACGGTCGACCTGCTGGGGCGCGACATTGAGCGCTTCGGGGGCATGCATGAGTACTACGTGCCCGAGTCCGGCATCGGCGTCATGAATTGCGGGTTCATGAACTGGAATTACCTGGTCGCGGAAATGCTCGACGCGGTGGGCTGGCTCGCTCCGCGCCAGACGCCCGCGGCATAACGGCTAAGCAAGGAGACCTATTGATGAACCAACGCGAGCGTTTCTTCTCCCAGATGTCGGCCAATCCCACGCTGCCATGCCCCAACTGGGAGTTCACCTATTGGGAGACCACGTTGCCGGCCTGGCGCCAGCAGGGGCTGCCGAAGAAGGTCGACACAACCATCAAGGCCTATCGCCACTTCGGCATTGAGGGGTTTCATTTCGACGAGGGGTTCTACATCCCCGGCGGCAACCTGCGGCTCTGCCCGGGTTTCGAGAGCAAGATGCTCGGCGTGGAGGACGGCGTGGAGGTGCATGTGGACGGCGACGGCGTCAAGTTCGCCAAAATCGCCGAGGGGCAGAGCACCATCCCCCATTACCTCGACTATCCGGTGAAAAGCCGCCGGGACTGGGAGGAGCGCTACAAGCCCCGCCTCGATCCCGACACCCCGGGGCGCTTCCCCGAAGTTGACTGGGACGCGGTGAAGCGATCGTTCGACGCTTCCGGCAAGCCGGTCTGCCTCTATCTCGACAGCTACATCGGCTATCTCCGGAACCTGATGGGGTTCGAGGCGTTCTCCATGCTCCCCTACGATGACTTGGAGTTGTTCGAAGAGATGGTCGAGACCCTGACCCTGCTCAAGGAGCGGCTGCTGGACCGCCTGGCCGGGAAGATCCGACTTGATATGGTGCATTACTGGGAGGACATCTGCTACAACGCCGGTCCGATCGTCCAGCCCCAGGCGTTCCGCGACATCGTCGTGCCGCGCATGAAGCGGGTCAACGACCGCCTGCGCCAGGAACTCGGCGTCAAGTATGTCTCGCTGGACTGCGACGGCAATTTCCTGGCGCTCCTGGACGGCTGGCTCGACGCCGGCGTGAACATCCTCATGCCCTGCGAAGTGGACGCCGGCATGGACATCCTCATGCTCCAGGAGCGCTACGGGGAGCGCTGCGGCTTCCATGGCGGCATCCAGAAGAAGGCGCTGGCGGAAAGCAAGGACGGCATTGACCAGGAACTGCGGCGGGTGCTGCCCGCAGTCCGGCGCGGCGGCTACATCCCGCACCTGGACCACGCTTGTCCGGCCAACGTTCCGCTGGAGAACTACCGGCATTATATGAAGATGAAACGCGAGATCCTCGGCTGCGGCGGCGACGCGCCGGCCGCATCCTTCAGCAAGGACGTCAAAGGATGAGCAACGCTACAACTCCATCTTACGTACGCGCACGCAAGTCTGCGGTTGAGGCGGGGGCGTTCGAGCTGCAAGGAATCTCGGGGGTCAGCCTGGCCCTCGGTCCCGATGTGCTGGGCATCCGCATGGCCTGCCCACACCCCGCCTTGGGACTGGTCGATGACAAGGATGTCCTGCTGACCATGGACGGGCCGGACGCCTGTGACCCTGAACAAAGGTACACGCGGGTGCACTGGCGCGTGCCGGTCACCCCGGCCGGGGTGCGCCGCTTGGGCGGTTGGCCGCGGAAATCATCCGTCAACGCGCCGCTGGTCTACGACTTCGCCCCAGGCGAAGCCGCGGCGATCACGCTGGAATGGCGCCGGGACGGGGACGCGGTGGTCGGACGCTACACGGCGGACGCGCCGGCCCGCGCCGGGCTCTTCGCCAATGGCTGTTTTGCCCCCGCCACCGTGGCCGCGGCCACGCCCGCGCACGGCCGCCTGCTGCTGGGAGACTGCGCCCTGGAGCTGGCCCTCGCCGGCGCGGTCGAAGCGCCGCTGCTGGTGGACTCGCGCCTCCAGGCCGAGCAGGCGTGGGCCGGGATGATCCGGGCGGAGGGGACGGCGATGGCCCTCTATCCCGTCACGCTCGCCCCGGACAAGCCGCTCCATTTCGTCATGCGCCTCGCCCCGCGCGCGGCCGCGGCCGGTGTGCCGCCGGCCCTCGACGCCGCGGCGATCGACCGCCTCCTGGCCGACGGCGCGCGGGAGTATGCGGCGCGGCGGATGCGCAGCTCGGGTGAATTTGCCGGCGCCGCGGAGGCGCTTGGCGGCCTGACCGGCTACAGCCGCGCCTACGATCCCGTCCGCCACATGCTCCAGACCACCGTCAACCGCACCTGGGGCGGCCCCAACCGGCCGGGGCTGATCTTTGGCTGGGACAACTTCTTCGATTCCTACATCGCCGCCTGGGAGGACCCGCGGCTCGGCGCCGCCTCGCTCGAGCACATCGTCTCCGTCTATGGCGAAAAGGGAATCGCCCAAGGCCCCACCCAGCGCAACCTCATCATCCCCGTCCTCTACTGCCGCACCCTGGACCTCCTGGGTGACGAGGCCCTGGCGCGCCGGACCTGGCCGGTCATGATGGAGTTCATGCGCTTCTGGTTCGCCGACCGCGGCGACGGCCGCCCCTGGCGCGACGGCAACGGCGACGGCCTGATCGAGTCCGGTGCCTCCGGCGACCCCACCGCGATGGCTCCCGGCAAACTCATCTCGGAGGCCATGGACGAGACCGGCTACGACGAGATCCCGATCTACTCGGCCGGCTTCACCGAAGATCGCCTGGGGATGCTCGCCGACGGCGTCGAGTTCGATCTGCCCAGCCGCACGCTGACCGTCACGCTGCTCTGCCAGAACTGCCTCTACATTGCCTCCGCTCAAATCATGGCCCGCTGGGCCGAGCGCCTCGGCCACGACGCCGACGCCGCCTGGCTGCGGGGCGAAGCCGAACGGGTCACCGGCCGCGTCCGCGAACGCCTGTACTGCGAGAAGGACGGCTTCTTCCGGGACCGCTTCTGGAGCGGCGGATTCTCTCCGGTCAAGGCCATGACGATCTTCTTCCCGCTCCTGGCCGGGATCGCCGATGACCGCGTCAAGGCCAAACTCCGGGAGACGCTGCTCGACCCCAAGCAGTTCTGGGGCGAGAACCTCATGCCCACTGTCAGCCGCGACGATCCCGCCTACTGTGACGGCCTCGACGGCACCGGCAACTACTGGCGCGGCAACTGCTGGCCGCCGACCACCTACATGGTTTACCTCTCCATCAAGGAAGCGGGGTGGGACGAACTCGCCGCCGAGTACGCGCGTCGTGTCTGCGGCCAGTTCATGGAGTACTGGAGGGCGCACGGCCACGCCTACGAGAACTACCCGGCCGAGGGCAAGGTCAATCCCAGATTCCTCTATATCAACAACTGGGGCGGCCGCGAGGTGCGCTACGTCTGGTCGGGAATGCTGCCGCTCTGCGGCCTGGAGGAAGTTTTCGCCCCGGAAACCGCGCGGGGTGGGGTGCGCTTCGGCAATCCGCACCTCAAGGAGGCGAGCGCGTGGCGCAACTTCACCTGGCGCGGGATGCGGGTCGAGGCCGAGGCCGGTCCGCGCAGGACGCGGGTGGTTGTGGGCGACGCCTGGAGTTTTCTTGCCGAGCCCGGCATCGCGGTGCGCGGCTTTGCGGTTGATGCCGACGGCGTCGCCTTCAGCGCCGTGGCGCGGGAGCAAACCTGCGCCCGGCTTGAGGTCAAGGGATTCCAGCCTGCGGCAGACGCCGCCCTCCGAATCAACGGCGAGCCGGCCGCTTTCACCGCCGAGGGCGACGCGTTGCGCTTCACGCTCCCGCCCGGAGCGGCCGAGGTGCGGCTGCGGCGGTGAAATAACAGGGAGGCTCAACATGAACTCAAAAGAACGCGTCTGCAACGCCGTTCGGCAACGGCCCTCCGACCGGGTGCCGACCCTTTACGGCGACGTGAGTTGGATCAGCTTTTCCAACACGCGTACGAGCCGCCCGGAGGGCGGGTTCATTGACGAGTGGGGGGTGGTCAACATCCCGCGCGACGGCATGTGCCACGGCGAACGGCTACATCCGGTGACGACAATTGCCGGACTGGTGGCGCATCCATTCCCGGATCCGCTCCGCCCGGAGCGCTGGGACGGGGTGCGGGAGCGGATCGCCGCCGCGCGTGAGTCCTGGACGATGGTCGTCCTGGGCCCGGCGATCTGGGAGCAGATCCACTTCCTCTGTCCCATGGAGGACGCCATGGCGTGGCTCTATGAGTACCCGGAGGAGATGGGCGCCGTGGCCGACCGCCTCGTTTTGCTGGAGGCGACCGGCGCCGGGCTGGGCGGGATGATCGCCGACAACTATGGCCACTGGCCGGCCGGCATCCCGCCGACGAACATCGTGGCATGGCAGGAGACCGTGGCTGCCTACGCGATTGGAGCTCAGGCATGATGATGAAAAGCCGCGTGCTCCGCTTCCGACCGATGAACCCCAAGGAGTGAATAATGATCACCAAACGCAGGCAGCAGACACCGAACCCACACGCCACCACACCTTCGCAAACCATCACGCTCGACGGGCCGGACTGGCGGATCGC
>CAZTAJ010000191.1:0-5905 GCA_964611575.1 uncultured Verrucomicrobiota bacterium
GGATGCCTGAGCAACGCCGCCGTTTCCGCGTACCCGGAGCGCTGGCGGAACTCCAGGAGCGTGCGCAGCAGGCGGAACAGGCGCGTATCCTCGAAAGGACGATTCTGCGGGTTGAAGACCGCCAGCCCGCGGCTTTCGAGTTCCCGCTGGAGCGGGGCGATCGTCTCGCCATCCGGCGCGCCGATCGCGATCAGCGGGCGGCCCCGCGAGAGCGCCGCCGGGGCGTGCCGGAGGGCCTGTCCGATCCGTTCCGCCACATCGCAGGCCTGATCCTCCGGGGTGGCCAGGAGGTGCAGGTCCGCGTCGTCCAGTTCGATTTCGCGGTGCTGCCAGACCTCCGGTCGCGGACAGCCCCAGGCGTCGACCCACTCGGCCGCGAGGTCAGGGGCGCCCGCCCCGGGCGACTCAACAGGGCCGGCCGCGAGCACGGTGACCTGCAGGCCCCGGGCGGCCCAGCGCTCGAGCATGAGCAGCAGCAGGCGGGGCGGATCGGGCACACAGGCCAGGACCACGTGGCGCAGGCCGGTGGGCGGGCTGCCGGTCCTTGCGTAGGCCAGGGAGGCGGCCAGGGCATCCTGGAGGCCCCAGTCGGCAAGCTGCCCCTCGTAGCGGCCCTCCAGGTCGGCCATGGCGGCCCAGCGGTCGGCCTCGCCCAACCGGGAGCCGTGCGCCGCGACGTCCGCGATCGTCAAGGCGCCGTCGGCCAATTCCTGCCGGAGGACCTGGAGGCGGCGGGCGGTTTGCAGGGCCCAGCCCGTGCCGGCCGGTTCACCCTGGCGATTCCCGAGAAAGGCCTCGCAATCGCCGGGTTGGACGGCCTTGAGGACGGCGCACCAGGCGAGGAGGCTCTGGAGCTCGCTGGCGACGCGGGGTTCTGCGGGGGGCGGGGTGAGCAGCACGGGCGCGCTGACGATGGCGGGACTCAGGAGGGCGGCGCCGCGCGCGGCGGCGGCGAGCGGGAGGGCGCCCCGCAAGCGCCAGCCCGACTGGCGGGTGGGCACAACCAGCATCGTGTCGCGCAGATCGGTCAGGCCGCCGGCTCCGGCCAGCAGCCATTCCGGCACCGTGTCGCACAACGGCCGGGTCCAATCTAGAAAGACTTGCGAAACAGGCATAGGCAGTCTATCGGCTCTCTTGGAACGTTGAACCTTGTGACGTCAAAGACGGAGCAGACGCCGATGATCCCGACGGCCGTGGAGGATGCGCAGAACATGCACAGTCTCTCCCTGCACCAGATAGAAGAGTTTGTAGGGGAACCGCCGGGTGAGAATGCACCGAAGTCCTCGATAGTACACGCGCTGCCGCGTCGGGTTCTGCTCGAGTCGTGCCAGCGCGTTCTCGACCGCCACCAGGAACTCCGCGCCGAGTCCCGCCCGTTGCCGGTCGTACCAGTCACGGGCGTTTCGAACGTCGGTTTGCGCGATGGGATGGACGTGGACGCGCCAGATCAAGACGCTTTCCGTTCCCGGAGTCCGGCAAGCACTTCACGCCACGGTTGCCCCGCATCTGGGTTATGGGCATAAGCATCGAGGGCCTCGTCAAGCAGCGCCTTCTCTTGAGCGGAGGGCTCGTCTGCGCGCAGCACATCCCACTCCTCAAGATCCCACAGCCGGTCAAGAATCTCCTGGCGATCCGTCGCCGGCAGACGGGGCAATTCCTCAAGGATCTCGTTCTTGCTCACGAGACTAACGTACTCCTTTCTCATAGGGGCGTCAATCGGGGCAACATCCCCGCAATGATGGCACAGCTCACAATCACTATTGCCGGGTCCCACCCCAGCCATGCATACTGGCTGCGGAGGAGACCCATTATGAGCAGCGAACCGGCGGAATTCAAAGGCGTGACGGTGGTGGCCAAGGCGAACGTCTATTTCGAGGGGAAGGTGGTGAGCCACACCCTTCTCCTGGCGGACGGCACGCGCAAGTCCGTGGGGGTTATCTTCCCGGGGAAGTTCCATTTCGGGACGGATAAGGCCGAACGGATGGCGATCACCGTGGGCACGTGCGCCGTGAAAGTGGACGGCCAGGCCGGCGTGCAGCGTTATGCCGCGGGTCAGCAATTCGAAGTCCCGGCCAAGTCGGGATTCGACATCGAGGTGAGTTCCGGGGTGTGCGAGTACGTCTGCACCTTCCTGGGATGACGGACGAAAGGATACGGCCATGACAAAACGCGACGTGATCCATTCCGTGTACAAGGGGGAACGCCCCCCTTATGTCCCGTGGTCATTCTCATTCACGGCTGAAGCCCACCACAAACTGGTGAAGCACTACGGAACCCAGGACCTGGATACCGTCCTGAACAATCACCTTCTGTCGCTGGGCAACGGGATCGGGTTCTTCGAAGACGCCGGCAGGAACCGGGTGAAGGATGTCTTCGGGGTGGTCTGGGACCGGAGCAGCGACAAGGACATCGGGATTGTCGAACACACCGTGCTGCCCAAGCCGACCTTGGCCGGCTACCGGTTCCCGGATCCGCACAATGACCGTTTCTTTAACGATATCCCCGCCAGACTGAAACAGCACGGGGATCGGTTCCGGGTCTTCCAGATCGGCTTCTCACTCTACGAACGCGCCTGGACCATGAGAGGCCTCGAGACCCTCATGATGGATTTCATCGATCATCCCGAGTTCGTCCACGAGCTGCTGCATGCCATCGCGGACTACAATATCGCCCAAGTCCGCAAGGCCCTTGAGTTCGAGATCGACGCCGTGCACTTCGGCGACGATTGGGGTCAGCAGCACGGCCTGCAAATGGGGCCGGACCTCTGGCGCGAGTTCATCTACCCGGAGCTGAAGCGCATGTACGCCGTGGTTCGGGACGCCGGCCGGTATGTTTCCATTCATTCCTGCGGCGATGTCGACGAGTTGTTCGACGATCTCATCGGCATCGGGTTGACGTGTTTCAACCCGTTTCAGCCGGAAGTCATGGATGTCGAAACGCTGATCCCGCAGTACCATGGACGCCTTGCGTTTCATGGCGGGCTGTCCACGCAACGGACACTGCCCTATGGAACGGTCGCGGACGTGCGGCGGGAATCCCGCAGACTCATTGATCTGGGTCGAAACGGCGGGTACATCTTTGCGCCCGCCCATGCGGTCGAAGGGGATGTTCCTTTGAAAAACATGCTCGCCTTCATCGACGAGGCCATGAGCCAACCCGGTTTCAAGAAATAGAACCGGGTCACGGCCGGCCGTGGGCGCCCGACGGCCTTACGACACCCGCATGGGCATCAGGACATAGATGAACGGGACATCGCACTTGATGACGCCCGGGCTCAACTCGTCCGTCAGTTCCACGTAGATCTCGTCGGTGCTCAGGTTGCGCAGCGGCTCGATGATGTAGTCGGGATTGAACGCCACATCGATTTCCTTGCCCGTATACTTGATGGACACGGTCTCGTGGGCTTCGCCGACATCGGGGGATGAGGCGCTGACCTTCAGCTTGTTCTTCCCGAACGTCATCTTGATCGAACTCGACTTGTCACTGGTCAACAAGGCAACGCGTTTCAACGCAACAAGGAACGCCTCGCGTTCGACCGTCACGCGTTGTTCGCACTGCGACGGAATGACCTGACGGAAATTCGGGTAGGTGCCTTCGATCAGCTTCGTGATCAGGAGCACATCGTCGAATTCAAATCCCGCCTGATTCTTTGAAATGTGGATCTTGACCGCCCCGTCATCCTTCAACACGCGCAGCAGTTCATTGACCGCCTTGGTGGGCACGATCGCGTCCGTCTCGGCCTCTTTGGGCAATTCCAACTCATGCTCGGTCAAGGCCAGGCGGCGTCCGTCCGTGGCGACCAGGGTCAGCTTGTTGGCCTTGAAACTCATCAAGGTGCCATTGAGGATATAGCGGGTTTCGTCGGCGGAAGCGGCGTAGGAGGTCTTTTGGAGCATTTCCTTCAACACACGCTGTTCCAGCGTGAACACGTGCCCGCTCTCATACTTGGGAACAGCCGGAAAATCATCTTCCGGCAGCCCGAGGATCTTGAAGAATGACGTGGCGCAGGTGATGGACGAGGAGTGCTTGTCGTCGGTATCGATTTCGATCGCATCCGCGGGAAGTTCGCGGATGATGCTCAGGATGCGTTTGGCTGGAATGGTGGTTGCGCCGGCCTTGCCCACCTTGGCTTCCACCGCGCAGCGCATGGTCACTTCGAGATCGGTGGTCGTCAGCCACAGCCGGTCGTCCTGGGCCTGCAACAACACGTTCGACAGCACAGGCAATGTGGGTCTGACATTGACCACACCCTGAACCATCTGCAACCCCGTCATGATGGCGTCTTTTGTAATGACGATCTTCATGCTGCCTCCTGGACTCAACTCATCAACAGGCGTATAGGAATACGATATCCCTTATATCTAAACTATCACCCGTATTATGGGGTGTTCATAACGTCAACAAGCCGTAAACACCCCCAAAACCCGCGCCAACCTCAACCTCCACGACCGGGGTGCCTGTTGATGACCGCCCATGCTTCCGTGATGACAACCTGCAACAAGCCGCACCCTTCGCGTTATGAACACACTTTCTGAAGGTTATCCACCCGGTTGTCAACATTTCTTCTCGAGTTGGCGGGTGAGGTGGTTCACCGTCTGGCGCAGATCGGCATCGGTGACCATGCGGTTCTGGATGAGACGGCAACCATGCAGGATGGTGGCGTGCGTTTTGGCGAAAGCGGTGGCGATTTCAGGAAGCGAGGCCGGGGTCATGTGGCGGCACAGGTACATGGCGACCTGACGGGGCATGGCGATGGCGGCGGGGCGCCGTTTGCTGCTCATATCCACCAACCGGACGTCATAATGGTCGGCCACCGCCTTCATGATATGCTCGAACGTCAGCGTCTCCTGCTTTTCCTGGTCGATCGTGTCGCGGAGCAGCGTCTCGAGGTCCGCGACGGTCAGAGTCCGGCCGGTCAGCGAGGCGAACGACGTGGCGCGGATCAGGGCGCCCTCCAGGCGGCGGATATTCGACCGGATCGACCGTGCGATGAACTGCAGGCATTCGTCCGTCAGCGTCAGGCCGCCCAGTTGCTGCTTGTTTCTCAGAATGGCGATGCGGGTTTCGAGGTCCGGCGGCTGCAACTCGGTCACCAGGCCCCACTCAAAACGGGATACCAGCCGTTGTTCCAGGCCGCTGATCTCGCTGGCCGGCCGATCGCTGGTCATGACGATCTGTTTATGGGCGTCGAACAGCGCATTGAACGTATGGAAGAACTCCTCCTGCATGCGTTCCTTGCCGGCCAGGAAGTGGATGTCGTCGATGAGCAGCAGGTCCACGCTCCGGTACTTCTTGCGGAACTGCACGAGCATCCGGCTCTGCAGCGCGTCGATGTACTCGTTGGTGAAGGTTTCGGACGACACGTACGCAATGCGGGAGTTCGAACTCTTCATCACGTGGTGGCCGATGGCCTGCATGAGGTGCGTCTTCCCGAGGCCGGTGCCGCCGTAGATGAAGAGCGGATTGTAAGCCCGTGCGGGAGCCTGCGCCACGGCGAGGGCCGCCGCATGCCCGAAATTGTTGGAGGACCCGACAATGAAGAGATCGAACGTAAACTTCGCGTTGAGCACGGGATCGGGGAGGGTCCGCCGGGCCGCGGCCGGCCCCGGCTTCCGGGCGGGCTTGGCCACCTCCTCGGGTTCGGGCTCCTCCGCCGCCGGCGATGTGCGCTGGCCGACGATGAAGGCGATCCGCAACTCATCCCCGCAGACCGACGTCACCGCCGCCTGAATCAGCGGCAGATAGTTCTCCTCCAGCCAGGTCTGGTAAAAATTGTTGTCAACCGACAACGTCAGCGTGTGATCCTTGAGTTCCCGCGCCTCAATCACCGCGATCCAGCGCGAGTAGACATCGGGATGCAGAAGTTTGCGAAGATGCCCACACGCCGCAGTCCACAGCTCAGCGG
>CAZTAJ010000192.1:0-5768 GCA_964611575.1 uncultured Verrucomicrobiota bacterium
ACTATCTTGCCCATGACGATGAGCGCCGGCAGATCGCGGCTGCCGGGTGGGAACGTGCCATGCGGGACTACAATGAGGTCGCGGTCTTTCGCCGGATGCTGCGCGACGTCGCGGAAGTCCGCGGCACAGGACGCGAGATCCTGCCCAGGCGAGACTTGCCGCTCATGCTGCGTTCCCACCGCCGCGCCACACTGGGGTGGCGGTTGCTGGAGCGGGCGGCGAAGGGCATGAGACAAATCACATACAAAGGGCGATTGCTCATTTGGCGTCTGAGGACACGGCTGGGGGTGGCGTAGCCGCGCACGTTGGGCGCGGGGAGGACGGGAAGACAACGCGGTCAACGCCCGCGTCTACAGAGGAAGGCATTCTGTAGCCGCGCACGTTGGGCGCGGTGTGAATGGAAAAGGATGCGGGGGAGAGGCTGTTCGGAACAACAATCATGTCATCAACGGTCATAGGCATTCATCCTGACGGTGACTGGGGCGGCCACTATGCCGGCCGCTGGGCGGAGACCCTGCGGGCGGCGGGCGCCGAGGTGCGTGAACTCGACCTGCTGCGCCCGGATGCGCTTGCCCAGGCGCGCGGTTGTGACGGCGTCATGTGGCGGTGGGCGCATACGCCGCAGGACAAGCAGTCGGCACAGCGTATACTCCATGTCATTGAACATGAACTGGGCATTCCGGTCTACCCCGACTCAGCCACGGCGTGGCATTATGATGAGAAGGTCGCCCAGTTCTATCTGTTTCAAGCCCTGGGCGCGCCCACTCCGCAAACCTGGATCTTCTGGCGGCGCGATGAAGCCCTGGCTTGGGCTGCCTCCGCGGTCTACCCCGTCGTGTTCAAACTCTCCTGCGGGGCGGGGGCCAGCGAGGTTGTGAAGGTGACGTCCGCCGCGAAGGCCACTCATTTGATCAACCTGATGTTTTCATGGGGCCTCCACCCCCTGTCGGATCTGGCAGTGCCGTCTTCGAAGTGTAGAGGCCGCCGTCTCCGGCGGCTGCAATACCTGGTCGCGCGCATGAAGGACGGTGTGCGCTACGTTCTCAATGGCCGGTTGCCGCCGCCGGACCCTCTCTGGTGGCGCCCCGAGTTCGGCTACGCGTATTTCCAGCAGTTCGTCCCCGGCAATGCGTTCGATACCCGGATCACGATCATTGGCGACCGGGCGTTCGGGTTCCGGCGATTCAACCGCCCGGACGACTTCCGTGCATCCGGGAGCGGTTTGATTGACCACGACCCATCCAAGGTGGATCTGCGTTGTATCGAGACGGCGTTTCGGGTGTCCAAGGCCGGCCGGTTTCAATCCATGGCTTACGACTTTCTTTTTGACGCCGGGCAGCCGGTGATTGGTGAGATCAGTTACACCTTTGCCGATTGGGCGGTGCAGGCCTGCCCGGGCCACTGGCGGCCGGACCTGAGCTGGGTTGAGGGCCCGATGTGGCCCGAAACGGCCCAGGCGGAGGATTTCCTGAAGCGAGTGAGACGTGAAGGGTGAGACGTGAAGAGTAGGGCACTCACCACGGAGGCACGGAAACACGGAGAATGAACATGGAGAAGAGCGATGTGACATCTCTGCCGTGTGCTCGACAATCCGGTGTTGCGCGAATTTGGCGCAGGGCGGTGGCTTCAGAGTCGCTTCCCGAGCGCTTATCAAGGTTCCGCCCTGAGCCAAATTCGCGCAACGTTATCTCGGGAGACAGAGGGGAGCAGGATGGGGGGACGTCTTCTCCGTGCTTTCGTGCCTCCGTGGCGAGGTCCCCGTTCAATTGGTTGTAACTTCGGCTATGCCGGTTGGGGAGGAAGAATCGCGATGCTCGAGGCCGATCTCACAGAACAGATCATCGGTGCCGCGATCGAGGTCCACAAACACTGGGGGCCAGGATTGTACGAGGAGATCTACGAAAGAAGCCTTGCTCACGAACTGTGTTTACGCAACGTGGCGTTCGAGACGCAGGTGAAGCTTCCGTTGGTGTACAAAGATGTGAGGGTGGGCGATGATCTGCGCTTGGACCTGATTGTGTCGGCCAAAGTGGTCGTGGAACTGAAGGCCATCAAGGAGTTGGAACCGATTCATGAAGCGCAACTATTGACCTACATGAAGTTGACCGGATGTCGGGTCGGGTTGCTGATCAACTTCAACGTACCCATCCTCAAACAGGGCATCAAACGGATGGTACTGTGACCGATACATCCGGAAATTCGAAGAGGCAAAGAAAGACATATCACCACTCGTTACGCTGGAGGCACGGAACCACGGAGAATGAACATGGAGACGAACGATGTGACATCTCCCCGTGTGCTCGACAATCCGGTGTTGCGCGAATTTGGCGCAGGGCGGTGGCTTCAGAGTCGCTTCCCGAGCACTTATCAAGGTTCCGCCCTGAGCCAAATTCGCGCAACGTCATCTCGGGAGACAGAGGGGCGCAGGATGGAGGGACGTCTTCTCCGTGTTTCCGTGCCTCCGTGGTTCGGTTTCCCATCTTAGGGTGCTCATGAATGAGTCTGCAACCAAGGCCCGGCGCAACCTTTGGATTCTGATCGCCCTGGCGGCGGTCTATGCGGCTTTGTTCATTCCGCCGAATCTGCGGTGTTCCGCCAATCTGAACATGCTGGTGTGCTCCTCCGTTGACGAGTACAACCAGTTCCCGTTTGTGATGTCCATGACGATGCGGGGCCATACGATCGCCGAGACACTCCAGCGCGTCCTGGACCACAAACACTATGTCTACGGATATGTGTTCTATGCCGTGTCGGCCCTGGTGATCCTGCCGGTGCGGGTGTTCTCGGATCTCACTCACCATGGCTACAATGACTACATGCGGGCGATGGTCCTGCTGCTGCGGGAGATCAACCCGGTATGCAGCGTGGCTGCCATTCTCGTCCTGGTCGGACTGTGGACCCGGTTCCAGGGGGTTGTCCGCGCCACAGCGGTGGCGGCTTTTATGGCCACACTGCCGGCCATCGTCACCAACAACACCTGGTGGCATCCTGATGGACTGGTGACCCTTTTTGTAGCGCTCACGCTCTATGCGTTGAGCCGTGACGATCTGGCGTTCGGGCGCTGGTTTTATGGAGCGGCGGTGTTTTGCGGACTGGCGATCACGACCAAGATCCTGGGTGTGTTCTTTGCTCCTGTGATTGGCCTGTACTTGCTGCTGGGGCTTGGACGGGGGCGGCTGGACTTCGACCATGTGGTCGCGCGGGGAGCGGCATTCGTCGGCGTGCTGGTGCTGGTCGTTCTGGCGACCTACCCGGTATTGATTGTGCCGCACAAGGCGGCCCAGGTGGTTGCCGCGCTTCGCAATCAGTCGGCCATGATGGGGTGGGGGTGGGGCGTCCGCATGTCGACCGGCGTGGCAGGTCACTACACCGACATTCTGAAGCAGGGATTCGGTCTGTGGCCGCTGTACCTGGCGGCGGTGGTGGTGTGCCTTGTCGCTGTGTGGCGGGAACCGCGCGAGCGGTTGACGGTCCTGCTGGTTGCGGCCTGGACCTTATCCTATGGCGGTTACGTGGTCTTCTTTGTGGCGAATCGTTCTCCCTACTACTTCATCCCGGCGCTGCTGCCATTGCTCTCGTGTTTCGGCAGCCGAGTCGTCTGGTCCCCTGCCGGTGCGCGAGGGTGGCTCTTCTCGGCGGCGATCCTGGCGTTGCTGACCTGGCAGACGGGACTCAATCTGCGGGGGCAGGCCCACTGGTACGGCGCCTTGGTGAGATCGGAACAGACGCATCCGGGGATTGCGTTTGACCGGACGCTGGCGCAGGGCGCAGGCCCCATGACCGGGCTGACGATGCTGCGGGAGGCCTCGATCTACGTGGATCCGGCGCAGGGCGTCCGGGAGATTGTCAAATGGGGGGCCATCACCTATGCCGACGTGCAGCAGGCCGATCCGGACCTGATCGTAGTGGAACAGGACAGCATTCGACAGTACACCGATTCCCAACGGATGGGTGACTGGTTCGAAGGGCAGGGGGCGGCTTCTTTGGCGGCAGCGTTCTATACGGATGCCCGCGCGGCAACGGTCACGGGGTATCGTCGCGTACTGGAGACACCCTATGCGGTGGCTTTCCGTCGGGCGGATGATGAAGGGACGCGGTCAGCGCCCGCGTCTACAGAAGAAGAGCGGAGCACCCTGTAGCCGCGCGCGTTGAGCGCGGTGAGAATGGAAGAACGCGGTCAACGCCCGCGTCTACAGAAGAGGAGCGAAGCACCCTGTAGCCGCGCGCGTTGAGCGCGGTGCGAATGGGAAGGGCGCGGTCACCCGACTTCGCCAAGGCTTCGTCGGGCAAGACGCCCGCGTCTACAGAGGAAGCCGCTGTGCGCGATGCGAACAGGAAGAACGCGGTCGGCCCTGATTCACCCGCCTCAACAGCGGAAGTCTTTGACGTTTACATTCATGCTTATCTGGATATGATATCCTGAAACACATGGACAATATGTTGAAACGTGAGTTTTTGAGACATGCGGTTCAAGAGGCAATCGCAGAGGCGCCTGTAACGGTATTACTGGGGGCGCGGCAGGTCGGGAAGACGACGCTTGCCCGTCAAATTGCCGATGCTTGGCCGGAAGACGCGCATGTCTTTGATCTTGAGACCGAATCCGGGCGCGCCGCTTTGTCCACCCCTGAACTGGCCCTCTCCCGTCTGCGGGGTCTTGTGGTCGTGGACGAGGTGCAGCGGATGCCGCATTTGTTCACCGTGCTGCGGCCGTTGGCTGATCGCGATCCGCAGCCGGTTCGGTTTCTTCTGCTGGGCAGTGCCTCGTCAACCTTGGTCAAAGGTGTTTCGGAATCACTGGCGGGCCGGGTGCGCTTTGTTCCCGTGGCGGGGTTGAATCTGGCGGAAACCGGATTGACAGCGCAGAACGATCTGTGGTTGCGGGGTGGATTCCCGCGTTCGTTCCTGGCGCCGTCAGAGGCCGCCTCATTACGGTGGCGCAAGGATTTCATTACGACACAAGTGGAACGCGATATCCCGCAACTCGGCATTCAGGTGCCGCCGGAAACTCTCCGCAGGTTCTGGAGCATGCTGACGCACTACCACGGGCAGACGTGGAATGGCGAGGAACTGGCCCGCTCCATGGGTGTCAGTGGCAAGACTGTCCGGCATTACCTTGACATCCTGGCCGGAACATACCTGGTGCGCGTGCTGCAGCCCTGGTTCGAAAACCTTGGGAAACGGCAGGTGAAGTCGCCGAAGGTGTATCTGCGCGATAGTGGCCTGCTGCATGCCTTTCTGAACGTCGGCTCGATGGCGGCGCTCCAGGCGCATCCCAAGTACGGAGCTTCCTGGGAAGGTTTCGCCCTGGAGCAGGTGATGGACAGGGCGGGCCTGTACCAAGCCCACTTCTGGTCCACCCGACAAGGGGCGGAACTGGACCTCCTGCTGGAACGGGATGGTCGGCGAATCGGTGTCGAGTTCAAGTGCGCCGACGCGCCCACCATGACGAAGTCCATGCATGTGGCTTTGCAGGATTTGAAACTGGATCGCCTGCTGGTGGTCCATCCCGGCAATGCGTCCTATCCGATTCATCCCAAGGCTGACGCGATGCCGCTGGCGGACGCATTGCGCGAGGTGAATGGAGGGTGAGTGAATACACTCAGTCGGGTACGCTTCGTCGACTAAGTGTGGGGGACCAAGGGTGCCTGGATCCACACTTCGTCGGATACACTCAGTCGGATACGCTTCGTCGACTAAGTGTGGGGGACTAAGTGTGGGGGACTAAGGGGGCCTGGGTCCACACTTTGTCGGATACACTCAGTCGGATA
>CAZTAJ010000193.1:0-5734 GCA_964611575.1 uncultured Verrucomicrobiota bacterium
GCTAGGCTATGTCGACGGCGAGTTGTTTCCTTTGCTGAGTGCCTGGTGGGACATTCCCGCGTATTCAACCGCAGACTTGACCGTCAGACGCTATCTCACGGATGTGACTCGGATGGAGAATACCATGGCGGGTGCCCTGACGGGCGACGACAGCACCGGGCTCCTGTACATCGGCGGCGGAATAGGCGCCAACCCCATCCGCACAATTGATGCCGCCACCGGCGCCACGGTGGCCCGCTTTTCGCCCACCAACCTGAACTTCCGGGGCATGGCCATCGTCAACGGCGAACTCTTCGCTTCGGACACTCCGCCCGACGGCACCTACAAGTCCTATATCAATGTGTACGATCCGGACACGCTCGTCCTGAAACGCCGCCTGACCAACTCGTTGCCCGCCGGCGTCACGATCGACGGCCTGGGCGGCGACGGCACGGGCAGCCCCGACTGGTACGGCTTCAGCGCCGCCGCCGGAAGCAATCTCGTGATCTCCACGGCAACACCGGCCGGCATGAGCCCGCGCCTCGATCCGACGCTCGAACTGTACAGCCCGGGCGGCGCGCTGGTCAGCAGCAACTACCACGGCGCGCCGGACGGCCGCAACGCCCTCATCACCCAAACCGCCACCACGTCCGGCGTGTACAAGGTCCGCCTGTACGGCCATGGGGAGTATCTCCTCGGCGTCCAGGGCGCCACGCCGTACACCCCCGCGTTTGTTGTGGTCGGCGCCAGCATCACCAACGGGGCCTTCCTCAACACGATTCCGACCGAATGGACGGTGACGTTCAACCAGGAGGTGCTCCTGACCTCCCTTGAGGCCGCGGACGTAACCGTGGACGGCATCCCCTGCCCCTCCGCCGCGGCGGTCTCCGGCAACGGGCGCTCGGTCTGCTTCGGTCTGCCGCCGCTCGACGATGGCGTGCATGTCATCGCCCTCGCGGCCGGTGCGTTGACAAGCGTGCGGGACCTGCCCGTCGAGGCGCTCACCCTGACCTTCACCGTCGATCGCGGGGCGCCGCGTGTGGTCGCTTCGTCCATCCCGACAAATGGGGTCGTGCCGCCCGGCAACCTGACCTACACGGCGACGTTCAGCGAACCCCTGATCGCCGCGCAGGTCGGTACGAACTGCTTTACGCTGGTCGGCGACGCCACCGGCGCGTACCGCGCGAGCACACTCAGTTATGCCGCCGGCCCGTCCACGTTGACGCTCAGTTTCACCAACCTGCCGCAGGATCGCTACGCGCTGACGCTACTCAGCGGCGACGGGCTCCTCGAGGATCCCTCGGGGAACGACCTGGACGGGGAATCCACCAACGGCCTGCCTTCGGGCGATGGCGTTGCCGGCAGCAATTTCGTGCTGCAGTTCTACATGGATCTGGCGACGACCAACCTCCCGACGCCCCTCCAGGCACAGAAGCCGCGGGGCAGCCTGATCTACGACCAGACCCTCACGGGGTACGTCGGCCCCATCGGCGATAGCGACCTTTACACCGTCACTCTCGACGACCCGCAGACCCTCACACTCAACGTCCGTCCGAGCGCAGGGTTGCGGCCCACGCTCTCTGTCAGCGGCGCTGGCGGACCCCTTGGCTACGTCACGGCGCCCGACGCCGGGCAAAACGCCACCCTCCAGACGGTGGCGATTGCGCAGCCCGGCCTCTACACGATCACGGTGGGCGGCGCCGGGGGTTCCATGGGCAGCTACATGCTGCACACCCTGCTGAATGCCGCCGTGACGGACACGACCGTCACCCGGACCAATGGTACGCCGGCGATGGCGCAACCGCTGGATGCCAGCGCGCTCACGCTCGTGAGCAATGCCACCCGCTCCGCGGTGCTCGCCACGGATCACACCCCGCGGCTTGGCCCCGACCCCAAGGGCTACAAGGCGATTGTCGTCCCCTACGAGTTTCAGGACATCAGCGCCTCCGGTACGGCGATTCTGACCGAGAGAACGGTCAACGATTTCGTGCAGTTGAGCAGTCTGAGCGGGTTCACCTTCACGTTCTACGGTAGCACCTACAGCTCCGTTTACGTCAGCTTGAACGGCGCGATCACCTTCGAATCGGGCTGGAGCAGCAACTACAGGTACTTTCCCATCAAACAGGAGTTGGTCCCACCGACCATCGGTGCGTGTATGGATAATATGCTCTCCACCGACGGGGGGGGCGTGTATTGGCAGGTGGTCGGCTCGGGGACCAATCAGCAGTTGATCGTCCAGTGGAACCGTGTCCGGTACCAGATCTTCCAGGGGAGTGACGGCGACCCCGGCGATATCACGTTCCAAGTGGTGCTGGGCAGGGCGGACAACACCATCCAGATCAACTACAGGGATCTCAGCATTGACCCAGACTACCTGTACGGTATTGGCTGGTATTATGACCAGGGAAGAAGATCGGGCGTCGGCATCAAGGCCAATGGCCTCAATACCACCAATTATATCAGTGTCGCCTTCAAAGACGGCCCCAACGCCGACTTCGTCGGCACGGGCCATAGCATCCGGTTCGGCACCAACCTGACGCGGACGGGCTACTATTCCCTGCCGCTGGCGGCGGGCGACCGGGTGACGCTGGCCGGCGCCTCGGCGGGCACGGTTGCCAATACCCAGCTCGCGCTGGATCTGCTGACCGGCGCCGGGGCCGCGCTGACCTCCGGGGTGGCGTTCTTCAACGGCGACAAGGCCATCGTGGACTACCTCGTCCCCTCCAACGACACGTACATCGCGAGGGTCACCCCGAACTGGACCAACGACTACGCGCTGGTCGTCCTGCGCAACGGCGCGTTCGACCTGGGCGGCAACACCAATGGGACCACCGCGCAGCCACTCGCGAATGCCGCTCCGGTATTGGGGCATGTGCCCACCGCCCTCAGTGACTACTTCGCGTTCGAGCTCGGCGTGGGCGGAAAGATCGACGCGACCACGGTGACCCCCGCCGATGGCCCGGGCGAGTTTGTCAACACCCTCAACCCCGCCCTGGAACTTTACGGTCCCGGCGGCACACTCGTGGCGAGCAACGATGACGGCGCGCCCGATGGGCGTAACGCGCGGTTGAGCTATGTCGCCGCCACGGCCGGCCGGCACGTCCTTTGCGTCCGGGCCCAGGCCGGCGCCGGCGAATACCGGCTGGATCCCGATATCCGCTATCTCATCAACGCGTCCGCGGACGCCCATGGCAGCATCTCGCCGACCGGGGATGTCTGGGTCGCCTGGAGGGAGTCCCAGAGCTTCGCGATTGCGCCCCACACCTGGTTCAACATTGCCGATGTGCAGGTGGACGGCGGTTCACAGGGGGCGCTGGCCGCCTATACTTTCGGCAGCGTGACCGGCAACCACGCCATCGTCGCCAGGTTTGAGCCGCAGTTGGCCCCGTTGGGAACGCCGCTGTGGTGGCTGGCGCAATACGGGTGGACGAACAACGCCGCGGCGGCGGAACTGTCCGACACCGATACCGACGGACTCAAAGCCTGGCAGGAACAGAGGGCCAACACGCATCCGACCAACGGCCTCTCCGTGTTCCGCATTCTCCATGTCGCCATCGAGTCGAACGACGTACGCCTGGTCTGGATGGCCGGCGGCGACCGGACCAACGTGATCCAGGCCACGGGCGACCTCGGCGGCAGTCTCACCAACATCAGCCCCCCCATCGTGATCCCCGCCGGCGGCGATGTCCAAACCAACTACCTCGACATCGGCGGCGCCACCAATCGCTTGCACCAGTTCTATCGCATCGGAATCGGACCCTGAATACAAGGTCCTCAGCAAGAACCCCGGTTCCCGCGAGCAAGAGCGCCTCTCTATGGATGCCAGTCGTTCCGTCAGACGCAACAAGGAGCACATGCAGGGTGTACGCGTACCCTGGCTTCGGAAGGTTACTGCGGCAACAGCAGACCGACCCACTTCACCGAACAGTGCGCAGGACATCGACACAGGCTTTGCCTGCCTCGATCTGGCGGCGGTAGGTGGCGGGAGGCACGGCAAAGCGACAGGTGAACGCTTTGGAGAGATGGTAGGCGTCGCAGAACCCGGTCTGAGCGGCCACGGCTTCGAGTTTGAGGCCGCGAAGAATGAGCGAGCGCGCCGCTTCGAGCCTCATGGCATTGAAAGCGACCAGCGGGGGCTGCCCGGCCTCGGCTGCATAGCGGTGGGAGAGCGTTGAGGGGCTGACCCTCACGCCCTCGGCAATCTCGGCCAGCGACACACGACCACCCACGCGGCCGGCGAGAAACGCGTTCACCGTTCTGACGAATTCAGAAGGACTGCCCGCAACAGCCGATCCGATGGCCAAATCGACGCCCTGCGCTCCCGGCACTGTCCGGCGCAGGATCCCGATGAGCGCGCACAGGGCGGTCTGCGCCTCCCAGAAGCCGGCGGCCCCCTCCGCCCCAGCGCTCGCGGCCGCATGCAGGTGATCCAGAATCAGACCATTCCGGTCAGCGATGCGCGCATGGAACTGCCCCTTGGGAATGCAGCCCCGCAGTCCCGCCTCGTCCCCTCCCGCAAACACAACATAGGCGCCCTCCATCATGCCGGTGACGCTTCGTCGGTCCTCCCAGTAGGCGGTGCCGGGAGGGTATAAGTGAGCGATGGCGGGGGAGCGCTCGCGCCAGGATGAATGGGATGACCCCACGCGTACCCGGCCACAGTGATTGCGCGAGTAGTCGAGCACCCAGAACGGGTGCGTGATGCGTCCGCTCAGCCCGCTGGCCGGATTGGTGTAAGTCATGGCAGTCACCAGCCGCGGCACCAGCGCTGACGACGCCTGCCAGGTGAATCCAATCCATTGAACGCGTTTCAATATCGGGTCCTCGGCTCGATTGGCTGATGCAATAATGTACATGATTGTTGCACGTTTATCTATTCCAAAACGCCTGGGAAACGCTAGCTTCTTTGAAAGTACCAATGTTATCGATCTCATTGAGGATCTGGCGCGATGCATAATCATACAGCAAGTGCGGCGGTCTATGCTCAGGTGGGACAACCCCTGGAGATCCGGTCTTACCCCATCACGGCCCCCAAGGGAGACAGGGTCTTGCTGCGGCTCAGACTGAGCGGGATCTGCGGGACGGACAGCCACATCATCGAAGCCCGTCTGCCGGTGCCCCCGCCTCTTATCCCCGGACACGAGTTCATCGGCACCGTGGAACAGCTTGGCGCTCGGGCAAAGAGGGACGGCCTGGGCCAACCCATCCAGATCGGTGACACGGTGATTGCCTGCGTGGCCAGCCCGTGTGGCGCCTGCTTCAACTGCCGGCAGGGAGAAACGGCCAACTGTCTCCACTTCGGGGTCACCAACCTGCGTGACCCGAAGGAGCCGCCGCATCTTTTCGGGGGCTTCGCCGAGATGCTCTATCAGCCTGCCGCCACCCTGGTGCATGTGCCCCGCGGTTTGCCTCTGGACGCGGTGGCCGCTTTCCCGTGCGCCGGGCCCACGGCGATCCACGGCTTCGGCCGCGCCGGCGGGCTAACGAAGGGGGAACTCGTGATCGTTCAGGGAACGGGCCCGGTCGGGCTTTTCGCCATCGCCTGGGCTCGCGCGGCGGGATGCCGGGTGGCGGCGATCGGCTCGATCGCCAACCCGCAACGCGTGGCCTTGGCGCACCGGCTTGGCGCGGAACGCGTGTGGGACTACCGGGCCGGCACGGCGGCCGATCGCCTGGCCGAAGTAAAGCGATGGGTGGCCCGGTACAAGCGCGGCGATGGCGCCGATGTCGTATTTGAGGCCAGCGGCGCGCCGTC
>CAZTAJ010000194.1:0-5656 GCA_964611575.1 uncultured Verrucomicrobiota bacterium
GCGCTCCGGGAGCGGCCCCCCCACCCCCGCGCGGCGTGTTGTCCATGCCGCTGCAACAGCCGGCCCAGTGGTAGCCGAGCTCAACCTTGCGCCAGAAGGTCTCGTTCGTGGCGCAGACGGGCGCCCGGTCCAGAGGCAGGCGCTCCATCAGTTCATAATGCTTCTGGAGATACCCCTTGCGGTAAACCCGTTCCAGCCGTTCCCGGCGCCCGGTGAACAGGTAATCCTGCCATTCGACCCAGGCGAACAGCGGGGGATTGTCGAGGTGATGGATGCCCAGGCTGCTGGCGACGCCGTCGTACAGGGGCTGGTAGAAGTTGTCGAAGCTTTCCACCCCCGGGTAGACGTCCGGCGCGTACTTGCAGAACAACGCCATGAAGCAGGTGTCCCAGATCCAGATGCGGCCGGGCGTGTGCGCCTCGTCCATGTAGGGCGAACGCGGGGCGCCGGGATATTCGATGACATGCTCCCAGGCCAGTTCCCAGGCGCGCCGATGGAACGCCGCGAAACCCGGCTCCGCGTCGAAAACGATTTCGGTCACGGCCTGCGCGGGAAAATCAGTCATCTTCATCAGGGTGTTCCTTGCCGTCTGGCTCATCGTTCCATCACCACCACATCGTCAATTTCCAGAGTCTGTTTATCCTGCAGCCGCCACCCGGTGCCGATTTGAAGCCCGCCGGCGCACGGGCCTTCGGCCTCGGCCTCGTACACGGTCCGGCCGTCGAGCGTGAGGGTGTGCCGACGACCCTTGACCTCGATCTCGATCCGGTGCCACGCCGCGTCGGCCGTCCCCAGCGCCAACACCGGCTTGGCCTTGCCGTCGGCCTGATTGTCGTTCGTCAGGTCGACCGTCGGCACCCCCAGCCTGGGCGCCTTGCCGGCGGCCAGTACCGAAAACGACCAGGTCGGCCGCTTGTCCGCTGTGTTGGCGTCGATGTCGAGCATGACCCGGTAATAGCAATCGCCTTTGCCCGTGTCTCCATAGAGCACGATTAAAAGCCCGTTGCTATTGGGACCCTCAGGGAGTTTGGGCAGGCGCATCCGGAAAGCGAGATGAAAGTTCGTGAGGGTCGTCCGGTCGCTGAGAATCCAATTGGGCCTGATCCCAAACAACATCGACCCGCCTTGGAAACGCAGCGCGTGGTTTCCCGCCTGCAGGGAGTCCGCCACCCGTTGAATCCAGGGCGCCTGCGCGTTCTGGGAGAATTGCAGGCCCTCGCCCCATTCGAAATCCTCATAAAACAGGGCCTGCCCGGGCTTGGCCGACGGGAGATCCTTGGGATCGTTCGCGGCCACCAGCAGACGCGTGGCATATTCCCAATTCATCGGGACGGCGATGACGCCGTCCTTGTCGGCCTGAAACCGCTCCCGGGTGCGTACGTCCGCCAGCCAGCGGTTGTCTCCGAATCGCACCAGGGCGGTGGCCGATCGCGCCTCGTAACTCTGCAACAGCAACAGGGCTTGCCGGGCGCCGACGGCGGTGGCCGTCTTCTTGCGCAAAGCCAGCCACTTGATCTCGCCGCCCGTGACCTGGGCCATCGGCGTCCCGCTCCAGTAGTTGCCGATTTCCACCTCGTCCTTGCCGTAGCCGAAATCGAGGAGCATCTGCTGATGGGCGCGACCCAACACCGAGTCGGTCGCCCGACCCCGGACCTCATGCACCGCGCTCATGCCCCAGTCCGAGAACTGCGGCAGGATGAACTCGGGGCGGTCGCCCCGGTAAAACTCGTGCCGGTTGTCCCAGTTGCGCAGGGGATCAAGGGTGTAGGCCACGGAACCACTCTGATGGCTCAGGGTCACGGCCCGGACATAATCCGGCGGCCAGGGCAGGTTCGTACCGTTCTCGTTCTTCGTCTCCTGCCGATAACTCGCCTCGTTATCCAGGGTGGCGGTGGTCCAGGTGGACCAGGGCAAGATTTTGGTGTTGGTCATGTGGAGGGTGAAATCTACCGGATTGCCCTGCAACGTATACCCGCGCGCCAATTTCCACATGCGCTTGTAGTACTCGCGACTCGCCCAGATCGGATCGGAAAAGAGCATCGAGCCCAGACCGCTGCGGCGGGCCTGCGAGTTCAGGGGATTGTTCGAGCGATGGGGAAAGGTATTATCGAAGTACAGGCTCACCCCGCGCCGGTTCCATTCCCGCGCAAAGTAGAGACAGAAATCCTGGTAACTCCGGGCGCTCACCGTAAACGCCGCGTCGGAGGGCTGGAAACGGTTGAACTCCTCGTTGGCCCACTCGTCCTGGAAAACCTGCCACTCGGGTTCCCGGTTATGGATGATGTGCTCCTCGAAATACGTTCCCGGCCTAGCCGTGGCGTTGACCTGGCTGTTGGCAAACCAGCCGACCTGCGCCTCGAGCCACTCACTGTATCCAAGAACCTTGGTGTCGCCCCACATCCGTTCGGCGTCCTTCTTCTTGAACCATTCCACATCGACCTTCCCGGTCTTCCGCGGTTCGAGAATCTTGTCCACAATCGTAAAATCCCGGCCGTCGGGATACTTATCGCAACAGAGATACCCGCCCCAGCAGACCACGGCGCCGCAGCCGGTGGAGACTTCAGCGGTGCGCCAGTCCGGCGGCAAGGGTTTGGACGGACTTGCCTGGAACCCGAGCGTGATGACCGTTTCCCCGGCAATCACGGTCGGCGTCTGGATCAGTTCCACGCGCAACAGCAACCGGTCGCCCTCGCGCGTCAGGGTCTGGATCGGCCGCCCCGGCAAAGTCCGGTACCCGGCATCGCAGTCGCCGAACCATGCAAACCCCCGCTCCTCAGCCCCGAGGTAGAGGTACTGCACATACGGACGGAAACTCGCCCGGAGCGGATTGCCAATCTGCGGCACCGTGGCGGAATCCCACAGCCAACCGGCGGGGCGGGCCGGCCCCTCCCCAGGTTTGTCCGACGCGGTCCAAACGACCGGCCCGGTCTTCAGGTTCCATTGGATATTCGAGCCCCGCGGCGTCGTCCCCCCAAAGTTGCAGCGCATGGAGTTGTCCAAGGCGTAGTGGAAGAGCGGCGCCTCCTGGTCGCGCAACGGGATTTCCACGTAGAGGCGGGAAATAGCCGTGTTCAGTGTTCCGCCTTCGCCAAGGCTACGGCGGACAAGTCGGTGGTCAGTGTTCCGTTCGGCAGGGGTAAACGCCATCCGAACTTTCGCACATCCGTCTTCTTCGACCTCCACTGAAGACTGGATACTGAACACTGAACACTTCGCCTGAGTCTCGACCAGCGCCTGGTCGGGATGCATCACCCGCCCCCGTACCCTGCCCGGAGTCCAAGTGAGCGGTCCCGCAGCGGTCTCAGCCACAATCCGCATCGGCCCCGCCAACAGTTCGCGGTCCAGCGACACGATGCTGTCGCACAAGCCGAAGGCGTTGAACCGGTAGGTGCGCCCGACGACACTCACCTTTTGTTTCTCGACCTGAACCGGCGTGAAGGGCGGCAAAACGTTGTGCTCCAGGCTGATGGTATTCCCCTCGAAGGGAAAGCGTTCGCGGCGGAAAAGCTGGGTCGCCGGAATCGTCACCCCTCGGTAGACATACTCGACGGCGTACTCGCCATCCTTGAGGTCCGGAACCTTGATCCGGCCCTGCCCGCGATGTTGTCCATCCAAAGCCAGGGTTCCCTTGGCAACAGGGCTGCGCGATGCATCCTCAGCGCGAAACATCCGAATCTGAAGGGATGCCGGCTGACTGTCGAACGGGAGGATTTCCGGGAAAGCCGGGGCGCTGTCGGCCAATTTCTCCAAAGGCGCCGCGGCGCCCTGGGAGAGCCATGACGCAGGCAGAGGCTGGAGCGGCACGCCCGGCCCCAACACGCGAACCAGCGCAGGGCCCACCTCGACACAGTGCGTCCCGCCGCCGACCTCCAGACGCAAGGAATGCCGACCCTTGGCGAGTTTGGTCAGGCCGCCCCGCCAATTGAGCGAGTTGGCCCCACGGTTGTCGGCGACCAGGTTCCCATCGATCGTCAGACGCGCCACGGCGAATGGCCGCAGGAAGAAGGTGTAGAGGCCGTCATCGGGCACGGCCACGCTGCCGTCGAAGACCCAGGCGGATTTCACGCCTTCCTGCGGTTTCTCGTACCGGCCTTCCACCGCATAGTTCACCGCGTAGTCGAAGCGCAGGCCGCCGGCGCCGACGCGGCGGCCAATGGTCAGTTCTTTGGCGATGCCCGTCTCCTTGCTTTTCACCGTGCTGAAGTCCGGCAATTCGCCCGGCCACGTCCCCTCGAAGTAGGAAAAGGACACGCCCGGGTTGCCTCCTGCGCCAGGCAGCGCCGGCGCCATGGATTTGCCGCTGGCGAGCATGGCCAGCGGACTGGCCGCGTCGAAGGCAACCTCGAGTTCGTTGCGTGATGGGTAGTAGGCAAAAGGAAGTTTGCCCGCCAGGGGCGTGATGGGATCACCCAGCCGGTATTTCGTCTTCCAGGCCCGGAGCAGATCGCGGTGCTCCGCATCGGTCAGGGCCCGGTTGAAGACCGCCAGTTCCGCCAGTTCGCCCCGCCAGGATCCCCGGATCTGACCATTGTCCCAGGCGCCGACGACCAACGGACCCAGTTGCCCGGCGGTCAGCGCCGTGGGCGAGTTGGCGAGCAGGTCGCCGTTCGCGTACAGTCTGGTGCCGTGGGCATCGCTCTGCGCGACCAGCGTCACGAACCCGGCGCCGGACAACGACCCTTCACCGGGCATAATCCACTCGTTCTGCTGACGTAGCAGGATGGCGGGTGCCCCGGCATCGGTTGCGACGCGGCTCAGGTTAAACCCATTGCCCTGCAGGGCGACAAGGGTGGGCAGGTAACTCACGCCCCAGTCACGCACCACCGCCGCCACGGTGATGGCCTTGCCCTGGATCCGCGCAAACTCCGGGCAGACCAGCGGCGTGCCGCCAAGCTTGGCGCCCATGCCGGTCTCCCAGCCGGCGAAACGGATCGCCTCATGGCCGTTCAGGGCGTTGGCCAGAACGGTCGGCCGCCAGGCCGAATTCCCCTGCACGACCTTGAATTGGTTCGTCGACTGATCCTGCCAGGCGGCCACCCGGCCCTGGGCATCGAGTTCCACCCCCTGCCCCGCCTTCAACCACAAGACCAGCCCCGGTATGGCGCCCAGCTCCTGCGGTTGCTGGGCAAGAACCCCGCCGCAGGCGGCGAGGCAAATGACAATAATCCCGTATCGCATCACTTCGCCTCCACGGCCAGCAGCCGGTACTCGTGCCAGCCACAGAGATAGGGTTCGGTGATCTTGAAGCGGCCGTTCTCGAAGACGACCGCTACATCCTTGCCGGTCTCCAGATCGTACACGCG
Source organism: uncultured Verrucomicrobiota bacterium (assembly GCA_964611575.1). GTDB lineage: Bacteria > Verrucomicrobiota > Kiritimatiellia > CAIKKV01 > CAITUY01 > CAITUY01. Next base: position 5,304 of record CAZTAJ010000194.1, read on the forward strand.
GCTGGGTTCCAGCTTCGCCCGCGGGTCGATCAGTTGGTTGAGGTCGAAGGTGCTCCCGCCCAGGTACTGGTCTTGCGCACCGGGGTTGAAGAACAGAATCACGGCGGACTTGGTCCGGGCGTTTGCATAGAAGGAGGCCTTGACTTCCTTACTCACCGGTTGGACCGCCGCCTCGCTACGCCAGTAGCCGGTGAAGAGGCAACTGACGGTGTCGGCGAAGTCCGCCGCGCCGACGAGTTTGCGCTGGATTTCGCCGGGGCTCATATCTCCATCGGCGCCGCCGACAATATCATGCGCGAAACTCATCGCAATCCAACTGCGCCTGATCTTCTTGTCCAGCTCGGGCTTGTCGC
>CAZTAJ010000195.1:0-5550 GCA_964611575.1 uncultured Verrucomicrobiota bacterium
AAAAACGAGCCAGCCCTATCCGCCTGCCGCCCTCCCCCCTATTCGGAATCGGCGGCGTTCATTGGCCGGTCTTGTATGCCCTCCTGCTATGTGCTATCTGTATCATATCGATTTGCCTTGGAGCGGGAATAGATGAATGCAGCGTTGAAGTTGAGGCAGGGCCTGGTGGATGCGCGCCGGGTGGTGGTCAAGGTTGGAACCCGGGTGCTGGTGCAGCAGACGGGCCGTCCGGAACACCGCCGCATCCGGCAACTGGTGGGGGAACTGGCCCGGTTGCGTCAGGCGGGGGTCGAGGTGGTGTTGATCACCTCCGGCGCCATCGGGGCCGGCATGGAGGCGCTGGGCATGACCACGCGGCCGACGGCGCTGCCGGATCTCCAGATGGCGGCGGCGGTGGGGCAATCGCGCCTGATGACGACCTACGACAAACTCTTCGCTGAACGGCGCTGTAAAGTCGGGCAGGTGCTGTTGACGCATGACGATTTCAGCCACAAGATCCGGCTCGCCAACATGCATCGCACCATGGAGAACCTGCTGCGGCACGGCGTCATCCCGATCGTCAACGAGAACGACGTGGTGGCCGACGAGGAGATTCGCGCCGACATCAAGCTGGGCGACAACGACTTCCTGGCGTCGCTGGTCGTGAAGATGATTCGCGCCGACCTGCTGATCATCCTCAGCACGGTTGACGGGTTGCGGGCGCCGGGGGCGGACGGCCGCACGCGGCGGGTGGAGACGCTGGAGGCGATCGACCGGAAGACCATGGCGCTGGTATTCGGCCAGACCAGCGGTCTCTCGAAGGGAGGCATGGGGTCGAAGTTGCGCGCGGCCCAGGCGGCTTCGCGCGCCGGCTGCAACGTGGTCATTGCCGACGGCCGCAAGCCGGGCAACATCGGGCGTGTGTTGCGCGGCGAGAACGTCGGGACGCTGGTGATGGCTTCCCTGGCGGGTTGAACGAACCGGTAAGGAGCGGCGGGTATGGGACTGCACGAAGACATGGTCATGATGGGCGACCTGGCCGTGGCCGCGTCGCGTGAACTGGCGCGTCTTACGGCGCGCCGCAAGAACACGATGCTCCTGGCCATGGCCGACGAGTTGGATGCCTGCCGGGACGCCATCAAGGCGGCCAACGCGCAGGATGTGCAGGCTGCACGGGAAGCCGGCATGACCGCGGCGTTGCTGGACCGGTTGACGCTCACGGATTCCCGCATCGGCGCCATGGCCAAGGGGTTGCGGGAGGTGGCGGGGCTCAAGGACCCCGTGGGAGGCGTCATCAGTCGCTGGATCCGGCCGAACGGCCTGGAGATACTGAAAGTCCGTGTGCCGATCGGGGTGATTGCCATCATCTACGAGTCGCGCCCGAACGTCACGGCAGACGCGGCGGGACTGTGTTTCAAGACGGCCAACGCGGTGATCCTGCGCGGCGGCAAGGAAGCGTTACACTCGAACCAGGCCATTGTCGAGGCCCTGCGGGCCGGCGGCCGGAAGAAGGGGATGCCCGACGCCGCCATTCAGCTCGTCATGACCACCGACCGCGACGCGGTCAGGGAACTGGTGCAGCTTGAAGGCCGGGTGGACCTCGCGATTCCGCGCGGCGGCGAAAGCCTGATCCGGGCCGTGGTGGAGCAGGCACGGGTGCCGGTGATTAAGCACTACAAGGGCGTGTGCCACACCTTTGTGGATGCCTCCGCCGACCTGGATATGGCGCTCCGGATCTGCGAGAACGCGAAGTGCCAGCGTCCGGGAACCTGCAACGCCATGGAGACGTTGCTGGTGCACCGGGATATTGCGGCGACCTTCCTGCCGATGGTGGCCCAGCGGCTCGGGAAGCAGTTGCATGTGGAGTTGCGCGGCGACGAGGCGGCCCGGGCCATCGTGCCCGCGATGAAGACCGCGACGGAGGACGATTGGTATGCGGAATACCTGGACTTGATCCTCGCCGTGCGCGTGGTGCCGGATGTCAAAGCGGCGATCGATCACATCAACTGCTACGGGTCCAATCACTCCGATACGATCGTGACGGCATCGCCGGAAGCGCAAAAGCATTTCACGCAGGATGTTCAGTCGGCGGTCGTCTACGTGAATGCGTCAACCCGTTTCACGGATGGGGGCGAATTCGGGATGGGCGCGGAGATTGGCATCAGTACCGACAAGCTGCATGCCCGCGGTCCCATGGGGCTTGAGGAGTTGACCACCTACAAGTACGTGATCCACGGCAACGGACAGGTTCGGGAGTAAGGGCGGCCGTACCCGGGTCGTGCCGGACGCAAAACAAAACCCCGGTGGGCATGGCCCGCCGGGGTTCTTCATTTCGGACCGCGCGATTACTTGCAGGTGGCGTTCGTGGCGACCGGGGCACAGGTGTCCGGCGTTGCGACCACGGTCGGCTTCACCGCTGCGGGATCCGGGGCAGGAATGGTCAGGTGGGTTGTGGTCGTCGTCACCTCGGGCGTCACCTCGACCGGCTTCACCTCTGGCTTCACTTCGACAGCCGGCACGGGAGCGGTGACCGTATCAGGGACCTCGGGGGCCTCGACGACGGGCGCGACCACGGGGACTTTCGTCAAGGCGGGTTCCTTCACGTCCTTCACCGGCGGTTCCGGAGGCATGCCATCGGGCGGCATGGCGGTGGGCGCCACGGTCTCGGGTTGGAAGGTTGCATCGCTGTTGTTCTTGCCCCAGCGGCCGTAACGGCGGCGTTCGATATTGCTGTCATTGAGCTTCAATCCGTTCTGGTCGGCCAGCCAGCGCCATTGGGAGCCGCTGAACTTCAATACTTCGTTGAAACGGTTGAGCAGGCTGGCGATGCCGAGGTCGGCTGTCTTGTGCACCGTTCCCGCCCAGGCGGGATCGACGGTCATCGCGGCCGGCAGCCCGGCGCTGTCGCCCAAGATGAACACATTCGCGATCTTGGAGGGCATGAACGAACCGGAGGCGTACTCATCCATGCCGATCTGGATCCACTCGCGGCCATTCCACACATGCACGAGCGGCGCCGCCAGGGTGCGGCTGTTGTTATAGCACACGAGTCCCACGTCTTTCACGCGCGCGACCTGGAACGCGAGCTGGATGACGCGCGTGCGGGCCGGCATCACGATGAGCGTCGCCGACGAGTCGAGCGCGGCTGAGGCGGGAAGCAACGCCGCCGCGGTCACCACCAGAAATCCAAGTATCAATACGGCCAATTTCCTGTGAATCATAACGACCTCCTGTACAGAAACCTGTGTCACTCTAAGCGGCGTCCCCGCCGATTGCAAGCGCGATCCCGATGGAGGGGTGTGGCGCGTTGCCCGGCGAAACCCAGCCCCGGAGCCGGCCGGGGCGGTTACTTGCCCAGCAGTTTGCGGAACTCCTGTGTCAGTTTGGGCACGATGGTGAACAAGTCGCCCACGATGCCGTAGGTGGCCACCTTGAAGATGGGCGCATCCGGGTCCTTGTTGATGGCGACGATGATATCCGAGGCCGAGATGCCTGCCAGGTGCTGAATCTGGCCGCTGATGCCCACGGCAATGTAGATCTTGGGGCACACCGTCTTGCCGGTCTGGCCGACCTGATGGGAGTAAGGAATCCAATTGGCGTCCACGGCGGCGCGCGAGGCGCCGACGCCGGCGCCGAGCACCTGGGCCAGTTCACGCAACAGCTCGAAGTTCTCCGGTTTCTGCAAGCCGCGGCCGCCCGAGACGATGATGTTGGCCTCGGCGATGTTCATCGTGGTTTCGTGTTCCGCCTCGAAGCGCAGGCGCTTGGCGCGCGATTGGAGGAGGGCCGCCGCGACGGTTTCGACGATGACGGCGCCGGTCCGGCCGGCCTGGACCTCGGCCTCCTTCATCACCTTGTGGCGAACGGTCGACATTTGCGGCCGGGCGTTGGGGGTGATGATGGTGGCCATGATATTGCCGCCGAAGGCGGGACGGGTCTGCAGCAGGTCGCGGGTCTTGGGGTCGATGCTCAGCCCGGTGCAGTCGGCCGTCAGACCGGCGTTAACCTTGACGGCGACCCGCGAGACCACGCTGCGGCCGATGGTTGAGGCGCCGCACAGGAAGATGTTCGGCTTGTGCCGCTGGACCAGGTCGATCAGGACGGCCGCATAGGATTCATCCTGGAAGTGGGCCAGTTCGGGGCGGTCGACGACATAGACCGTATCGGCCCCGCGGCTGGTCAGTTCGGCGGTCTTGGCCGTGACGCCGTGGCCCAGCAACACCGCGCACAACTTCATGCCCAGCGCATCGGCCAGTTTGCGGCCCTCGCCGAGGAGTTCGTAGGTGATCGACTGGATCTGCCCGTCGTGCTGCTCGGCGAAAACCCAGACGTCCTTGAACGCCGTCAGGTCGATGGCGGAAGCGGTCTTCTCCTGGATCCAGATGGCGTCGAACTTGCAGGCCTCGACGCAGGCGCCGCAGAGCGTGCATTTCTGCAGGTCGATGACCGGCAGAGCCTTGCGCTCCTCCTGGGTGATGGCGCCGAAGGGGCAGGCTTTGACGCAGGCGCCGCACCGCACGCACTTCTCGATGATGATCTTGATGGGGTCGCTCATAGGGGTTCCTCAGTTGGCGGCGCCGAGCACGGCATCCTTCAGTTTGGCGGCCAGTTGCGAGACGACGTCATCCGGCTCGCCTTTCAGAATCTGGCCGCCGGTGCGGGGCGGGGGGGTGAAGATGCGCACGACCTTCGTCGGTGAGCCGTCGAGCCCCAGCCCCTTCGGGTCGGCCTGCAAATCGGCGGCCTTCCACTGGGTGATGACGGCTTTCTTGGCGTTCATCTTCCCCTTGAGGGAGGGCAGGCGCGGCTCATTGATTTCCTTGACCACGGTCAGCACGCACGGGAGCGGCGCCTCGATGACCTCATACCCGTTTTCCAGCAGGCGTTCGGCGACGATGCGTTTCTCCTCCAGTGTCTCCACCTTCCGGACATAGGTGATCTGCGGCAGGTCGAGATGGGCGGCGATGCCGGGCCCGACCTGGGCCGTATCGCCGTCGGACGCCTGCTTGCCGCACAGGATGATCCCGTAGTCGCCGATCTTGCGGATGGCCAGCGACAGCGTGTAACTGGTGGCCCAGGTGTCGCTGCCGGCGAACGCGCGGTCTGAGAGCAGGATGCCTTCATCGGCGCCCATGGCGATGGCCTCACGCAGGGCGGACTCGGCCTGGGGCGGCCCCATGGTGAGCACCGTGACGGTGCCGCCGAGGCGGCTCTTCATTCGCAGGGCTTCCTCGATGGCATACATGTCGAAGGGATTGATGATCGACACGACGCCCTCGCGCATCAGGGTGTTGGTCGCCGGGTTGATCTTGACGTCAGTCGTCTCCGGAACCTGTTTGATGCAAACTACATAACGCATGGTGCTCTCCTGTGTCCGCCGCACGGACGTTACCGAGAAAACGCGCGCATTATAGGCAGGAAAGGGTGGGATGCAAGCCCGTTGTGGGCGGACCGAAGTTGTCGTCGCCCTACCGGGGACCGAGGGACAGGTAGGGCGAGGGCCTCCGGCCCCGCCGCTGGAGTTTGGTTTTGATCTAGCGCGATCGGCGAGATTTCTCAAACAAGCAGCAT
>CAZTAJ010000196.1:0-5383 GCA_964611575.1 uncultured Verrucomicrobiota bacterium
AAACGAGTCACCGCGCCCGGCGCGGCGGTGATTGTCTATAGGCGCCAGCCATGAACACACACACACCAAACACCAAACAAAGCAGGATCAAGTCATGATGGGGACGAGTCTGTCTGGACAGGCACGAGGTCGCTTGCCCCCAGAGGGGTTCCTCAATGCCTGCGCGCGCTACTGTCCGCAGGTCGACGCGCGCCTGCTCACACCAGGCATCTGGCTGACCGTAACCCCCGATCTGACCCACGGAGTTCATCCATGACCGGCGCGAGTGATGTGGCGACCAACCCAAACCGTTCATCCCTGGCGGGCAAACACATGAAGCTGGCGGATGCGGCCAAAGACCCGGCGTTGTCCTTTGCCGGCGCGGGCATCATCGAAAAGCCGTTGTTGGAAGCCTTGACCCGCGGCGAGCGGCCTGCGGTCATTCCCAAGGACTCCGGCTGCACGGCTGAATTGATCGAACGCTATCTCGAGTTCATGGCCCAAAACAAGGTGGGGGTTGCGCAGCCATGAAGCGAACAATTAAGGCGACAAGGCACATGGCGGGAACTGAAAGGAATACCGACACGGGGAAGATCCCGGAATGGTTCAAAGAGGCGAAACTTGGCATCTTCCTGCACTGGGTGGCGCATGCCGCCGTGCGGCCGGGCGATCCGGTCACTCCGGGGCATGTCTTCAACACCCCGTTCGCGCAGTATCGATTCCTGCTGGACCGCTTCACCTTGGACGGGTTCGATGCCGAACGGTTTGTCGCCCGCATCAAGGCCATGGGCGCACGGTACCTGGTGCCGACGAGCCATCACGGCGACGGGTTGTGCCTCTGGGACACGGCCACGACAGACTTCAAGATGACCAACGCCCCGGCCCGGCTTGATGTCGTCGGCGCGCTGGCGGAGGAGTGCCGGAGGCAGGGCCTGAAGTTTGGCGTCTACTTCCCTTACTGCGACCAGTCGCACCCGCTCATGCAGCCGCTATTCGCGACCGGACAGCAGGATTCCGCAGGCTGGGGCGACAACTGTCCGCTGACACCGGAGCAACTGGCCGAGTACCGCGGCCACCTGAAAACGCAGATCCGGGAACTCTGTACCCAGTACGGGGAGCTCGCGGTCCTGTGGTGGGACGCCGGGTCGACGGATCGGGCCTGGACGCGCGAGATCAAACAGATGGTCTACGACCTGCAGCCGGGCATCATCCAGAATTCCCGCTGGTCCGGCGGACTGTGGCGCGGTGTCGGTGAGCCGCTCTGCGGGGATTTCTTTTCGCCCGAACAGACCGTGCCGTCGGTTCCCCTGCGGCATCGCGGCAAGCAGGTGCCGTTCGAAACGTGCAGCATCACGACGGGAAACTGGCTGTTCGACCGCACCGAGCGGAATTTCAAGAGTGCCCGCACTTTGGTGCGCGACCTGCTCGAGGCAGTCTCCAAGGGCGGCAACCTGCTGATGAACCTGGCCCCCGACGAGCACGGCTGCGTGAATCCCGAAGTAGATCAGGAGCTTGATGCGATGGGTAACTGGCTGCGCCGCCATGCCGAAGCCGTCTGGGGCACCGAGGCCGGGCCGCGGCACGACATCCCCGACGTGGCCCTGACACGGCGCGGCCATTCGCTCTGCGTCCACTACTACGGTCCGGCAGCGAAGCTTGATCTCCCGGATTTCGGCGCGCGCCTGCAGCAAGCGTCCGCCGTTGACGGCGGTTGCCCCATCCCCGCCCGGACTGCGGCGGATGGCACGATCCAGCTCGATCTTTCCGGGGTGCGCCGGAATGACATCGCCACGGTGCTGCGGCTCGACTTCGACGGGACGCCGGTGTGCACGTCGGCATCTGCACCTGTCCCGGAGCACTTCGTTCTGCCGTGCGGCCGGATTGAGGGCCCGCCCACGGAGTCGGATTGGGCTCGTGCAACCGCGGTCACGGTGACCGAAGAGAACGGGCACAACCCGCTGATCTGGCGCTATGAACCGGAGGAGTTGTCGTTCGAGATAAAGGCATTGAACGACGACAAGCACCTGTATTTCCGGGTGGCGGTACAGCAGCGCGATCTGGGGCAGGCCGCGCCGGCGCAGCGGGTGCGCGACGCCTTCGCGGAGGCCCACGGCATGACCGAAGCGGCCCGCATGCTGAACCGCGCCTCGGTGGAGCTCTACCTGGATGCCCTGTCGCCAAGCCCCGAAGTCACGGCGGATAGGCGTTGCTGCGAACTGGTCGTCTCGGCGGAAGGCAAGGCGGAGGTGTCGTTCACCAAGCCGGAGGCTGTGCCATTCTCGTCCCGCGCCGAACGCACCGACACCGGCTATATCACCTGGTTCACCGTGCCGCTCGCCAGCCTGTGCAAGGATCCCGAGCGGCCCCGGCCGGACTATGACTTGCTGAACTTCTTCGGGCTCCCGCGTAAAGACATCCCTCTCTCGGCGTCCGTGACGCCGGTGCGGCCGGGCGATGTCATCGGCGTCAACATCTCAGTGAACGCCCCACACATCGAGAACGGCGTTCAGACCAAGCGCAAGCTCTGGTGGCAGGCGCGGACACACAGTCCGTTCAATGATCCTCACCAGTGGGGGCGGTTGAAAATCGCGCCGGAAGGGAATCATCATGCAAAAGGTTGAACCAACATCCGTACCGTGCGTCCGCTCGCTGCGGGTGGGATGGCCGTTATACGATGGCGCCGAGCGCCTGGCGCGGACGATCGCGTTCCTGACGCCATACCGTGGCCTGTTCCATGAGGCCGCCCTATTCACGGAATACGGTCATGGATATTTCCCGGTCGAGTGCCAGCGCCCGCGTCTGCCGCAGATCCGGGAGGCGCTGGCCCGGTTTCGGGAACTCGGCTGGTCCGCCGGCGTCAATGTGCTCAGCACGGTCGGGCATTTCTGCGAGGCGCCGCAGTTTCACCCGGCGATGCCGGTGCCGCCGATGACGGACTGCGACGGGGCGGTGGCCGTGGGGGTGGCCTGTCCGCGCAGCGTTGCGCTGCTGGCGGAGACGCGGGAGCGCTACCGCATCATCGCGGAATGCGGCCCCGAGTTCATCTGGGTGGATGACGACATCAAGCTGACCTACATCCGCGGGCTCAAGCCGAGCGGTTGTTTTTGTGACACATGCCTGCGCGCCTTTGCGGAGCAAACCGGGAGACCGGCCGAGCGCGCGGCGCTAGCGGCGGAGATCCGTCGCGACACCTGGCCGGCAGCCAACGAGCTCCGCATGACCTGGATCCGGTTCGCGGAGGATGCCTATTGCCGGCTCCTGGCTGAAATCGAACGGGCGGTGCATGCGGTCGATCAGCATATCGAGCTGGGCTTGATGGGCGGGGATCCGCTGGGGTTCTCCGGCGACGGTGTCCGGCGGATGGTCGAGGCCCTGGCGGGGACTGCGGCCGGTGTGCGTATCCGTCCAGGCGGAGGATTCTTCTTTGACGATATTCCCGGCGGACTGCTCAAGAAGGCGTTCAGTATCGGTCGAAACATCGTCGCCTCCGGACCGCGCGCCACCAGCGCGCAGGCCGAGGTGGAGAACTTCCCCTACATGTCGCTGCTGAAGACGCCGCGGGCGACGGTGCTGGAATCGTTTGCCGACCTGGCGGCGGGCTGCACGGGACTGGCGTACAACATCCTGCCCTATCTCAACGACGAGGAACAGGCGGTGCCGCTGCTGACGGCGCTGCAGGAGGCTGGGCCGGTGCTGGATCGCTATCGTCGCGGAGCAGCGGGGCTGCCGTGGCGCGGACTGCATGTGGTGCGTTCGCATGAGCACCAGATCCGGGCGCGGTATGATGATTGGCCGAAGCCCATGAACGATGATGCCCTTTTCGCACCCGTGGCGGCGGGGCCCGTGGCGCTGCCGGAAATGGGGTTGCCCTTCACCAGCGATCCGAGCGGCGCGGCCGTAACCATCCTGACCGAGCCGGCGGTCACCGCTCTGACGGATGAGGAACTTCTTTCCCTGCTGAGCCGACCGGTCATTGTCGACGCGGGTGGGGCCGCGCGGATACTGGATCGTGGGTTGGGCGAGCACCTGGGCGTGGCGCTCGGGACCGCCTATCCCGCCGGCACGGTCGAACGCCTGCTCGATCATCCGGTGAACGCGGGCATTGTCGGCAGCCTGCGCGATGCCCGCACCGGCTTTTTACGCGGGCCGGCGCAAACGCTGATCCTGGCCGACGGTGCGGAGGGCATCGCCGAGCATGTCCGCCAGGAGACGCTGGAACCGCTGGGACCCTGCGCTGCGCTTTTTCGCAACCGCCTGGGTGGACGGGTCGTCACGCTGGCCTATCAGCCGTGGGCCTTCACCCAGAGCGTCGCCAAGCACCGCCAATGGCGGCAACTGCTGGGCTGGCTGGCGCCCGAAGAGCCGCTGGCCTGGGTCGAGGATGTCTACCGCATCTGTCCCTTCGTACGCACGGACGGCGAACGCTGGTCGGTGCTGTTGATCAATGCCTCGATGGAACCGACATCCCCGTTGCGACTGCATTTCAGTCTGCCGGTTACGGACTGCTGCTGTTACGGGCTGTCATGCGACGAGGAAGCGGTGCCGGCCGCAACGGTCGCCGGCGGGAGCCGCGTCGAGTTGCCGGCGATGTCCCCCTGGTCGCCGCTGATCGTGGAAGTCGAGAGTTTGCGGGAGGGAGTACCTGATCCAAAGAAGAGAACGATCAACGCAAGGAGAAACGCATGAGACAATTTGCCTGTATCATATTGGTCTGGCTCGGGTTTTCGGTTTTCCCGATTCATGCGGCGGAAGAGAGCGGAACTGACCCTTGGGCCGCGCGCCGCGCGAAGCTCGACGAGCGCCCGAAGAAGATCTTCGCCCACTATATGGGGTGCTTCCCGGTCGGGACCTATGGGATCGCCCCGGAATATGCGCGTAGTCAAGTCCCCAAGATTCGGCATGACTCGGACAACGGCGAGTATGCCTTTGGCGGAGGCGGGCGGGGGGGGGCCCTGCTGCCGGCCGGCGTGGACCGGCTGACGATCGAGGCCGGCGTCGACCTGGACATACGGCGGGCCATGCGGGCCGGGATTGACGGCTTTGCGTTCATGGCCATCGCCGGCGGCGCCAACAATGTGTTTCCGGTCATGGATGCCATGTTCAAGGTCTGCGAGGAGAAGGATTACCCATTTGAAATCACCTGGGCGCTCAGCGGCCTGGACAAGAGCGTTGAGGCGATCGACTACATTCTGAAGAAGCACGGAAACAGCCCCAAGCTCGCCCGGCGCGACGGGAAAGTGCTGATGCTGGGCTACCAGTCGGTCTTCAGCGGCATCGAGGGGGCGAGGGAGATCTTTTCCAAACGCCATCCGGAGATCAAGATTGATTCGCCCGAAGAGCGGTACTCGCCGGAGTTTCTGCGGATGTTGCGGGAAGGCTTCCGCACCAAACTGGAGGAGCGGTT
>CAZTAJ010000197.1:0-5327 GCA_964611575.1 uncultured Verrucomicrobiota bacterium
GGAGGCACGGAGAGAAAAGCCAAGTCAGAAAACCAACAGCCAATTGCTCGCGGAGGAACAACCAAAACCAAATCCCGGATTCTTGTCTTTCCTCCGTGCCCTCCGTGCCTCCGTGAGAGAATGGTTGTTGGAAATTTCTTTCTGCCATAAGAAGAAATTGAAAATCAGTGTACAAGAGATTATTCATTCGATGAGGCATATTTCTCTTCAGAAATAGTGTCACCTTTTGGGTGAGGATTTCTTCGCATGAAATTCGACCGGTACCAGAACGCTCAATCATCATGAAAGTCCAGTTTTTCATGGTCTTCTCTGTGTTTCTCTGCGGCTCTCTGTGTCCTCTGTGTGAACGATTGGATGTTTCCAACTGCGTTTTTTAGGTTCATGGTTTGGTCTCTTCCTGTCGTGCCCGCAAATCCCAACACATGATCACACCCACGGCCTTTTCCTTGTCGATCGCCCGGGTGAATTGATGACCGTCGGCAAAGGGGTCGCGCATCAGAACTTCGTATCCGCAGACTCCAACATAAGGGGGGACTACGCGAGGCGAGTATGGTTTCCCAGACTTCTTCAAGTCCGTCACGCCTGGCGTCAAAGGCCAGTAATAGCATTTCGAACCTATCGACTCGTGGTGATTGTCGCCGACCACCACGAGGCGGTCGCCCCAGAGGTGAAAACGCCCGCGGTCGCCCCCCTGGTCGTCGAACTGACCGAGGACCGTCCCATCCTCTGCCTTGAATGCTTTGATCTTGCACTCCACGCCCGGCTTCATGGAATTGCAGGCGTAGATCACCCCGTCTCGATAGGCGTGCCAGGCATCGCCATCCATTGGAAAATCCGATTGCCAGAGTAGATTGGCGCCAGTCTGGTTTAGGGCGAAGGCGGAGAGGAGCGGCCGCTCATCCTTGGCAAGGGTCTTGCCCGCGACTGGCGATTTGGCGCGCGGCACAAAGGCCCGGCCGTCGGCGACGATGACGCAAGGAAACCCCGCACCCAGGAACTCCTTCCAGAAAACCTCGCCCGTCTTTGGCTGGATCAACTGCATGTGAGCAGATTCCTGTATAAGCGCGTACATCTTGCCGTCGAGTTTCGCCGGGCAGGGGACGGCGCCGGCGCTCTTGATTTGCCAGAGCAGTTTGCCAGCGGCGCCATCGAAACCGAAGAGCGAGCCGCCCACCGGGACCATCACGACGCCATCAATCACGATCAGCGGGTTGCACATCGAGGGGGTCTTCTTCTCTCGCCACAGGCCGTCGATTCGGTTCTCGTTGACCGGGGCCTTTGCCTTCAGCGCTTCGAGGTCCTTGTGGATCTCGCCGAGATCCGATTCCCACGCCGGTTTGCCGGTGGCCAGGTCCACCGCGTAGAGGCGGCCGGTGGTGCCCAGGTGGTAAACCTTGCCATCCGCCGCGGCGGGCGTCGGGCCATAAATGTTGTGCTTCCCCCCGCCTCGGTTGGCGCCCTTGCCGTCAAACACCTGTTTCCAACGAGTTTTCCCAGTAGCGGCGTCCAGCGCCAGGATGACGTCGTCGGCGTCCGCGCTGTTCTTGGGACTGAAGTACCCCGCAATCACCAGGCCGCCGGCGACGATAAGACTCCCGCTCCCGCTGGGGGCCATGGTCTTCGGATAGTGGGCGGTGCCGCCTCCCGAGTAGGTCTTGCCCCAACCCAGGTCCGCGTGTTCGCTGACCCAGACCAGTTTGGCGCGGCTGAAATCCTCCAAAAGCGGCACCTTCGACGGGTCGGCAAAGGTGCCCTCGGGGCCCGTGTAGCACGGCCAGTCGTGCGTGATCTTCCCCTGTTCCTGCGGCGTTGCGCCGACCTTCGGCGGTTCGGCCGCCCAGGTCTTCAACGTCAAACCCAGTGCGACGAGCACTGCGACTGACACTGTCTTGGTGATTGCGTTCATCGGCTTCTCCTTGCGGATGTTGCCGCAGTTGGGGTTGTTGTCCACTTTGGTTTCCATGCGATTATCTCCCAAACGCCGTTCATCCTGACCGTTCTGCCGCTCTTGGGCACATCGAACTGATCGGCGCTCCTGCCAAGACTGCCATCTCCGGCCATCGGTTCATGAGTCTTCTCGTCAGTCCTTGATGCCGAGTGCGTCGAGTTGGGCCTCGTGGCCGGGTGGTATCGGTTTGAGTTCCACCGCGCCGGCTTGCGCGTGGCGTACGAGATTGAGGAACAGGCGATCCGCGACCGGCGAACCAAGTTGGGGAATCACGTCCAGCATGCACACGGTGATTCGCCCGGCGCCATGGCCCCAGGTTCCGATCACCACGCCGTCGTCGAACCCGCCCATGCCGCTGTCATTGAAACTCACGGCCAGCGTGGCGTCCGCCGGCGCGGCCCCGCCAATCGCGCGCAGACTGTAGAGGAGGCGTCCGTAGGTCTCGGAGGTCAAAAGACCCGCCGGCAGTCCGGCGAACGCGGTGCCGGGTCTTGCGATCGTTTCGCGATGGTAGAGTGCCGCATCCAGTCCGCCCACCAGTTTGCCCTTCTGCGCAATGGCCAGGAAATGCGTGGGGCCTTTGCCGCCGTCTAACGCCTGGTGTCCCATCACGAGCAGGTGGGCGCCACGCGCCACCTGGGCATAAACGCCGCGCCAGGATTGGGCCTTCCATCCGGCGGGGAGTTCGGAACCGCAGACGATTACCATGCGATCGGCGACTCTGTTTGGGTCGTGGTCCCGGACGTTCGCGCCGCGCGAGGACAGAAGGGCGCGCGCCGGAGCGCCGAGGCCGATGACCTGGACGTCTCCGGTAATCTTCGGGTGCCGCGCGGCCTCATAGACGGGTGCCTGGATCTCGCCGCCGGGCAAGGCGCCGGCGTTGTCGAGTACGGCTTGGATCGCGGCGCGACCCTCGGCAAGCGGCAGGGCCGGCAGATCCTCATCGAACACGACCGTTGCCAGCGGACGCTTGCCGGGCGCGCCCAGTGTCAGCGGCACGGTCTTGGTCCAGTGCTCCACGCCGGCGCTGTCCCGCACACGCAACGTCACCTGGCGGGCGCCCGCCGGCAGACGATCCTCGTCGGCCAACGCGACGACCACCCGAAAGGGTTTTCCGGAGGCGATCGGCGTCGGGTTGACAAAGAGGCAGAAGCGCGTGTGCGCCCACCCGGCGGTGATCACCTCCCGGTGCCCGGCCTTCCAGTCCCGGAAGTTGTCCCAGATGCCCTCGCCCGCACCCCAGGCATCGGTCATGCTGGTCAGACTGTAGCCGCAGAACTGCGGATTGGCACGAATGGCCCGGGTGAACAGATCCCGTTCGCAGGCAGCATTGCGCTGACTGTCAGCGATCATGGCCGGGATTTCAGGGTACGCCTCGGCCAACCCATAACGCTGCCACAGCGATTCCAGGCGTTGGACGCGCGGGGTGGCCCACTTCCACGCCTGCGCCGAAGCGGGAGCCTTGGCTTCCGCGAGTTTGCGCTGTTCCGTGAAGCAATCGAACACGCTGCCGTTGCCGCCCTCGGATACGAAGACCGGCCGCGTTGCGGCGGCGAAGGTTCGGAAGACGTTGAGGAAGGTCCATGAAGTCGGATACGTGTTGTACACGTGGATGTCCCCGGCCCCGTCAATGAAACCGCCTGCCGGGACACCGCCGCCCGGATTCATTTCCGGCAACATGCCGGTTGGTTTCGGATGCGGCCCCTCGCCCCCGAGGAAGACGTCCCATGTCGTCGAACCGGGATTCGACGCCGAGCCGTTGACCAAATCGCGATCCCAGCGGCCGCTGCTCAGAAAGACCATGCGGGTGTCATCCACGGCCCGAATCAGCGGAAGGGTGTCGCGTGCCACCGGATACACGCCGGGACTGCGGCCATCAATCTCGTTGAGCAGTCCCCAGATCACGAGGCTGGGGGAGTGACGGTCGCGCCGCAAGAGATCAAGCAACTCGATGCGGTACTTGGACTTGTCCCGGAGGAGCCAGGAACCGGCGTGCTCGCTGTACATGAGCAGGCCGACTTCGTCGGCGATGGCGAGTTGTTCCGGCAGGAAGGCGGAAACGATCGCGCGAAATGCATTGAAGCCGGCCGCCTTCAGCCTCTCGGCATCCACGCCAAGCCAGGTCATGTCTCGCGCCACGCCTTGTCCGCGCACGGGGTCATATCGGTTGTGATGACAGCATTTCAGGAAGATGCGGCGGCCGTTGAGATGGAAGAAGCCATCCACGATGCGGAAATCGCGGAATCCCAGCCGTTCAATCCGATGGATATCCTCGTCGCCGTTGGCCGCTGCGCGCACAACGACGGTGTACAGGAAGGGGTCGTCCAGATCCCACTTGTGCGGCGCTTCGACCCGCAAGGCCAGATGATGAACGCTACTTCCGGCCGGCGCGGTCACGCGAAAGGCAACGGCATGCCGCTCGCGGCGGCTCTTGCGCTCGAACACGGTGGCGCGCAGGTCCAACGTGGCCGGTTCGCCCGCGTTGTCGCAGGTGACTTCTACCGCGATCGCGCCCGTCGCGGGATCCGGCTTGGCATACACATCGGCGATGCGCAGGCGGGGCTGTTCGATCAGTTCGACATGGCCGTTGACGCCGCCGTTGTCGTAGGCGACCGGCACCTTGCCGTTGCGGAAGACGCCGGGCGGATTCTCGACGCGCAGGATCACCGTGTTGGTCCCGGCCGCGAGTTTGCCGGTGACCTCGAACTCGAAGGGGCCCTCGCCGCCCTCATGAGCGCCGAGTTCCGATCCGTTGAGCCACGCCCGGCACAGGTACTGCACAGCTCCAAAGCGCAGGAAGGAGCGACGGCCGGCCGCCGGAGGCACCGTCAGATCGAATGTGCGCAGATACCAGGCCACGCCGTTGTAGTCCGGCAGCGCCTCCCAGGTGTTCCCGGGCACCTCAATCGCCTTGGCCTCCCTTGCCGGAAAGGTCGCTGGCGCCCACCACTGCGCCTTCAACCCCGCATCTCCTCTGTCCGCCACGATCTTCCATGTACCATTGAGCGACCGCCGCAGGTCCACCGGCTGAAATGCGTCGGCGACCTTGGCGGCGGGGTTCGAGGTGTTGGATGTCGTCGGTTGTTTCATCGGTTCCTCCGCGCACAAGGCGCTACTGGCCACTGCCAAACCCAGTGCGACGAGCACTGCGACTGACACTGTCTTGGAGATTGCGTTCATCGGCTTCTCTTTGCGGTTGTTGCCGTGGTTGGGGTTGTTGTTCATGGCGTTTGCTTGGTTGCTGTTCGGAGAGTCCCTGCCGTCGAAACTGTCACGCACCGACTGCCGCTAGCGCCGGGCCGGCCAGACTGGTACGGTTCTTTCAACAGGGAAAGATAGCGTCGGTTCATGGTTTTACCTGTTCTGGCGGCACGAACGG
>CAZTAJ010000198.1:0-5299 GCA_964611575.1 uncultured Verrucomicrobiota bacterium
AGAACTTCCTGCGCACCTTCATGGTGAACTTCGCGGGGTACGTCGTGCCGCAAAACGGCGAGTACTACTTCACAGAACACCTCCATGGTGGCAACATCCGTTTGGATGCGTTTGCCAAAGCCGCCGACGACAAACTTGGTAACAACTCCAACAGTTCGGCCTTCGTGATGGAATGCCTGCGCAACCTGCTGGTCTGGGAAGACGGCGACGCACTCTGGCTCGCCCGGGCCACACCCCGCGCCTGGCTGGAACAAGGCAAGAAGATCAGCGTCAAGAACGCTCCCACGCCCTTCGGCACGGTGGCCTACGAAATCGTCTCGGACGTGGATAACGGCAAGATCAACGCCACCATCGAAATGCCGACCCGCAAAGCGCCCAAAGAAGTGGTCCTGCGTTTCCGCCATCCCAAATCCGCGCCGATCAAAACTGTTACAGTCAACGGCAAACCGTGGACCTCGTATGACAAGGACAAGGAAACCATCACCCTGAAGGGCCTGACCGGCACCGTCACCGTGACGGCCCAGTACTGAAAGAAAGGAAAGAAACCATGAAGCGACTATGCACACTCGGTCTGATCATCTCGCTGGCTGCAAACGTCCGCGGCGAGGTCATCACCACACCCCAAACCATCCAACCCAAGGGCGACTATGCCATTGCCCGATTGGAGTTGCCAACAGGACTGAGCGGCGGGGCGCATCCGTTGTTCCTGGGCTTTCGTGACGGCAAACTCGCCAACTTCTGGTTTGTCACCCCGCAGGATGGCGACAAACGATTGCACCTGGAGGAGTCCACCGTCACCCGCAAGGACACGGCCATCACCGGCAAGGTCCACATTCGTTCGGTGTGTGTCTCGGCTTGGCTCACGCTCGACCTGAAGGTCGAAGCCGACAAGATCACCGGCACCTATGAACTCGACATGACCGGCACGGCCTACAAGTCCGGCAAGGGACCGGTGATTGGCACCTGGCAGACCAAGGGCGAGGCCGTGGCCCCTACAGGGGCTTGGCCGAGTTTCTGGGGGCCGACCCTGGACATGGCCAGCCAGCCGCAGCCGAAACTGGTCGACGATTTCGCCCAGGCCAAGCCTCTGTGGCGCAGTGAGGTCTATGTGCTAACTGGCTACGGCAATGCGCCCGACAGCCGGTACATGACCCGCGCGCTCAAGAGCGGCAACGGCGGCGGCGGCAGTTCGCCCGTGGTCGCCGATGGCACCGTGTACATCTACTTCTACCAGCCCAATCAGGACTCGCCGCCTGCGACCGAGGGGCACCCATATTGGGCAGCCAACTTCAAGACCAAGGATTTCAAAGCCCAGATGGAGGAGGTCAAGGCCAACGAACGGGAGAAGAACTGGGTTCTCAATCATGTGCGGCCCCTGGCCGACGACGTCATCGTGGCCATCGATGCCGCCACCGGCGCGACGAAGTGGACTACGGTGTTGCCGCTGCGTTCCGTCAACGTCCAGACCCACAAGAATCGCGCCCCGTCCCCGGTGCCCTTGGTTGCCGGCGACACGATTTACGTGCCCAACATCGAATCCCGACTCTACGCGCTGGATCGCGCGACCGGCAAACTCAAGTGGGAATCGCCGGCGAAGTTCGACCCGGCCGCGAAACGCCCTTCAGGCAAGAACCTCGGCCCGGCCAATCCATCGCCGGTGCTGTTGGGCGGCACGCTGCTTTGGGCCGGCAGCGGTCTGGATCCGGCAAGCGGCCAGGAGAAGTGGAAACTGCCCGAAGGGTATCTGGTGCGCTGGACCAAGGACGGCAAGGACCGGATCGTGGTGATCCAAGGTTACCAGGGTCAAGTGTTCTGCCTGGATCCCGCCGACGGCAAACAGATCTGGCAACAAGGCCTGGGCCTGAACGCCGCCGCGCCGCTGGACGCGGTCATCAGCGGCGACGTCCTGGTTGCCGTGCCCAAGTTCGAAAAAGGCGCCAAACCCCAGGTCGCCGGTTTCAAACTCACCGAGACCGGCCTGAGCGAGATCTGGCGCGATCAACCCATCCAGAATGACGAGAACCTCCCGATCACGGTGGCCGACGGCAAAGCCTATCTGCTTGGCGCCGCCTACATCCGGATCCTGGACATCATCACGGGCAAACAGGTCGGTGAATTGAAAGGCGGCGATTACGGTCCCGGTTCCAACCCGTGGCTCGGCGTGGTGGGCGACCGGTTCCTGCTCATCCCCGAAGGCCAGCATGGCCTTGCCAACTATATCTTTCTCGACCGCACTCTGAAGAACCTCGGCCCGCTCTGGCATCCTCCTCACACCAATACATCCGCCTACAACTCGCAACCCATCATTGCTCCCGTCGTGGACGGCCGGGTCTTCCTGCGCGGCGGCGACGGCATCTACTGTTACGACCTGAGAAAGAAGGAGTGAGTCACTCCGGTTACCCTCAGCGCAGTCCACGACACGAACCAGAAACAAGGACAGGCCATGAACATCAACCCCAACCACGGCAATAACCTCAGGGAGAAGCAGATGAACACCAACAAACGGACCGGCAACAAAGACTGGATCGCGGGGTACGGAGCCCTAACCGCGAAGATCAAGGGCGTGCCCCTTTCTTACCGAAAGATGCTGATGCGTCTTGTCCCCATCGGAATCTTCACGGTATGCTCTCTGGCAATGGCGAGCGGCGCCGACCAGCCATTGCAGCCGCCGTATAGTTGGCGTGGCGTGGACGGCAGTGGCGTGTTCCCGGCCAAGGACCTGGTCACCTCCTTCGCTGACATCGCCGAGGATTACACTGCCGAGGAGCTTCAGAATAAGAAAATGCGCATTCCGGCGACGTTCAAGCCGGGCATGCGCAAGAACATCGTCTGGCGCACCCTGTTGCCCAACTGGGGCAACAACGCGCCGATCGCCGTGGGTGACAAGGTCTTTGTCTTGTGCAACGAAGGTTGGAAGTCCAACGCCCCACTGCTGGTCTGCCTGGATGCCAAGGACGGTAAGATCCTCTGGCAGAAGGAGGTGGATCACATGGACGCCTGGCCGCAGGATCAGGCTGCCATCGGGAAAGAATGCCGCGCCAAGGAACTGGCGCGCTGGCGCAAGTACATGGGTTGGTGGAACAAGTTGTATTGGGATAACTCGCTCCATGCCTGGAAGGCTGGCGCCTCAGGGAAGAAAGGCAGCACCGACACCATGCCCGTCAGTCCCGAGCAGGCCCAACTCGTCGCCCAAGCCAAGGCCGATGGTTTGAACATGGCGCCCGCACAAGGCATGGGCGTGGGCGGCGGCACACGCGGCCGCTATGGCCTGGGCGAAGACCTGGGCGACGGGGCAGCTAATTTCAAAAAATGCGTGGAGAACCGCTATTACTGGTACCAGGGTTGGACCAGCGAAGCCCCGTGGTACGGCAGCGTCATGGGTTCGGTCGTCAGCGATGGGCGCCACGTCTACGCCGTCACCGCCCTGAGCGCCGCCGCCTGCTTCGACCTGGACGGCAAGCGCCTGTGGGTCACAGACCTGGGAGCCAAGCCTCTTCACAGCGGCTTGGGCTGCCATATGAATCCGGTGCACTACAACATCGCCTCGCCGGTGCTGGCCGAGGACAAACTGGTTTACTACGATCGCGACGGCGCCGCCATGCTGGGCCTGGACAAGGCCAGCGGGCGCATTGTCTTTAAGACGGCCGCACCGGTGATTCCGGCGGCCACGCGCAAGAAGGACCCGCAGTACCCCGGCTATGATGGGCACTTCTCGCCCGGCGGCACGCCGGTGGTCATGCGCATCCCGACGACCACGTCGGCCGATGCGCCCCTGGTCACGGTGGTGGTGAGCGGACATGGCATGGTGGTTCGCGTTTCCGATGGCGCGATGCTGGGACAAGTCACCATGCCCAAACCCGGTGAGGAAGGTCCGGGGACACCATCGTCCACGTACAATAGTTGGACGGCCCAGGGCGATACGCTCTTCTGCCAGAACCATGCAGGCTGGGTTTACGGCATCAAACTACAACTCAAAGGTAATGTCCTCCATCAGGAGATGCGCTGGCGCAACGAGGGCGGGTGCGACCCTCGCAATCCTAACCTGATCGTGGTGGGCGGCTACTTGATCGCCGGCCCTGTGAAGGATATCGGCCAGATTGCCTTGGACATCCTCACGGGCAAGGTGACGGCCAAGGGCCCGCCGCCCCAAGGCTATAGCACCGGACTGGCGGCCGGCGACGGCAAGATCACCTTCCGCGGCAGCGTCGGCTACACGTACACGGTCGTGAGTTTGCCCGATCTGAAGCCGGTGGGCAGCGGCGTGCTGCTGCCGCCCAAACCGGCAGGCGAAGTGCTGGAACGGCATATTGCCTTTCTGGGCAAGCCGGAAATCGGCGGAGGCTGGACGGGCCTAACGTGCTTCGGTAACCGGCTCTACGCTCGTGATACAGACTACCTCTGGTGCATCGGCGACCCGGACAAACCGTATCTGCCCCCAGAGGCCGTGAAGTAAGTGGTTGGGAACAGTTCAGGCTTCGTGATGGAATGCCTGCGCAACATGCTGGTCATGGAACTGCACGACACGCCCTGGTTAGCCCGCGCCACCCCTCGTGCCTGGCTGGAACAGGGCAAGAAGATCAGTGTGAAGAAGTCGCCCACCTACTACGGCCAAGTGGTCGTGACGGCGACGTACTGAAAAGACAGGAACATGCAGACAAACACGAGAATCCACAACACGGTCCAGAAGGAAACAAACGTCATGAACAGCAACCCCAACCGCGGCAACCACCGCAAGGAGAAGAGGATGAACGCACGCACAAAGGCAACGTCAGTAGCAATGCTTACCACACTGTGCCTGGCCCTGACGGCGTGGGCCGCCGAACCGCCGAAGCAGGACACGAATCGGGACGTGAAAGCCACCGATTTGTCTCGCCAGTCCGGCAATCTGCCGTTCACCATCACCATGGCCGAAGAGAAGATGGCAAGTCTTCCTGACTATATGAGTCAACGGAACCCGGTGGATATGGATTTCCCCTACAGCCCCGTCATGATCGACGGGGAATACTGGATCATGTACAAGAACGGCTATCGTGGGCCGGTGTTCCGTTTCAAGGGGACCACCATCGAGAACGCCGTGCGCCAGCCCGATGGCGCCGCCACCCTCCCGAAGGGCGCCTACCTGCTCGGCGGCATGTGGTACGACGCGGAGGGCAAGACCCTCTACGCGCCCATCCACTTTGAGGTCGAGCACCGGCAGGAACAGCACAACATCGTCCTTCGCGAGATCCACCTGGCCAGCAGTCCCGACAAGGGCCTGACCTGGAAACACGAGGGCGCGTTGCTCTCCGGCGGACCGCGC
>CAZTAJ010000199.1:0-5259 GCA_964611575.1 uncultured Verrucomicrobiota bacterium
GAAATTGGTAGCGGGGGTTGGATTTGAACCAACGACCTTCAGGTTATGAGCCTGACGAGCTACCGGGCTGCTCCACCCCGCAGTGACATCCAAAAGAACACGCTGCTCTACCGTTACACCCATCATAACTGCATGCCGTCGGTCGAGCGGCAGACACTATAGGCGGACCCAAACCCCATTGCAATAGAAAAGACCATCGGGATGTGGATCTCAGGCCAGCGACCCAACAACACGCTTGCGAAAGGCGCGCACGTTGGACAGAGTGTACCCGACATGCTGTTGATCGCGGAGGAACAGCCGAGGGGTGGAATGACCATGCAGAAGGAATCCGATGAGGCACGGAAGACGCGCTTGCTGGCCGAACTGCGGCGCGATGTCGACCAGCGGCAACAGGGCTACCGCATGCGGGCGCTCAAATTGTTCCCCCATGTGTGCGCCAGGTGCGCACGGGAGTTCGAGGGCAAACGCCTGAATGAACTGACTGTGCACCACAAGGATTTCAATCACGACAACAACCCGAATGACGGCAGTAACTGGGAGTTGCTCTGCATCTACTGCCATGACGACGAGCACGCCCCGGACAGCCTGAAGACCATGGGCGATGGCGCCGCCGTCATCGACCCCCGGGAACGATCCCCAATCGTCAACCCGTTCGAGGCGCTGGGATCCTTGCTGGAAACAGAGGTCAGAAGTCAGAAGTCAGAGGTCAGAGGTCAGAATGAGGGCGAAAGCCAAGACTGTAGGCTATAGGCTGAAGGCTGTACCTAAACCCCTTCAGCCTTGGCGGCTCTATGGGACGCCAGTGTTCTGAATTCTGACTCCTGAATTCTGGCTCCTCTTCACCCCTACATCAGCACCGCGCCGGTGCCGGCGCTGGTCACGAGTTGGGAATAGCGCTTGAGGTAACCGGTGGTTACGCGGGGCGTATGCGGCTTGGCACGGGCCCGGCGTTGCTCGATGGTCTCCTTCGACAACTCCGCTTCCAGCGTGTGCCGTGTGATGTCGATGGAAATCATGTCGCCCGGTTCCAGCAGGCCGATCAGTCCGCCCGCCGCCGCCTCGGGCGAGATGTGGCCGATGCAGGCCCCGCGCGTGCCGCCGGAGAAACGCCCGTCGGTGATGAGGGCCACGCTTTCGCCGAGACCCTGGCCCATGATGTAGGACGTGGGCGAGAGCATTTCCTGCATGCCCGGCCCGCCGCGCGGGCCTTCGTAGCGGATCACCACGCAGTCGCCGGCCTTCACCTTGCCGGCCAGGATGCCTTCGCCCGCTTCCTCTTGGGAATCGAAGATCACGGCCGGGCCGCGGAATACCAGCATGTTCGGCGCCACACCGGCTTTCTTCACGACCGCTCCGCCCTCGGCCAGGTTGCCGTAGAGGATCGTCAGCCCGCCGTCCTTGGAGTACGGGTTGGCGAGGGGATGGATGACCTCCGGATCGAGAATCTTCGCGCGAGCCGTGTTGGCCCAGAAACTCTTACCGGTCACCGTGATCGCCTCGCGATGGAGGAGCCCCGGGATCTGGCCGATTTCGCGGATGATGGCGCTGATGCCCCCGGCGCGGTCGACGTCCTCCATGTGAAACCTGGATGACGGCGCCACCTTGCAGATGTTCGGGCACTTCTGGGAGATCAGGTTGATGCGGTTCAAGTCGTAGTTCACGCCGGCTTCGTGCGCGATGGCCAGTGCGTGCAGCACGGTGTTCGTGCTGCCGCCCATGGCCATATCGACGGCGAAGGCGTTATCGAGCGCCTGCTGGGTCACGATGTCGCGGGGCCGGGGGCCGCCGGCCTTGGCGAGGGCCACGATCTGCCGGGCCGCCTGGCGGTACAGTTTCTTACGGCACGGATCGATGGCGAGAATGGTGCCGTTGCCGGGCAGGGCGATGCCGATGGCTTCGCACAGGCAGTTCATGGAATTCGCCGTGAACATGCCGGAACAGGAGCCGCAGCCGGGACAGGCGCATTCCTCCAGCGTCTGCAACCCGGCGTCGTTCAGCTTGCCCTGTTTGTGGGCGGCCACGCCCTCGAACACGCTGATCAAGTCGACCACCTTGCCGTCCGGCAGACGGCCGGCGGCCATGGGGCCGCCGCTGACCATCAGGCCCGGGACGTTTGCGCGCAGGATGCCCATCAGCATGCCCGGCACGATCTTGTCGCAGTTCGGGATGCAAATGACGCCGTCGAAGCAGTGCGCCTTGAGCATGGACTCGACACAGTCGGCGATCAGTTCGCGGCTGGGCAGGGAATACTTCATGCCGGTGTGGCCCATGGCGATCCCGTCGCAGATGCCGATGGTGTTGAACTCGAATGGCACGCCGCCGGCCTTCCGGATCTCCTTCTTGATGAGGTCGGCCACCTTGTTCAGGTGCACATGGCCGGGAATGATCTCGTCGAACGAATTGCAGACGGCGATGAACGGTTTGCCGAAATCGGCCGCTTTCAAACCCGCGGCGCGGAGCAGGCTGCGGTGCGGTGCGTGTTCAACCCCCGACTTGATCTGGTCGCTGTTGGTCGTCATGGTTTTCTCCCTGGTGTGAGCGAATGACGAGCCAGTATAGGGTTGGAATATCCGCCAAACAAGCCAATCCCGCACGGGCAACGCGGGAGTTCTGCGGGTCTTCCGCTCACCCGTCGATTTGGCTCGAACCGTCTATATTAGACGGGATTCACAGGATTGGACAGGATTTGGGTTGCCGTTGTCAGCAGATGTCCTTCCCCTCCGTTTGCTGCCCTGAAATCCTGTATAATCCTGTCAATCCCGTCAAATGATTCCGGAGTAGCTTTGCGCCCATCCCGCACCCCGGAAGCCGCCCGGCGCGTCGGGGTTCTGACGAGACGGCGGTTGAGGGAGACGTGGCAACCTGCTATAGTCCAAACTTTAATGCAGGCGCCAGGGTGGCGCCGATCGAACACCGTTGCAGTGAGGGTCCACATGACAAAGCGAACCGGGATGGGAATCGTGTTGATGGCGGTTGTCGTGGCATTGGCGGGCACCGCGTGCCGGCGGGGGCCGGACGTGATTGTTCAGAAGGCCATGGACCAGGCCCGCAGCCTGATGGAACAAGGCAATGTGGATGGCGCCGTGGCGGCGCTCCAGCGGACTTACGACGACCAGGCGTGCGAATCCTTCCGGCCGCAACTGCTGGGCGCCATGGTTCAGATTCATCTTTCGACGAACCGCGTGGAGGCGGCCCAGGCCCTGTTCAATGACGCCCTGCGCCGGAATCCCGCCGAGGCAGGCAGCGTGGTCGGCCTGATCGAGGAAGCGCTCTTCAATGCCGGTCGTTTAGAGGATCTCGCGGCATGGTGCAGTCGGCTGCGGACGCTGGGGCTGCCGGAGGAAGCGCTGGCCACAGTCGCCGAATACCATTGCAGGGCGTTGGAGGCACGGGGGGCGATGGCGGATCTGATCGCGGCCCTGCCGGATTACCTGGCCCGCTTGTCGGAGGCCGCCGGGTTCGGCCTGATCGAACGGCGTTTCAATGTCGCGATGGGGGCGAAGGCCCTGGAGCGCGCCGAGGCCATCGTCAAGCTGGCATCCGGCGGCCCCGCCTCGCAGGCGCGCACCGGCCTGGTGACCCGTCTGCGCGTCGATCTGTTGCTCGCCCAGGGGAAACGGGCCGAGGCGATCACGTTCTTCAAGGGCCAGGTCAGCGGATTGTCGGACAATGAGGCCTCCGCCGTGATGTATCGCCTGTTCCAGGCGACGACCAAGGCCGGGGAGGTCAAGGATGCCGATGCGTTGTGCCGGTTTGTGGTGGACACGGTGAAGGACCGCGCCACGCTGCGGGATTCGGCGGCCGGTTTGTGGGTCGGCAATGTCCAGGGCGACGGGGTGGTCACTGGGATCATCGACCGGTTGGCCGCGATCCGGAAGGACGGTTTTTCGGCCGAATTCGTGGCGAGGCAAATCGATCGCCACTACAAGACCATCATGGAGCAGGGGACCAAGGCGGACTTCCTCCCGTTGCTGGAGTTCTGCCGGGCGCTGGCGCCGGAAGTGCAGGGTGAGGACCGGGCGCGGCTGTCCGGAACGATGCTCGACCTGTGTTTCTATCTCGACCGGTTCGCGGACGCCCTCGTGATCGTGGAACAGGGCATCCCCGGCCATGACGCGAAGTGGACCCTGTCGCTGACCGCAAAGATTAAGGCGCACCTCTGCCTGCAACAGGGCAAGCCCCGGGAGGCCGTGGCGCATTTTCGCGAGTTCATGAACGTCATTGCGCAGGACACGACCGACCAGGTCGACCCGGTGACGGGCACCCGCGTCACGAAAGACATGATCCTCGGACTCAATGCCAAGCGGATCGGGGACATTCTCGCGGCGGACGGCGACAAGGACGGCGCCGCCAAGGCGTACCAGGAAGCGCGCGGCGCGTATGCGAAGGCCCTGGCCGGTTTCCGCGAAGACTCGCCTGAATACGCGAAGATCAAGCAGGACACGGCCGCGATTCCCGGCGAGGGCCGGTAACCTGCGGCAGACGTGAGGACGAGATGGGCGGCCGCCGGATCGACGGGCGGCGTGTTGAGTCATGGGGCCTGACGCCCCGGAAGGGTTCGACCATGTGGGACTACACCGGCAAAGTGCTGGATCATTTCAGGAATCCGCGGAACGTCGGCATCATCGAGGATGCCGACGGGGTCGGCGAAGTGGGGTCGCTCGCCTGCGGCGATGCCTTGAAGCTCTACTTCAAACTGGACAAGGACGGGCGCATCGCGGCCGTCAAGTTCCAGACCTTCGGCTGCGCGAGCGCCATCGCGTCGTCGTCGGCGCTGACCGAAATGGTCAAGGGCATGACCCTCGACGAAGCCGGCCGGGTGACCAACCAGGATATCGCCGACTATCTCGGCGGCCTGCCCGAACAGAAGATGCATTGCTCCGTCATGGGCCGGGAGGCGCTTGAGGCGGCGATCGAGAGTTACCGCAGC
The DNA here is from genome assembly GCA_964611575.1 of uncultured Verrucomicrobiota bacterium. Classification (GTDB taxonomy): domain Bacteria; phylum Verrucomicrobiota; class Kiritimatiellia; order CAIKKV01; family CAITUY01; genus CAITUY01. The sequence goes on from CAZTAJ010000199.1 coordinate 4,931, forward strand.
GGCCGGCAGGGCAAGAAGAAGATCCTGTCCGGCAAGGTCGTCTGCAACTGTTTTGGCGTGACCGAGGAGGAAATCGAGCGGGTCACGCGCGAGAACCGCCTGACGACCGTCGAGCAGGTGACGAACTACACCAAGGCCGGCGGCGGCTGCGGCAAGTGCAAGGGCGCGATCGAGGCGATCGTCGAGCGCGTGGCGCGAGAACGGGTGGAGGCTGAACGCAAGACGGGCGTCCAGGCCGCGCGCAAACTGACGACCATCGAGAAGATCCGGCTGATCGAGCAGACGCTCGACAAGCAGATCCGCCCAATGCTGAAGAACGACGGCGGCGA
>CAZTAJ010000200.1:0-5248 GCA_964611575.1 uncultured Verrucomicrobiota bacterium
GTGACTTGAGCGTCACGGTTGAGGCCAACACGACGACCCAGCCCGGGGCCATGTCCTGGTCGTCCACGCTCCGCAACCGGGGCAGCGCCCCTCTCAAAGGGCTTAAGGTCTTGCCGCTTCATATCCCGATGGACGTGAATCCGGCCAAGGACGGCCCCGTGGTGCGGCACCTGTCAGGCTCATACCATTATGACGGGGTTTATCCGCCGCGCGCGTTTCGTGTCAGCGAGGAGCAGTTCCTGACGCATGACCACTGCAAACCGGTACGGATCCAAAGCAGCACCCTGGGTTCGGCCGGCGAGCACGTGCCCATCCTCCAGTTTGCGGTGCGTCGGAACGGCAAGTTGACCGGATTCGCCGTCGGCTTCGAATGGTCGTCGCGCTGGTATCTGGAGGCGGGGTGGGCGAGCCACTGTTACAAGGGCGAACCGCGGCCGTCTTTTGTGGTGCAGGGCAATGTCGGGCTCACGTCTTTTGAACTTGCGCCGGGCGAGGAACTGCGCCTGCCGACCGTGCATATGGTCTTCTTCGAAGGCGCCGACTGGGATGCGGCGGATGACGCTCTGCGGACTTACACGCGGGATCGTCTCTCGGCCCGGCTGAACGGCGCCGTGCCGCTGCCGCCTGTGTCCTACGACCATTGGTTCGGCATCCACGAGGGGTTTGACGTGCTTGACCTGAAGCGGCAGGCCGACCGCGCGGCCGGGCTGGGGTGCGAGTATTTCTGCCTCGACGCCTCCTGGTACGCGTGCCGGACGCAGTGGCAGGACGGCATCGGCAACTGGTTTACGCCGGATCCCGCCAAGTTTCCGCGCGGCATTGAGGAGTTGAGCGACCATGTCCGGGCGCTGGGCATGGGATTCGGCATCTGGCATCAAGTCCAGCGCGCGGCGGCCGACACCGAGATGATCCGGCGCTATCCGGGACTGTTTCATCCGGACGGGCACGGCGGCGGTTACCTTCGCTTCGAACTACCGGAAGCCCAGGAGGCGGCGCTGGAGCTCATCCGGGGCTGGATCCGGCGCTGGCGCTTGACGTGGATGCGCTTTGAGTTCCTGGAACCCGAGAGTTACATCTACGAACGGGATCCCTCCGGCAAACTGGCCTTCGCCTATGTGCAGGGCCTGTGGCGCGTCATGGATGTCTTGCGGGAGGAGTTTCCCGACCTCTACATCGAGTGCTGCCAGGGCGGCGGCACGAAGTTGGAGTGGGGGATGAGCGTACGAACCCATGGCGCCTGGTTGAGCGATCACACGGCGCACCCCGACGTGTGCCGGTTCATGCAGACCGGCGCCTTGCGGTTCTGGCCGGCGCATTTCCTGAACAGCGCCATCCGTGTTCATCGCGGCAGCGGCGACGCCGAGGCGACCCTGTACAACCTGCTCAGCCGTATGGTGGGCACATTGAGTTTCAATGGCGATATCGCCCAATGGAGCGAGACGGCGGCCCGGGAGATGCGACGCGGCGTCGAGGTGTACAAGCAGATCCGCCCCCTGCTTGCGGGGGACGTTTGTTTCCCGCTTCCCCAGCCGCGGTCCAGCCGCGACGGGGACGCCGTGCTCTTCAGTGGCAAAGGCGGCCGCCTTCTGTTCCTGTTCCGCATGGAAGGCGACGCCGTCTTGAGCCGCGACAGAGTCCCCGGCGATTGGCGGCTGATATTGGGCACGCCGGGCGCGCGCCTGACGCCGGAAGGGAGTTTCGAGTTGCCGGAAAACGGAGCGGCGCTTTGGTTGGAGTAACTATGCATATACTAACGAATGACCGCTATCCGCCGGCCTGCGACCTGCGCGCCGAGTCCATGTGCAACCCGCTCGGGCTGGAGGAGCGGCGGCCGCGCCTGAGCTGGCGGGCGCTGTGGACGGGCGCAGGAGCCAAGGTAACCCGTGTGAGGGTTGTCGCGGCACATGATGCCGAGGATCTGGCGGCGGGACGATTGATCTGGGACTCCGGCGAACGGGAGGCTCAGGCGGCCGACAGCGACATCGCCCTGACATACGCAGGGCCGGCCCTGAGTTCGCGGGAACGGGTCGGGTGGCGCGTGCAGCTTTGGAACGAACGCGGCCAGGCGGCGGGGTGGAGCCAACCGGCCTGGTTTGAGATGGGGCTGCTGGAGGAGCAAGATTGGCGGGGAGGAACGTGGGTGCTCGCCAACGGCATCGGCTGCCCGCTATTCCGGTGCCCCTTCCGGCTTGAACAGGCCGCGGATCGGGTGGCACGCGCGCGGTGGTACGTGACGGGGCTGGGCTATTTCGAGCCCCACCTCAACGGAGGCAAGGTCGGCGACCAGGCCCGCGCCCCGGAGTACACCGACTACTGGAAGCGCGTTGCCTACAGCACGTTCGATGTCGTCGCGGCTCTGCGCGACGGCGAGAATGTGCTCGGGGTGGCGCTGGGAGGCGGCTATTTCGAACGGCTGGGGTTCGGATTCCCCCGGTTCCGGAGCCGGCTTGAAATCGTTTATCTGGACGGCGCCGTTCAGACGGTTGGCGACCACTTCACCGCGTGGCACGCGGCGCCGGGTCCGTGGCGGGCCGCCGACATCTATCACGGCGAGACCTATGACGCGCGGTTGCTGCCCCAGGGGTGGGATCGTCCCGGGTTTGAAGAGCAGGGCCGCTGGAGCGTCACGGAGGCGCCCAACTGGTGGAACACGGAAAGACTGACCGGCCTGCGCTGCGGCCCGGAGCGTGTGACGGAGGACCTGAATCCCGTGGCGGTGCGGGAGCCCCGGCCTGGCGTCTTCATCGTTGACTTCGGCCGGGTGTTCGGCGGTTGGGCGCGTCTCGAAGCCGAGGGCGACGCCGGGACGGAAGTGCGTATGCACTTCGCCGAGTTGTGCCACGACGACGGCACGCTCGATCCCCGCAGCGTGCGTGCCATCGAGGCGACGGACCGCTACACGTTGCGGGGCGCAGGGCCGGAGCGCTGGGAGCCCAGTTTCACCCGGCACGGGTTCCGCTACGTCGAGGTGACGGGGATTCCGCGTCTGCCGGCCCGCTGGACGCTCACCGGCCGTCTGGCGTACAACGAACTGCCGCGCCGGGGGACGTTCGCCTGCTCCGACGAGCGGCTGACCCGGCTGCACCGGGCGGTGGAGAATACGCTGCTGGCCAACGCCTCCAGCATGCCGAGCGACTGCCCCCAGCGCAACGAGCGCCAGGGCTGGTTTGGCGACGCCCACCTGGCCGCCGAAGCGATGCTTCATCACCGCGACGCGCGCGGCTTCTATGACAAGTGGATGGCCGACATCCGGGACACGTTCGACGCTACGACCGGCGCGCTCCCGGCCGCCATGGCGCCACCGTGGTACCTGGGCGGTCGGCCCAGCGGTCGTATCCACCGCGGCGAGGAGAACGCCGTTTACCACTACACGGTCGCCGCCACGCTGATCCCGTGGTATGTGCTGCTCTATGATGACGACCGCGAGTTCGCCGCACGCTACCTGGATATCGGGTTGCGCAACCTGGACTTCCTCATGGCCCGCCCCGGGGCGCCGTTCCCGGCGCAGGACCAGACGCTCTCCGACTGGCTCTTTGTCGGCGCGGAACAGCCGAACGCCAAATGCCCGACGAGCTACATCTTCGTGGGCGCGGCGCACCTGCTGTATCAGGCCCGGTGCCTGGCCGCCATGACCCGGCTGCTGGGACGCCAGGAGGAGCACGCACGGCTCGCGGCCATGAGCGGACGGATTGCCGCCGCGCTGGCCGAGCGGTTCTACGATCGCGCGAGGGGAACGTTTGGAACCCAGACCACGGACGCCATGGCATTGCGGCTCGATTTCGTGCCCGAGGGCCAACGGGCGCGGGTGGTGGACAGCCTGGTTGCGGACCTGCGCGCCCGGGACTGGCATCTCAGCACGGGCATTTTCGGCACACGGCACCTGTTCGACGCCCTCTGTGAGAACGGGCGGTTCGACGTCGCCTGGCGGGTGCTCATGGCCGAGGGCTATCCCGGCTACATGGAGATGTTGAAGAACGGCGCGACCACCATCACCGAGCGCTGGGTCTACAAAGGCTACTGGGACATGAACTCGCATTGCCATCCAGCTCTTGGTTCAATCGGGGCCTGGCTGTTCCGCTGGCTGGCGGGAATTCGTGTGGACCCCGAGGCTCCCGGCTACCGGCATTTCATCGTGGCCCCGGAAACGCCAGCCGAATTGAACTGGGCGGAAGGGGAACTGCTGACGGCGCGGGGTCGCCTGGCCGCGCGCTGGGATCGTACCGCGCAAGGTGTCAGGGTGGCGGTGACGGTGCCGCCCTCGTGTGCGGCCACCGTCCGCGTCGGCGCGCACGAGCCTGTTCGCGTCGCCGCGGGCGCCCATGAACTCAACTTTGGAGAAACCCGATGAAATCCGACAAGCCGCAAGTCGGCTGCTACGTGTTCCCGCATTATCACCCCAACCCATACAACGACCGGCGATTCGCGCCGGGGTGGACGGAGTACGAGCTGGTGAAAGCCGCGCGTCCATGGTTTCCCGGCCACTTCCAGCCCCGGCGTCCCGTGCTGGGGGAACTGGATGAGCGCCTCCCCGGTACGTGGGAGGTCTACAACCGGTTGGCCGCCGTGAACGGGATCGACGCCTGGATCTTCGACTGGTACTGGCTGGAGAATCAGCCGGTGTTCCATGAGGCCCTGGAGGAAGGTTTCCTGGAATCGCCCAATGCGGACCGGCTCAAGTTCGCGGCGATGTGGGTAAACCATGCCTGGCCGGACTGGTTGCCCCTTGTGGGTCCGGACGGCAAAAGTGGCCGCCCCCAACTCTCCGCCGCGCCGGACTTCAATGCCGATGCCCGGAGGGTCTTCGGGTATTTCCTGTCGCGGTACTGTCATCTGCCGAACTACTGGAAACTCGATGGCAAACCGTTAATCGTCATCTGGTCGGCCAACCCGTCCGGCGCGGCGGAAGCCCGGCAGCTTTGCGATTCGCTGGCATGGGCCAGGAGACTGGCGGTGGACATGGGGTATCCCGGGCTGCATTTCCACGCCACCCAGGGATCGTTGCGGGCTTCGCCCCGTTCCCCGTACGGGGAGTATCCCGATCTGGCGGAACTGGGGTTTGACAGTTACGGGGTGTACAACCCGATTGTCATGGGAACGTGGGGACGTCCGCCGGAGGAGGAACTGTTGGATTACGCCACCGTTGCGGAGGATGTCGCCCGCAAGATCTGGCCTTGGATGGACGGCTTGAGCCCCCTGCCGTTCTTCCCTGGCGTCAGCCCCGGCTGGGACACCACCCCCCGCTGCCCGC
>CAZTAJ010000201.1:0-5196 GCA_964611575.1 uncultured Verrucomicrobiota bacterium
ATCGAGGGGCGGGTAGCTGATTTCCTGCCAGAGCGTGCCCTCGGGCGTCTCGCAGGTGTCGCGCACAACGATCAGCTCGGCGTCCTGGCGGATGACCTCGCGCCCCCACTTGCGCTGGTCCTTGGAGTGAGGCTTGCCGCCGACACCAGAATAGAGGTAGCCGTCAAAGCCGAACTCATCGACCATCTTTGTCATCATCTCGTGCAGGTTGTGCTTGCCGTGATAGTACACCTCCCAGCCGGGATCGTTGGCGTAGCGCGGGGCGATGGTCATGATGCCCAGTTGCACCGGCACGCGGTCCGGTGTGCCTCCGCGCATGGCGCAGAGGATACGTTCTTTCGAAGTCATATCGCAAATCCTTTCATTCCAGTTGCTTAAGTTTGCTATTTCAACTCAATAGTAATTTCAGAATGCATGTCTTCATCATAGTTTCCTCATCGATTCCACATCATGGTTCACGACTCGGCCGATCGGTGGGTTGGGTTTCATGGGTTTCATTGTGTTTCGATCAAATGCGTGGTTCCCAGGGAACCCGACAGATGAAGCGTCGAGCCGCTGAGGGCCACCGGCTTTCCGCGGCAGAGATCGAAGGCCGCGCGGGGCTTCTCCGGAAGCTCGAGCGCATACTCGCCCGCCCGCGCCTGGTGCAGCAGCACCAATCCGCGCCGCGCCGCCAGGTAAGCATCCTCCCGGATGTATAGGTGGCCGCCGGCCCAGTCGAGGAGTATGCGGAACAACTCGCTGTTGAATACCGGCATGGGTGTGAAGGCCCGCGTTTTCATTCTTCCGCTTCCAATGCGATTACCCGCATGCCCTGACCCGTCACGACCAGCGGCTCGTCCACGGCGAGTCGGCCATCCCGCCAGGCGAGTTTGATCTCCTCGCCGGTTTCCAGGTCGTAGCAGCGCTTCAGTTCCATTGGCTTGGCGGCGTCCGCCGCGGAGCCCGAAGTTCCACCGATGATCCCGGCGGGGGCCAGGAGGGTTCCGCCCAGCGGCAGATCGTTGTTGCCTTGGTTGAAGAACACCACGGCGGCGATCTTCCGTGTAGGATTCTGATAGATTGACGCCACGACCTCTTTCGACGCGAGTTGCACGAACGGCGCGCTCCGCCAATAGCCCATGAACAGGCACTCCGCACTGTTGTCATAGTCCGTCAGGTATTGGAGCTTGCGCATCAATTCCTTGTCGTTCTTGGCGCGAACGTCATGCGTCAGGAGAAGACCATCCACGCCGCGCTTGATGGCGCGATCCTTTTCCGGGGTCGTCCCCGCGGAAAGGCCGCCGTACCAGCCAATGTACCAACTGTTCACAGCCATGGAGTTGCTCTTGGGGCGCACTGCGGCCCGGAAAAACCCGAGGCCGGTATTATTGGCATACACGTCCGCTTTGGCATAGTGCTCCATCACCGAAATGTCTTGGGCGACTGGTCCCCAGAAGCCTTCACAAAGCCAATAGACTTGGCACCAGGCCATCTCGACCTCGGTGTTCATGGACCAACAGGGTGGGCGCATGTGCTCCCAGCCGATGACATTCAGCCGTTTGCAGAGTTGCCGACGCGGATAGAGGTTCCAGACGGAATCCAGCCGACCCAGTTCGGGGTCATATTCGGTGACCACCCCACCGTAGCAGTTGTCCCACCAGGTGCCGTTGATCCCGGCCTTGTCAATGAGCCTGTCGTGGTAGAAGACGAAGAAATCGAGCATGCTCTGTGGCCAGTTCACACGAAACGGACTGAGTTGCTTGGGCGTGTTCCACTGAATGGTTCCCCCATAGTTTTTGTTGCCTGTATATTTGGTTTCCGGCACCGGCTTCCAGTCGTTATTCCCCAGCCACTCCCCGCCGTAGGTGTCGAATTCCGGTGAGCCCGCGCCGGTCATCCACTGCGAGCCGTAGAGCATGATGCGGTCGGCGCGGCCCGCGCTGATCATCGCACCCTGGCGGTCCGCCCATTGCCTGTATCTCGTGTCGGGATCCTTCTGCCGTGATATCCCATATACGAGGTACTCGCGCAGTTTCTTGTAGTCCTCGTCGGAGGGGAGCACATAGGAATCCACCGAATCGCCGTAATAGCGGTAGCCGCTCGTGTCGTGCGCGATCGGCCTGTACTTCCGATACTCGGGATCGTTCGCCTTGATCGGGCTGGCCTGCAATGCGAACTTGAGGGTGCGTTCCTTGACGATTTTCTCCGGGCCGGCGATTAGGCGGACGCGCAGCCGGGCATTTCCGTCCTTGAGCCGTTCGACGGTGAGGGCGGACTGCCCGTCCTTCAGCGTCCAGCCCTTGTCGCTCCACGCGAAGAACCATAGACCCCGGTCGGCACCGCCTAGGTAGCAGATGGGAACGAACGTCTTCCAATCTTTCTGAATGTCGCAGGGGCCGGTGCGCGCCGTCATTGCCCCGATCTGGGAGCTTTCGAAGGCGATCCCCGGTTTGGCCTGAATCTCGCCGTGATAGCTGTTGTCAACGCCGGCGCCCATGCGCTGAACGAGAAGCGTGTCCGCCGGGGATGGGAGGCGCTTGGCGTCACCCTCGAAATTCCTGACATCCACCAGCAGATCCAGCGCATCGAGCGCAATCTCGCCTTCCGGCTTCAGCGTCAGCGCCACCTCGATCCAGCCGTCGTACTCCACCGTGGACGACAGACTCACGCCAAGTGCGCCGGCTTTCCCCTCGGATGCCACCACCGCTTTGTGCGGAAGCGCCTCCGTGATCCGCGATCCGGTTCCCTCTACGGCCACCGATTTTCCACCCACGGTGGCTTCGAGCCGGATCGGCGTGGCGAGCACGTCTTCGATGCCTCCAGACGCGCCGGTTGGGGGTGCCGCCTGGATGCGGGCGGGAAGCCCGTTGGCGCCGAATTCGTAGCCGCGCCCCCAGACCAGCACCAGGTCGCCCTTCGGTTTTTCAATCGCCGTTTTGGGCGATGCCCCACCGCCATAAATCACCGGCTTGTCGGGGTTGACGACGATGGGCAGGTAGGGGGGAACGACTTCGTTGCTCATCCCGAGGGTGTTCCGTTCAAAAGGATAGTGCTTTCGTTGAAATCCGACGGTCTGGCTGGGGCCGCTGTCGAGCTTGAAGACAGCCTCATAGTCGCCGTCGGCAAGGTCCGGCAGGTTCACGAGAACATCACCCGCTCCGGATTTCAGCGCGGCTTCGCCGGTTGCGATTTTCGCGGAGTCTCCTTGTTTACGCACTTCCACGCTGAAGCGCGTCGCCTTTTTTGCCTCCTCCGGCACGCCGAAGAAGTCGAGATCAACTTTCGCCAACGCGTTGCCGGAGTAAGGCAGATACGCGAAAGTGGCATCCCACTGTCCCGCCACCGCCTTGGCAGCCAGCCACGCATCCAGATACTTGGCCCGCCATTCCGGGGTCATCTTCATGAACGGCATGCGGTTGTGGAAGAGGATTTTCTCCTCCTTGCCGTCCTGCCACGCCGCCGTGATCTCGAGCCAGTTCCGTCCACTCTCGAATGTCACGTCGGACACGGCAAGACCGTCTTTTTGCAGGGCCACGGCTGCTTTCGCTCCCGCCTGCGCGGTGATCGTCTCCTTTTTGTCGAGGAGCTGCGTCCCGTCGGCGTTCTGCACGGAAACCGATACGTTGATCTTCCGGGGTTCGCCCGCGCCGACGAGAGCCGACGTTTTCACATCAAGGCGTCCTTCCATCGGTTCCCCCAGCGATTCGAGATGGAAAGCCGGAGCCTTGGCGTCGCAGACCGCCTCGGCAAAACGCTTCCAGCTCATCCAGGATTCGCCGACCAGCCCCGCGTAGTACATACCGAAGGGCGAATCGGCGCGGACAAGCTGAAGCACGAACGTCGAGCCATCCCATTGTTTGAGTTTCACGGCCGATGCCTTGACGCTCAATTCCAACTCCCAGAACTCCTCTGTGACGCGCGACTTGGTCTCGCCGCCCGTCGTCCATAAGTCCTCGGTGCCGGGCGTGCCGTTCAGCCAGTGGAAATCCCACTGCGTGCCCAGCGCATTGTGCATAATCTTGTAGAAACCGCTATTCATGCCCGGTTTGTTGGCGTCCTCCCGCTTGTTCGTCAATATCTGAATTTCTGTGTGGTCGCCCCAGAGCACGTCGGGATTGTCGTCACCCTTGGCCCGGCCGGCCGGATAGGTACCCTTGGCATGCGGAGACCTCATGGCGATATACAGCATATCTCCCTTGAATCCCAGGAACCAGGTCACCTGCTGCTTCTCGGCGAGCAGGAACGGCTTGCCCAATGGATTGCCGGCCACGCCGGTGAAGGAGAGGGCCGAGGCGTATTCCCCTTCCGTGATATTGCCGTCCATCGTCGGGGCCGCTGCCAGTTCCGGCACCCGGAGTTTCGGGAACTGGAAGGCGTCTTCCGCCCGCAGCGGCGTCGCCGCCAGTACGGCGGCGGCAGCAAGGACGATTGCCGAAATGGACTTGATTTTCATGTTTTCTAGGTGGGACTTAATTTTCATGGTATTTTAATTCTACTTTGTTAGGATCGATTGTTGACATGGTTGCTGAGAATCCAGCAGATTGTTATTCAGCAAGCCTTTGAAGTCCTCATTGAGATTATTTGCCTGAACAAGTAGGATGCGAGCCGTGCTCAGGCTGCTTTTCGAAAATGTTCGGGCACCCTCATCCAGGTCGATCATCTTGGCCGCCAGTGCCATGGCCGGAATTGCACGTTTGCTTCTCATTGGGGAACCTCCTTGTTTGTTTTGGACTAGCGACAAGGGACTTGCATCATGGTTCACGACTCGGCCGATCGGTGGGTTGGGTTTCATGGGTTTCATTGTGTTTCGATCAAATGCGTGGTTCCCAGGGAACCCGACAGATGAAGCGTCGAGCCGCTGGAGTCGGGGACGCACCTCGGCGGCAAGGTGTTTGAAGTATTTCTCCACCTCCGGTTCGTGTTTGTTCCAGAAGACATAAGTCGCGACCGTGTTGATCCCGCATTCCATGGAGCGGTCGTGGATGCCGGCCCACTCCGCGCGCGGCGCGCGGGCATAGTGGATTTCGCCGCAGGAGGGAAAACGTCGTTCTCCGTCGATCAGGAAGGATTTTTCGTCAGAAGTTAATTTCATGCTCTTGAAGAATGCTTGTGTGGATCACTTGACGGAGGCGCCGCAGGACTCGCACTGTCCCTTTTATTGGCTTTACTTTGATCCCGCCGCCTTCTTCAGCGCGGCCAGTTGCTGTTTGTAGA
>CAZTAJ010000202.1:0-5181 GCA_964611575.1 uncultured Verrucomicrobiota bacterium
GAAAATGATCCCGCCCAATCCGCCTGCCGCCCTCACCCCTATTCGGAATCGGCGGTGCGGGGAAGATCGTGTTGATCTTGGCAGGGGGGTTGGGTATCTTCAACCGGGCCGTTTGACCTGCTATGGAAACCCACGACAATATCCGGATTGAGGCGCGCGACCTCAGCAAGCGCTTCGGGCGTCTGACGGCCGTGGGTCCCTTCTCATTTCGCCTGGAACGGGGTGAAACGGTGGCCCTGGTCGGTCCCAGCGGGGCCGGCAAGAGCACCCTGCTGCGATTGCTGGCGGGCTACTACATGCCCACCACGGGCTCGGTCAGCGTAGCGGGTTGCGACACGGCCGTTGACTCGCTCGGCGCGCGCCGGGCCATCGGCTATCTGCCGGAGGACGACCCGGTCTACCCGGAGATGCGGGTGGCGGAGTATCTTCATTTCCGGGCGCGGCTCAAGGGGTTGAGCGGTCGGGTGCGGAGCCGGCGCATGCATGAGCTGGTGTTGCGCTGCGGGTTGGCGGGGCTTGAGCGTGTGGCCATGGTCCACCTGTCGAAGGGCGAGACACGCCGGGTGCTGCTGGCGGATGCGCTGCTGGCGGAGCCGGAGGTCGTGCTGCTCGATGAGCCGACCATCGGTCTCGACCCGGATGCGGCCGAGCGTGTGCGCACCCTGATCGCCCGCTCGCCGGGCGAGCGCACGCTGTTGTTTTCCACCCACGACATGGCCGAGGCCGAGCGCCTGGCGTCCCGCCTGATGGTGTTGGTTCAGGGCCGCCTGGCGGCCTTCGACACGGTGGCGACGCTGAAGGCGGCCACCGGGGCCGGCTCGCTGGCCGAGGTCGTCGCGCGACTGACGCGGACGGGAGAGACGGCATGAGCCCCTGGCGCACACTCACGCGGCGCGAGATCCGGGGCTGGCTGTTGTGCCCCGGGCACTATGTGATGGCGGCGGCGTTCCTGGCGGCCAGCGGGCTCGGCTTCTGGCTGCTCGCGCTGACCAGCGCCGGGCAGGGCGTGCTGACGTCGGAGTTGACGTTCGGCGGGACGATGTTCTGGCTGTCCGTCACGGCGCTGGCGGCGCTGGTCTCCACCCGGCCGCTGTCGGAAGAACGCGAGCGGGGCACCATCGAACTGCTGTTGACGGCGCCGGTGCGGGAGCGCGATGTGGTGGGCGCCGCGTATGCGGGCGCGCTGGCCTGGCTCATCGCCATTTGCAGCCCGGCGGTCGCGGCGCCGTGGCTGCTGCGGCTGCTGGCGCCGGGGTGGACGGGCCTCGATGCGGGCGCCTGGCTGGCCGGGTGCGTCGGCCTGGGTTGCGCCCTGGCGTGGATGACGGCCATGGGTATGTTCGTCTCGGTCCTGTTCCGCCGGCAGACCACGGCGGCGACGCTCGCATTTCTTGCGGGGCTGATCGTCCTTTTCGGAGGCGCGTTGACGGAGGGGGGCGGCTCGCGGGGATTGGTGGCGCGGGTCGCGATGGCGTTGCGCATGGCGCACACGGGCGGGTTTTCCGGCGGGTTCCTGGATGGGCGCGCGGTGACGTTCGCGGGGGTCGTGACGGTGTGGTGCCTCGCGGCCACCGTCAAGACCCTCGAGTGGAGCCGGGGCCGGCCGGTCCGCGGGCGACTGAACGGCATCATGACCCTGATGCTGGCGGCCCTGTTGGGCGGCATGTTCCTCACGGTGTCGTACCGGCATCCGAAACGGTGGGACTGGTCGGCCTCGCGCAGCCGGCCGGTCAGCGAACGGACGGCCCAGGTGCTGGGCGAACTTGTGCAACCGGTCCGGGTCGCCCTGGTGGGCCGGAGCGACGATCCGCTCGCCGCGGGAGCCTGGCGCCTGCTGGAACGGTACCCCCTGGCCTCGCGGAAGGTGACGGTGGAATGGGTGGATCCCGACCGGGATCTCGAGAAGACGCGTGAACTCGGCCGCCTGTTCGATGTCCGTGAGTCGGGGATGGTCGTGGTGCAGGGGCCTGACGGGCACCGCGTGGTCGCGCTCCGCCGGGCGCTGTCCGAGGGGGACGACAGCCGGGGGAGGGGCCGGCGCCTGGCCACGGCGGGCCGGCTTGACGCGGCGCTGGCGTCCGCGGTGTACGCCGTTTCGCATCAGGTTGTGGCGGGCGTGTATTTCCTCACGGGGCACGGCGAGCGCGGCGTGGACGACTACGGCGACTACACCGGCTATGCTGAGATCGCGGACCGGGTGCGCGACATGCAGGCGGATGTGCGGTCGGTGGCGCTGGACCCGCAGGCGGCCCTGTCGAATGATTGCGCCGTCCTGGTGATCGCGGGGCCGTCGCTGACGTTCTCCGCCCTGGAACTGGGCCGGCTCCGGGAGTTCGTGCAGCGCGGGGGGCGGCTGATGCTGATGCTCGACTCGGGGACGGACACCGGGCTGGAGCGGCTGGCGGCGGAGTGGGGCATCCGGGCGGGAGAGGGTCGTGTGCTGGACCCGCCGCACGGCGAGGCGGTTCTCCTGCGTCCGTCGCGCTCGGCCGCCGTTGGGATGGGCGAGGTGCAGGTGTTGCAGTACGGGAAGCATCCCATCACCGAGGCGCTGGGGGGGCTGGTCGCGACCTTCCATCTGCCGCGTCCTGTTGAGTCGGCGGCCCCCAATGAGGGGACGGGGAGCTCGACGGACCAGGCGGACCGCCCGCGCATCACGGTCCTGGCGGAGTCATCCGCGGCGAGTTGGGTGGAGTCGGACTTGAAGCAGTCCCCGGCCCAGTTCAATGAGGGGTTCGACCGGCGCGGTCCGGCCGGACTGGCCGCCTGCGTTGAAAAGGGGGCCGTGTCATCCGTGAGCGTGGGAATCCGGCCGACGCGGCTGGTGGTGTTCGGCGATTCCCAATTCGCGGCGAACCGCTGCCTGGCGGGCGCCAATGCGCGCCTGTTTCTCAATGCGCTCGACTGGCTGCTCGATGAGGGCGGGCTGGCGGAATCGCCGGAAACCACGCGCGGCCAGTTCGATCTGCAGTTGGGCCGCCGGGAGCGCAGGCTGGGCTTTCTTCTGATTGTCATTGCCCCGTCGTGCCTGACGGTGCTGGCCGGCCTGTGGGTGGCGCTCGTGCGGCGCGACCGGCGTCCGGCGCGCGGGGCCGGGGAGGTCGTCCGGTGAACCGGTGGCGCTCCACGTTCTGGCTGCTGGCCGCTGTGAGCCTGATGGCCGTCTTCATGGTCGTTTTTGAGCGGCAGCAGCCGGCGCCCGCACGGCGCCTGGCGCTTGACGATGCGGCCCTGGATGTGGGCACGGCGCCCGTGCTGGGCCTCGTGGTCTGGCAGGGAACATCCGTCGTCGAGTGCGTTGAACGGGAGGGGGTCTGGTACCTGGCGGGACAGGCGCCGACCCGCGCCGCCGGCAGAGTGATCCGGCATCTCCTGGAGGCCGTGCGGAAGACGCGTATCCGGGAGCGCATCACGCCGGTCCAGATGGCGGCACGCGGCCTGGAACCGTCCCGCTACGGGCTCGACCGGCCGCGTGCCAGGGTGTCCCTCGTCGCGGGCGGCGCCACGCGCGAAATGGCCATCGGGGCGGACACGCCGTTCGGGGAACTCGTGTTCGCCCAGGTCAGCGGTGACCGGGATGTGCTGACGGTGACCCGCGACACGATCGATGCCCTGCCGAAGCAGGCCGAGGCATGGCAGGCCGCCGCGGTGATGCCGGAAACGATCCTGGGGGCCCGGCGGCTGGAGATCAAGGAGCCCGGCGGGTTCGTGCAACTGGCGTTCAAGGACGGCACCTGGCGCCTCCAGCAGCCGCGCAGCGCCAACGCGTCCGATGCGGTCGTCGAGAAGCTCCTCGAAGACTTGCAGCGGTTGCGCGTGGACTCGTTCGGGCCCGCCGTCACGGGGATCGACCTGGTGGCGTATGGGCTGGCGGCCGACGACAATCCGCTGCAGGTGACGGTGTGGACGGATGGGGACGACACGGCGGTGACGCTGGTGCTGGGCAAACCCGTCCAGGAGAGCCCCGGGCTGGTGTATGGGCGGGTGAGCGACATGGCCAACGTGTGCCGGTTGCCGCAGTCGGCCGTGACGCTGCTCAGCATCAAGGCCGAGGATGTCCGGGACCGGCGCATGTGTCCGGCGAATCCGGCCGACATTGTGGCCATCCGGTTGCAGGATGCGGACCGGCGGATGGAACTGGAGAGGGGCCGGGACGGCTGGCGCATCAAGGACCCGGTGCGGGGCCGGGCCGATACGCTGGCGGTCAGCCGGTTCCTTCGGACCTTCTGCAGCCTCGAATCGCTCGCGTTCCCGGAGGTCACGGCCACGAATGCCATGGCTGACGATGTGGGCGGCATTCGGGTTACCTTATCGGACCGGCCGTTTCCGGCGACGGGTTCGAACGGGGTGGCGGCCGTCCGCACCCAGGGCACCTGGACGTACCATCTGCCGGCGGCATCGACGGGTGCGACCGCGACGGTGTACGGTGAGGAGGTGCAGGCGATCTTCACCCTGCGCGGCCAGGACCTGGTGCGATTGACGCACGAGTCGGGCGGGGTGCCCGGCGTGTTCACGGATCCGCTGGTGTACCTCGACCGCACCGTCATGGAACTGCCTGCGGCGTCGGTCCGGCGGGTGACGCTGGCGTACGGGGGGCGTGAGGAGGCGGTCGTGCGCGACACGGTTGGCCGCTGGACAGCGGAATCGCCGCCCGACTCGCGGGTGCAGGAGGATGTCGTGGCCGGGATTCTGCGAGCGGTGGAGACCCTGCGCGCCTTGCGTATCGAGACGTTGGCGGCGACGAATGGGGCGGCGTACGGACTGGACGCCGAATCGGCGACGCGCCTGACGTTCAGCCTGAGCGGTGAGGCGGGGCTGCAGAAGACACTGATCCTGACGACGAACGCCGCGGCGGGTGGCGTGTACGCCGCGGTGCAGGGGCAGGATACGGTCTTCCTGATTCCGCTGGAAACGGCGGCGCAACTGACGCGCAGCATCGTGAGTTGGCAGTGACGCCATGGGCCGCGAACGACAGGAACCGGATGGCGGGCCGCGCGTGAAGGGCGTTCGGCTGGCGCGCGGTCTCGGCATCGCGCGGGGGCTGTTGCTGATCGCGGGCGCGGCATTCGTCCTCACGCTCGTCGGGCTGAGCCAGTACGGGTTTCCGGATCGCGTGACGCGGCGCTGGGTCGAACGGTTGAACCGCGGCGACTACGCCGTGGAACTGGACCGGATGACCCT
>CAZTAJ010000203.1:0-5179 GCA_964611575.1 uncultured Verrucomicrobiota bacterium
CGTCAAGACGGTCAAAATCATCCGATTGTGGACGCATTACGAATAAGTGGGCGAACCACACCTCGGAGTTTACGTCGCAGATGCGCCCGGTGACAAAGGATGTCCATGAGGAAGGAGCCGTTCTTTTGGGTGAGTGGCCTGTCAAGCCGGGCCACTCAAAGCGACGTCATGCCGTCGCACTCCACATGGAAGTCAAGTCGAGCCAATAGGGCCATTGAGGCAGAGTTCAGATGCGTCTGCCATGCGAAAAACCGTGACTAATCGCGTGCAACCCGTTACACAAAGGCTCTTTGGATGAGTCAATTGGAAAGGTTTGAACCGCTATGCTGACGCTTGTTTTGTCTTTGCTGATGATGGGTGGTGTTTGGGTGGGGCTGCACTATGGTCTGGGCATGGGCGGCTGGGCCATCTTTCTGGCGTTACTGGCGGGGGTGGGGGGCCATGTGGCGGCCATGCTCGTGATTCGGCGCCGGATCGGTTCCCTGATGACCCGGATTCAGGCGCGCATGACGGAGCGGAACAACGTGCTGAAGCGGAAGTACCAGCAACTCGGCAGTCGCGGCGGGAATTTCCGGCAATTGATGGAGCAGGCCACCCGCGACCAGGCGGCCATCTTTGCCGAGGCGCTGGAGGCGACGCGGCCCATGGATGCCTACGGCAAGTGGAATCTGCTGCTCGACCGGCAGATCAACTCGATTCGCCTTCAGTTCCTCTTTCCGATGAAGAAATTCGACGAAGTCGACCGGATTCTGCCGAAGACCCTGCTGACCGATCCCCTCCTGTGTTGCATGAAGATGTGCCGCCAGTATCAGCTCGGCCAGGAGGATGCGCTCCGGAAGACGTATGAGAAGTACAGCAAGCGGTTCAAGCAGGATGCGACCCTGATCTACGCCACCTATGCGTGGATGCTGATCCGGAAGAAGAAGACCGATGAAGCGTTGAAGGTTCTCCTGAACGGCAAGGATGCCACCGACGATGAGACCCTGGCCATGAACTGGGAACATGTGGCCAATAATAGGCCGCAGCAGTTTTCCAATGCGGGGCTGGGCGAACCCTGGTACGCGCTGATGCTGGAAGAACCCAAACAACCCAAGCAGTCCGCCACCCGTGTCGTCCGTCCCGGCGCCCGGCAGCGGTGGCGCTGACGGCGGGGGGGCGGGGGAGGCGCCAGCTCCTCGCCTGCATCGGGCGGCTCTGATCCCAGGAGGTGCGTTGATGAATATACGACCCGTGACCTTTGCGCTCTATTTCGGTAACCGGGGCTTCTTCCCGGAAAAACTGATCTCCGCAGCCCGGTTGGAGTTGACCTCGGTCCTGAAGAAACGGGGCTATGAAACCCTGCTGATGGACGCGTCGTTGACCCGGTACGGGGCGATTGAAGGAACGGCGGACGGCGTCAAATACGCGCAGTTCCTGAAAGATAAGCGTGGCCAGTATGACGGGGTGATTCTCTGCCTGCCGAACTTCGGCGACGAAACCGGCGCCATTGCGGCCTTGCAGGATTGCGGGGTGCCGATCCTGGTGCAGGCCTATCCCGACGAACTGGGGAAGATGGGGTTTGCCGACCGGCGTGATGCGTTCTGCGGAAAGTTCTCCGTCATGGATGTGTTCTGCCAGTACGGCCTGCCTTTCACCACGTTCCAGCCCCACACCGTTGCCCCGTCGAGCCAGGCGTTTGAAACCCATGTGGATCGGTTCGCGGCGGTCTGCCGCGTGACGCAACGGATGAAACGGATGACCGTAGGGGCCATCGGCGCGCGCACGACGGCCTTCAAGACGGTCCGGTTCGATGAGTTGACGCTGCAGCGCTATGGCATCACGACCGAGGCGCTCGATCTTTCGGAGGTGTTTCAGCGGGTCCGCGACGTCAAGGCCGGCAGCGACCGGTTGGTCGCCAAAATGGAACGACTGAAAGCCTATACGAACTGGACCGGCGTTCCCGGGGAGAAAGTGGACATGCTCGCCCGACTCGGAGTGGTCCTCGACGATCTGATCACCGACTACAAAATGGACTGCATCGCGTTGCGTTGCTGGATCGAGATTGAGAAGGAGCTCGGGGTGTCGCCCTGTGTGCTCCTCAGCGAATTGAACGATCGCGGCATCGTTGCGGCCTGCGAGCTTGATGTCTGTAATGCGGTGCCGATGTTTGCCCTGGCGCTGGCTTCCCAGCGACCGGCGACCTGTCTGGACTGGAACAACAACTACGGGGACGACCCCGACAAATGCATTCTCTTTCACTGCGGTCCCGTCCCCCAGGGACTCATGACAGCGAAGGGACAGGTGATTGACCACCCGATGTTTGCCAAGTCGATGGGCGCCGGTTGCGGGTGGGGCTGCAACGTCGGGCGCATCGCCCCGACACCGATGACCTTTGCCAGCGCCAAAACCGCGGATGGGAAGCTGTGGTGCTATCTCGGCGAAGGCGAGTTTACGACGGACAAACTCGAGGATGACTACTTCGGCTGCGCCGGGGTGGCCCGGATCGAGCATCTGCAAGCCGTCCTGGAGTATGTCGGACACGAAGGATACCGCCATCATGTCGGGGTTACCGCCGGACATGTGGCTTCTGCCGTCCAAGAAGCCTTCACCCGATACCTGGGTTACGAACTCAACCGGCATCCCGTGGGATGGAACTAAGGATGTTCAAGTCATGAAGATCGAGACCGGATTGCTGGACCATATGGTCGTGCAGCGTAACCCGAGAAATGTCAGCGAAGCCGCGTTTGACGGCGTCTGCGGCGCGCGGGGGCCGGTCACGGCCACCGTGCGTCAGGGCAAGCGTGTGCTCAAAGGCTTCGCGGACGTCAGGGTGGGCGCGGCGGCTGGCGGGAAAATGAGCGGTTGCCTCAAAGGGTTGCCCGTCGGGGGGCCGTACGACATTGAGGTCAGGGTCGGCAACGAGGCGACCGTCGTCAAAAACGTGCTGGTGGGCGACGTCTGGCTGCTTGGCGGCCAGTCGAACATGCAGGGTTACGGGTTCTTCCCGAAGAAGCGCTTGCCGGTCGATCCGTCGGTGCGCGCCTTCTACATGGATGACCGGTGGGCGCAGGCCAGGGATCCCATCCATAACATGTGGGACTGTGTGGACCCCGTGCATGTCGAGCTGAGCGGCGGCATACGGCCTGCAAAAAACGCCCCGGATCGGGGCGTATGTCCCGGTCCGGCCTTTGGGAACGAGATGCGACGCCTTACGGGGGTGCCGCAGGGACTGATTGCCTGCGCGCACGGCGGCACGTCCATGGCGCAATGGGATCCCAAGCGCAAGAAGGAGGGCGGCAAGAGCCTTTACGGCGCGATGGTCCGGCGGCTGATCAAGAACGGCTGCCGAGTGGCCGGGCTGGTCTGGTACCAGGGGTGCAGCGACGCCATTGTCGATCCGGCTCCGCTCTATACCAAGCGGATGAAGGAATTCATTTCGGCCTTGAGGCGGGACAGCGGTGACAGGACCCTGCCTGTTGCGATGGTTCAGATTGCGCGTGTGGTTGTCTGGGATACGGTTGATTGCTGGAAGTCGATCCAGGAACAGCAGCGGCGCCTGCCACATGCCATCAAACATCTCGCGACGGTGCCGGCGATCGATCTGTCGCTGGACGATACCATTCACATTAGCGGCAAGGGGCAGTACGTTCTCGGTGTCCGCCTGGCGCAGGCCATGCAGGTCCTTCGTGAGGGGCGCAGGGCGGGACTGCCGCCGATTGAATTGGAGAAAGTCACAGTCGAGAACGTCCACGGTTTGGGAGTGGCGGTGGCGGAGTTCAAGCATGTGGTCGGCAGCCTGCGGTCCGGCGACCGGCCCAGTGGATTTTCGATTGTTGCCTCCGGCGTCTGCGCCAAACTTTTCGACATTGAGTTGGACGGTCGGTCTGTCCGTGTGCGCAGTTGCCTGGCACCGGATGACCTGGTGACGGGTTATGCTTTGCATTACGGGTTTGGCGGCGATCCCTACTGCAACGTTGTCGATGAGGCGGGGCGTTCCCTGCCCGTGTTCGGTCCAGCCCGGATGGGCGTGCCGCACGCCATCACGCCGTTCATCCGCGAACTCAGGGTGAGCGCTTTCCAGCCGTCGGCGGGCAGACTCAAGGGATTGGAGTGTCCGTCATCGCTCGCAGCGCTCCAGATGGTGAAACGCACCTTTCCCGAGCCTTTCTGCAGCCTGCACGGGGAGATCATTCAGCGCGGTGGTCGGGACGAGGTCGTCTACTACGCCTGCCGGTTCACATGCAAGGAGGCCATGCCGCTGGCGCTGGTTCTCGGTTACGACGGGCCGGTCAAGGCTTGGGTGGACGGCAAACGGCTGATCTACGACCCCAACGGGACCAATCCCGCCGTAGCGGAGAAGGGCAGGGCGCCCTTCAAGGCCGCTGCGGGTGCGCACGAGATCGTGGTGGCGCTGGGGACCCATCATGGCGCGGCCTGGGGAATCTTCCTGCGACTCGAGCGACTGGGCGTGCCAAGGAGGCTGCGGGATATCGGTCCATCCGCCTATACGCTTCCGGAGATTCTGGGCTAGCGTGGGGGATCGCCAAGAGCACCTGAACAGGGGTCACCGGACGAAAACCGTTTGACCGTGTGCTCGTGTGCGACGATCGAGCGCCAGAATGGTTTGCCTTGATTGTGCTAGCCCGACTTTCTCAACTGGCGGTGAGTTTCGACTATTTTCGGGCGCGGGTGCGCGAAAAGGCCAATGATGTGAGGGTATGAGGCGCGGAAAGGGCTTGTGGTGAAGACCTACCCCCTTGCGGACTGAGAGGGTAGCGGCGATCATGGGCGCATGTTTTTGAGACACACCACGCGGCGGAAGGACGGCAAGGCTCACCGTTACTGGAGCGTGGTGGAGAACCGGCGTCTGCGTGGGGGCGGTAGTGCGCAGAAGACGCTGCTGTATTTGGGTGAGATCAACGACAGCCAGCAGGCGGGATGGTGCAAGGCCATTGAAGCCGTTACGGGCGGGCGATCGACGCCGCTGTATCTATTTCCTGCGGACCGGCAGCCGCCGGCCTCCGTGGCGCATGTCCAGATCCAGATGGACAAGTTGCAGTTGCGGCGGCCGCGGCAGTGGGGTGCGTGCTGGTTGGCGTTGGAGCTGTGGGCGCGCCTGAGGCTGGACGAGTTCTGGGCGCCGCGGCTGCCGGCCTCGCGGGAAGGCACGCGGTGGTTGCACGTGCTCAAGACGCTGGTG
>CAZTAJ010000204.1:0-5174 GCA_964611575.1 uncultured Verrucomicrobiota bacterium
GAAAATGATCCCGCCCAATCCGCCTGCCGCCCTCACCCCTATTCGGAATCGGCGCAAGTCTGCCCTGTCTGTTGACGTCCCGCACGCAAAACCATAGACTGATAACCGTAGGGGAAAAATGAAGGGGGCCTACATGTGGCGTCAAAAGAAGCACCGGCATCCCAAGAACGACGGGTTGATGTGGATTGCCTTCTGGCAGATGATGGCTTTCGTCATGCTCATCCTGCTGATCTGGCTCAACGAGAACATGGATCTCGCCGCATTGTGGTTCGGGACCCCGCCCGGCCAGCCGGATATGTTCCGCGGTTGCGTGCTCACCATCGGAACCCTGATTGTCGCCATCGTCGCCACCGGCCATGCGTATGTTCAGCAGAAGCGGATCATCAAGGGTCTGCTGACCGTGTGCTCGCAGTGCCACAAGGTTCGTATCGACGAAACGATGTGGGAAAGGGTCGATGACTACATCACGGAACACTCGCTGGCCCTGATCAGCCACGGCCTCTGCCCGCACTGCTACGAGACGATGAAGGAGGAGGTCGAGGCCATGGCCCGACCAAACCGCCCCGAGGCCGCTACGTCCGATCGGCCTTGATGGTGGCGCGAGCCTCATCGAGCAGTTTCATGAACCGGCGTCCGTATTCCACGTAGTTGGCGTATTTGATCGCCTCGGGCGTCTTGACGGTCGGGTCATGATGCACGACCGCCAGGTGCGGTTCCATGGAGAAGCCGCCGTCATACCCCCGCTTGAGCAGGTCGGTCACAATCCGGCGCACGTCGCCGTCGCCTTCGCCGGGGTAGGTGAAGAGGCTCGTCTTTGCGGCTGCATCCCACCGGTCGTCCTTGATGTGCACATAGGCGACATGCTCGCGGACGCGCGCGTAGAATTCCCACGCGGACTGTTTCGGGCAAGGGGCCGCCTTGGAACGATCGTCCGTGAAGACCGGATTGCCGGTGTCGTACACCAGTTTAAGGCCGGGCACCTTCTCCAGGAGTCTCAGCGAATGCTGCCACGACATGCCGCCGTAGTTCATGCAGTTCTCGTGCACGGGCACGATGCCGGCATCGGTGAACATCCTTACCAGCTCGCGCACGCGGCGGAAACGTTCCGCGTCCATCTGGTCGGCGGCATCGGACTTGTCGGCGTTCTTGCGCACGGCAAAACTCATGATCCGCACGAGTTGGGTTCCCAATCGCTGCATGCGGGGAATGGCGCGCTTTGTTTCGGCCAGCGAGGAGTCGAACGACTCATCGATCTTCTTGCCCCAGTTGGCGATGGCTGAACCGAAGCAGTTGATCGTGACGCCGGATGCGGCGAGTTTTTCGCAGACGACGTCGAAATCGGCGTCGGGCATATCGTGAATCTGCACGCCGTTGATGTTGCGCGACTCGATGCGCGTCCAGCCGAGTTCGCGGGTGGCGCGGATCTGGCCGTCGATATCGACGGCGGCCTCGTCGGCAAATCCGGTCAGGTACATAGGTGGTCCTTGATGTAGTCGAAACTCATCCTGAGCGAGTCGAACGGGTTGCCGGGGCAGGTGTCCTGCTCGACGATGAACCACTCGCAGCCGGACTTCTCGGCGGCCTTGATGATGGCCTTCCAGTTCAGGTTACCGTTGCCGATCTCGGCGAAGACATGCTTGTTGTCGGCGGTGACGCCGTAATCCTTGAGGTGCAGCAGCGGCAGGCGGCCGGCCAGTTTGCGGCACCAGTCCTCGGGGCTCCCGCCGCCATACTGGACCCAGAACGTGTCGATTTCGCCCTGCAGGCACGCGGCGTCGGTTTCCTCGAAGAGGATGTCGAGCATCACGCGGCCGCCAAACTTGCGGAATTCGATGTTGTGATTGTGGTAGGTCAGCACCTGCCTGGCGTCGGCCAGGATGCGGCCCGAGGCGTTGAGGCGTTTGGCGAGCGCCTTGACGTCGTCGAGCGTCTCGAGTTTGACGCCGCCGGGATAGGGGTAGGCGGTGTAGCGGCAGCCGAGCTGGCGCAGGCGTTCCACAACCTTCTCGGGCTCGGTCAGGATGTTGCCTTCGTGCGTGGCGCAGCAGACCAGGCCCTCCGCGTTGAGCATCCGGACAATGTCCTTCTCGGGAATCGGGCCCACGCCGCTGATCTGGACCGCCGGGTAGCCGATGGCGCGGATCTTCTTGAGGGTTTCGGCCAGGTCGGCGGCGGTCTTACAGAAGTCACGAACGGTGTAGAGTTGGGCGGCAACTTGCGATATCTTCATAGGATCTCCTGACGCGGGCTATTGCCCGCAACCCAATGGGAGGGCGCGCATGTCTTGCCCGACGTAGCCTTGGCGAAGTCGGGTGCGCGCCGCGGACGGCGACACGCCGTCCCTCCCAAACCATGTGACGCCTTCGAGTCGCATATAGCAAAACGCTATCAGCGGCCGCCGTCGGAAGTCAATCCCATCCTCAGGTACGGCAGGATGTCCTTTTCCAGCGTCCGATTGAGGTCGAAAAGCACGAACCCGCCGGCGCCTTCCCGGCGCAAGGCGCCGATCTGCTCGATGGCATCCACGGCGGTCAAGCGGCTTTCGTTGGCAGTCACGCCGATGCCCGGGACCAGGCGCCCGCGGACGCCCGGAAGCGCCGCCTGTTTCCGGTACCAGCCGACCGCCTGCGCGGTGTCCGCGGAATAGTTCATGGGGCAGGCGAAATCGAGCAGGCCGGCGCGCAGCCATTCGCCCCAGTCCTGGGCGATGGAGTCGCGGCAACCGGGATACCCGGGATAGACCGCGGCCGAGACTTTCATGGCCGGGTTGATCTGCCGGACCGCCTCGTGTACGGTGGCCACGAAGCGGGTGATCTGGGTGCGGCGCCAGTCCCGGTAGGCGACCGCCTGAGGTCCGGTGCGCACATCCGCGGGCCAGCGCCGCGGCTTCAGCCCGGTGTCGCGTGTGAACCGGGCGCGGCAGCCGTTGCAGAAACAGTAGTCCCCCGACTTGTAACGCACATAGTCGAGATGGATGCCGGCCACGGCGTAACGGGCCGCCAGGTCACGGATCGCCTGCAGTTCGTAGGCCCGGTTCTCGGGGTGCGACGGGCAGAGCCAGTCCAGGGGGGCGCCGGAGGCCGACACTTGCAGCCGGCCGGCCCGCCGCAACGAGGCCACCAGCGGGGCGGGAGCGTCCTCGAGATTCCAGAGGATGATCCAGGCGTGAACGTCCACGGCGTACCGCCGGCCCGCCGCGACAGCGGCGGCCAGCGAATCGCCGAGCGCCTTCACGTTGTCGCTCATGGGAACCACTCGGGTTTGATACAGCGCCGCCCCGGGCTTCTGGACATTCGGGAAGACCGCGTTGATGCCGTAGCGGGCAAGGATGGCGCAGGTTTCGTCCCAGTCGCCGGGAACCAGTCCCAGGCCGGAGTGGTTCCAGGCGCCGCGGAACTCGCCGGGCCGCGGCGACGCCGTTCGGGCATACGCCTCGGTCAGCACGGTGTCCAGCAGGCGCGCCGTGCCGAGGGCGCGGGGATAGCTGCCGTTGCGGAACGAGCGCACCATCTCGTCCTGGAGTCGGCCGGCCTGGGTGAGGAGCGCCTCGCCCTTCGAGTCGCCCGGGGGCCCCAGGGCGGCCACCCGGCGGATGGCCTCCTCCGCGGTGCCGAATCGGCCCAGGGTGCCGGCGGTGCGCACCGCATAGTCGGCGGCGGCGCGCCAGATCGCCGGGTCGCACGCCCCGAGCAGCGCCACCAGCATCTGCTTCTTGGCCGCCACATCGCCTTCCAGAAGCACGTGCGTCATCCAGAACCCGGCGTCCGTCGCCAGCCATGCCGGGATCGGCAGCGGCTGGCCCAGGGCCGTCTCCCAGGTCGCGATGACCCGTGCGGAAGGGCTGGCAGGGTAAGCCGGAATCAACCGGCGGGGATCCTGCGTCACGCGCGACGGCAGCCCCTCCACCGCCCCATCGACAAAGCGGAACCCCGCCCACTCGCCCGGCTTGGGGACCGTCTGCTGGGCGCCCAGCCGCAGGCCCATCAGCTTCGCCAGCGCCGGGCTGGAGGAGTAGAAGACCACCAGCCGCCCGCCGCGCGCGACGAATCGGTTGAGCGCCGCGAGTTCGCGGGATCCCGGTTGGGGACTGCAGGCCAGGATCGCGATGCGCGCGTTGCCGAACCGCCCGGCGGCCACATCGTCATCGGTGACTTGCACCACCGGTATGCCGCTCTCCCTCAGCCAGGTGGCGACGCGAATCGCGATCCGGCCGAAATAGTTGCGCTCGGCCTCGTCGGTCGTCGAGGACGTCGCCTGGACCACCAGCACGGGATTTGCCCCGGCCGCCGTCGGGGGCATGGCCACGCGCGCGAGCGGGCCGGGCGCCGGCGGCGCCACCACCGGCGAACGGCAGCCGGCCGCCAGCAGCAGCCCGACGGCTATGACCGCCATCCCCATCCGGCTATGGACCGCAACACGCATTCCCTGCAAGGTACCGGCGAGCCCGTGGCGGAGTCAACACGCACCGTCACGAAGGCGGATGAGGACATCCGCCCCACACTGAATGCGCGGCGCCCTGTGGGGTCGACGTCCTCGTCGACCTGTTCCCTCCGGACCCCTTGCCCGCGCATCAGCGGCCCCCGGCCTTTTTCAGTGGACGCTCCCGGATATCGGGGGTAGAAGACACGCACAACCTGTACAAGGAGATATCATCATGCAAGGCCTTCGATATTGGATGGGTGCGGTGGCGGTGGCGGCGGGTCTCGGGGCACAGGCCGATGATGCGCCGCCCGCACCGGGAACCTTCGGGCATGACGTGGCGTTCCTGCAGAAGCACACGGATGCCTTTACGCTCGGCCGGGGCGACGCCCGGGTGCTCGTCGTGCCCGCCTATCAGGCCCGCGTGATGAGCAGCACCATCGGCGGCGCCGGCGGCCCGAGTTTCGGCTGGCTCAACTACAAGGTGATCGAGGCCGGCATCCTGCCGCCTGCGGCGCGCCAGGGCAAACTCGAGGACCACATCTTCGTGTTCGGCGGCGAGGAGCGGTTCTGGCTCGGCCCGGAAGGCGGCCAGTTCGGCCTGTACTTCCCGCCGGGCGTCCCGTTTGACTTCACGCATTGGCACACGCCCGCCCCCATCGATACCGAGCCCTACGCCGTCGTGAAGAAGACGGACACCATGGCCGTCTTCCACAAGGACGCCACCTTCGTCAACTACACGGGGACGACGTTCA
>CAZTAJ010000205.1:0-5108 GCA_964611575.1 uncultured Verrucomicrobiota bacterium
CGGATCGCGCTGGTCCGTCACACAGCCTGTCGCGGCTTCAACCCATTTGCCATTGATGTAGTTACAGAGCACCGGAATGTCAGCTTTGTTCACTGCTGCCTTACCTGTATCGGATGGTTGAATCATACGTCATTGCTCACCACACCGTGTACCCGCCGTCGATTAACAATGAGCCCCCGGTCATGAACGACGACGCGTCCGACGCCAGGAACACAATGGCGCCTTTCAACTCGTCTATCCGCCCGTACCGCTTCATCGGCGTATTCTCGATGTTGCGCTTGAGCGCCTCGGGAATCGCCGCTGTGGCTGCCGTCTGCTGCGTGTGAATATAGCCGGGCGCCAGCGTGTTGACACGAATGTTCTGCGGCGCCCACTGGGCAGCCATGCTCTTGCTGAGGTTCTCCACGGCAGCCTTGGCCGCGCAGTAGGCCGCGTTGTAACGCGGGGCGATGTTGCTGATAACGTGCGCGTTGATCGAGGCGATGTGGATGATGCTGCCGCCCGATCCACCCGCCGTCATCCGCGCCGCCGCGCGCTTGCTGAAGTAAAACACACTGGCGAGGTTCGTCTCCAGGATCTCACGCCAGAGTTTATCGTCCAGGTCCGCCAACGCGCAGCCCTCCGACGGACGCGCCGCGTTGTTGACGAGAATGCGCACCGCCCCCAGGTTCGCCTCGACGTCCTTGATGAACCCGTCAATCTCGTCACCGGCGGTCACATTCACCTTGCCGAAATGCGCCCTGACGCCCAGCGCCTCCAATTCCCGGCGGGTCTGCTCGCCCTCAGCCTCCAGCAGGTCGCAGATCGCCACGTCCGCCCCGGCTTCGGCCAGCGCCAGCGCGTGCTGGCGCCCCAGCCCGCGCGCGCCGCCCGTGACAATTGCAACGCGCCCCTTCAAACAAAAACTATCCAGGACTTTCATGTCTCCTCCTCACAGGTATCAGACTCCGACACTGACACCCGAAACCCGAAACCTGAACCCTCATTTTCCCTCCGGCCACATCTTCTCCCCGAACACGCCCTTCCAATCGGCCATGAAGCCGTTCAGGCGCTGCTCGGTGTAGGGATGATCGAAGAGCAGTTTCATGAATTCAAACCGCAACGTACAGATATCCGTGCCGGTCTCCGCATAGTGACCAAAGGCGCGGGGAAAACGCCCGCAGGAAAGCACCTTGGTCTTGAACCCGTAGTTGGCGAAGACCTTTTTCACCGGGCCCACCAGTTCGACCTCCTGATCGAGCACCAGATCGAGCGGACCGTTGAAGAGCGCCACGATATCGGCGCCGAATTTCCCGGCCATGTACGCCTGAGCCAGCGATGAGACCAGCGTGATGGCAACCTGCATGTCCGGCGTTTCACGTTTGAGATCCCGCAGCGCCTGGAACCCGGCCGGACTCGGCGGCAACTTGACCACGATCTTCTCCGAAAACCGGTGCAACCAACGCGCCTGGGCCTTCAACGACGCCGCGTCGCGCGCCCCGATGACCTGGCAAAGCACATCGCCGGGCGACACCTCCACCACCTTCCGCAACGTCGCCTGCATGTCCGCCCCGCCCTTGCTGATCAGGGTCGGATTCGTCGTGACACCGTCAATGAGTCCCCACTCACACGCCTGCCGGATTTCGTCCGGACTCGAACTGTCAATGAACACCTGCATGCTTAACCTTCCTTTCCGATTCTCTAACGAAACTGGACGTACGCTACCTTGTTCCGGGTAAAGAACTCAATTCCGGTTTTCCCGGCTTCGGGCAAGCCGACCCCGGATTGCTTGATGCCGCCAAAGGAAAGCTGCGGTTCCTTGTACGCCGTGGGCATGTTGACGTGAGTCAGCCCCACGTCCGTCGCCTCGACAAAACGCATGGCCTGTTCCAAGGATCGCGTAAAGACCGACGAACTCAATCCAAACGCCACATCGTTCCCCACCCGCACCGCCTCGTCAAAGCTCTCGGCCTTCATCAGGCACAGCACCGGCCCGAAAATCTCCTCCCGCGCAATCGCCATCTCTGGAGTGACATCCGTGAACACCGTGGGCTCGATGAAACAGCCCTTGTCACCCAGCCGCCTGCCGCCGGCCACCAACCGGGCGCCTTCCCGCTGTCCCACCTCAACGTACTTCAGGATGTCCTTCGCCTGCTGTTCCCCGCACACCGGCCCCATGGTGGTCTTCGGATCCATGCCGCTTCCCACTCGAATCTTCGCCACGCGATCCAGCAGCAACTCCTGAAACCGGTCATACACCGACGCCTCGACAATCGCCCGGCTTGTGGACGTACACCACTGCCCGGCGCAGGCATAGGCCGCCAGCACCACGGCATCGGCCGCCGCCGCGAGGTCCGCATCGGCCAGGACCACGGCCGGATTCTTGCCGCCCATCTCAAGCTGGGTGCGGGCCAGCGTGGCTGCCGCCTTATGGTGAATGCCCATGCCGACCGGCGTGGAGCCGGTGAACGAAATCGCCCGGATCGCCGGGTTGACTACCAGCTCATCGCCCGCGGTGCTCCCCGGGCCCGTAATGAAGTTGAGGACGCCGCGCGGCAAGCCCGCCTCGACCAGCGCTTCAACGAAGAAGGACGCCGTCCTCGGCGTGAGACTGGCCGGCTTCAGCACCACCGTATTGCCGCCCATCAGCGCAGGTACACATTTACGGCAGATCACATTGAAGGGAAAGTTCCAGGGGCTGATCACGCTCACCACGCCCAGCGGCTGGCGGATCGAATAGGCAAATACGCCCTCGCGCTCGGCCGGAACCGTCTCGCCGTAGAGGCGCCTGCCTTCGGCGATCTGCCAGTCCATCTCCTTGATCGCCGCCTCCACTTCAATCCGCGATTCGGCGATGGTCTTGCCATTCTCCCGCGTGATGGACTCGGCGATCTCGTCCTGGCGCCTGACGAGCGCGGCCTGAGCACGAACCAGGAACTCCGCCCGTTTCGGCGCCGTCATCGCGTCCCACGCGGGAAACGCGGCTGCCGCCGCCGCGATCGCGGCGCGTGCATCCTCGCGGCCTGACTGCTGAAACCGGCATGTCACCTCCGACAGATCGGCCGGATTGCGCTGGTCAGCCACCGCACCCCCGGCTGCTGTCACCCACTCGCCATTGATGAAGTTCTTCAACTCGACAGCACTCATGTCCGATCCTCCCGGAACAGATCCGCCGCCAGACCGCACAGCCGCGCGGCCACGCGCCGGCAATAGTCCCGGCGAAACACGTCCGATAATCCGTAGAACCGATCCCGGCTCAGGAACCGCCCTGCCTTGTCTCGGCGCCCGACAAAGGCGAAACTGTAATGGTGGAACGTCTGATGCCGCACCGACGGCTTCCCGCCGGCCGCCTCGTCCGCGCGCAGGCACGCCGCCGCGAATGCCGAGCCCGTCTCCGCTTCACGTCGGGCATAGTCCCGGGCGTCCTTCCACCATTCGCGGAACAGGCCCGGCTCGTGATCCGCCAGCGTCCCGGCAAACAGGATCTGCAGCGACGGCGAGATCTTGTAATGGATCCGGCCGCCCGTGGCACGCCGGATCACCTGCCGGACCGGCCTCGAAAGATCATCTGCCGAATGCACGTCCAGCATCATGCCGAACCCATCGGAAATAGCCATCTGCTCCCGTAACCGCTTCTCCAGCCCGGCCAACCCGTCCGGACAGCGGTAGTCATGCCCTTTTTCCTGTCCGAGGTTCGGAGCGACATGCGTCACCGGCAGTCCCCGCCGCCGAATCTCGCGCAACACAAAGAGGAGTTCCTCCGCCGTGGTCAGGCAGTCGAAGGCAGCCACCTCCGGCGGATGCTCGTCAATGGTGAATTCGAGGTCAAAGGATTCGCCGTCCTTGAGCCTGCTGATGTACTCCCCCAGTTCGGTCAGCGCCTCCAGCGCGTCCCAGTACTTGCCGATCAGCCGCCCCACGGTCCGCTCATCGAGAGCATATCGCTGTCTTCCAACCCGCAGCGGCTCGCGATGATAGGCCATGACCATCCGCTGCTCCGCGGCGCGGCGCAATCGGCGCTCGCCGCCGCTGTAGTCCAGGATGTCAGCCATATCCAGCGTGTAGAACGAGTAGTAGCGTGCGGCATCCACCCAGCGCCTTGCGCGCGCGAGCCCTTCTGCGCCGCGCTTCACCTGCAAATGGTCAGCATCAGCTCCGTAGCGCACGGGTGTGCCGTTCTCCAACGCCGCCAGCACGCCAGCCACCCAGAGCCCTTCCCAAGTGCTGCCGGTATAGCCGGTATCGATCGTGCCAAAACCGCAGGCGTAGTTGGTCGGAGCCGGACGCGCCGCGAGCAGATCGTCGAGGAAGTTCAATTCCCGGACGGAGTTCTGGATCGTATTGGCCGCGAAATTCCCCCGCCGCATGGCCTCGAACATGCCGGGCCACACCAACGTGGTCATCCGGCAGCCGATGCCCAACCGGGGCGTCGCCCCCAGCGCACGCTGCCGGTTTGCCGGACGCAGCACACGGCAATAGCGGTCCACGACCGCCGCGTCGGTCGGGTACGCCGCCACGCGCAAGCCGCTCTTCAGCGTCATGGCGCCCAGCGGCTCCCCCAGCGCCGCGCCACCGCGGCCGAGTTCCACGAATACCTGCTGGCCGTCCGGCAGGTGAACAAGGTCGAATACCGCCGCGCCGCGTTTGACCCCGGCGCCCGCGCTGGCAACGTGGTGCACCCAACGCTCGCCCATACCGCGGACCGCCCGCCACGCCGCGCCGCGGTTCCACGTCGCGGTGTCCAGAACCGCGGGATTACACGCCGGCTCAAGCTGCAATTGTTGAAACTTCATTGGATCCTTCTGTAGAAAACCAAGCTGCACTCCGGCGCCGTTTCCATCTCCACGCGCAGGCCGCGTTCGCGCAGTTCCTTGCCGGTCTGCTTCCACTTCCTCCCGGTGTCCACATCCTCCAGCTCATACTCCGCCGCCGCATCGAGGGCCTGCAAACGGAAGTCGGCGCTGACGAACGGCGAATCCTTGCGCCGGAAGGTCAGCATCATCCCCTCGCCCAGATCCGGTCGGTTGTACTGCATGACCAGCCAGGCATCGGAAGCGGCAGAACCGCCCATCAGCGGATAGTAGTCGCCATAGAAGAACGGCCGGGCACGCTTGTATTCCTCGATCATC
>CAZTAJ010000206.1:0-5100 GCA_964611575.1 uncultured Verrucomicrobiota bacterium
GGAAATGGCCCAAGGTCCAGCGGAAATACACTGGATTCTCTGGCGTGGGCTGGACGTCCGCCGCCCCCCAGGCCGGCCCGGGTTTCGCGGCCGGCGTGGGTGCCGGTGCCTCGGCGCCGGAAACGGCCGGAACGGCCAGGCAGAGCGCCAGCATTCCGGTGAGGATGAGGGTGGAGTGTTTCATGGGAGGCAGGTCCTTTCGGGGTTGGGGTTGGTGCTGGAAGTCATGTCATTTCTCTCCAATGCAGTAGAGCCAGGCGCTGGACTGGATGAGCAGCCGGTTGCCGACCGGGACTGGGCCGCCCATGTGGGAGAAGTAACCGGCCGTACCTCCATACCCGTATGCGAACAGCAGGGGATCGAACTCGCTGAGGTACTCGGAGACCAGGAGGTCGGCGGGCGGATCGGAATAGGCCAGCAGGTTTCGGTCGGAGAGGACCTTGGGTTTGGCCGGATCGCTGATGTCTACCAGTACGATGGTGGCGACCGCCTTCCGGTCGTCGCGATTGTTCCTGAAATCCCCGGTATGATTGTTGATCCCGATCAGGGTCGTGCCGGCGACGGCAGAGAAACTCATCTTCCCGTCAAATCTGCCGACCTTGTCCCCGGTGAAGGCGTCGGTCAGATAGTTGCCCTCCCTGCTGTAGAGCCAGTACTTGCCGAACACGGTGGGGAACTCCGACTGACCGCCCCAGGGACGATTCTTGTCTTCCTTCGTCGTGAGGAAGAGTTGTTGCATGGTGACACTGTCGGGTCCGGTCCACTGCAGGCGATAGGCCGCGTTGTCGCCCCCGCCCCCATCGTCGATCGAGGAGAACATGATCACATCGTCCACCACCCCCAACAAGAAACCGCGACCTGTTCTGAGCAGCGGAAATTCTCCCACCTTTACGCCGTCCCTGATCCGCAGGATGGAGTTGGT
The DNA here is from genome assembly GCA_964611575.1 of uncultured Verrucomicrobiota bacterium. GTDB lineage: Bacteria > Verrucomicrobiota > Kiritimatiellia > CAIKKV01 > CAITUY01 > CAITUY01. The sequence goes on from CAZTAJ010000206.1 coordinate 923, forward strand.
GACTGGCGCGCAATACGGATGCGACCCATTGCCCACCAACACCGGCACGATTTCGCCCGTGGGCCGGGCCAGGTTTACCACGCGTGGGACGGTATAGTTGGATCCCCGGAAAGGACTTTCCCAGACGAGTTTGCCGGTCTTGGCCTCGAAGGCCCGCATGGTTCCCAGGGCGCCTCTCTTGTCGTACCCCGAGACAAGAAGCAGTCCCTGACACAGGGTCGGCGAACGGTGGAACGTGCCGCGGTTGTCCCGTATCACCCGGTCACGCGAGCCCCAGAGCATGTTCCCATCCAGATCCAGACAGAAGACCTGCCCCTGGTCGAAGACGCCGTAGATGCGCTGGCCGTCGCTGGCCAGGGTACTGTCGGCAAGGCCGACGTAACCACCCCAGATGATCACCAGGGGGATCTTGTATTTGTTGAGCAGGATGTTCGCCAGGGCGTCTTTGCGTTTGGAACTCCACGTCCTGATCAGGGTGAGATATTCAAGGCCTGTCTCTGGGGCCTTCTCGATGGTTGAAATGTCGGACAAATCGTCATCCAGGGCCTTCAGCAGGTCGGCATCGCCCGCTGCGGATATGGTCGGCCGATGCTTGGTGAGCATGCGGACATATTGCCCGGCCCTTTTCCGTCGCTCATCAGCGATGGCCGGGATTTCTTCAGCCTTGGCCGTCAAATCCCCTTTCTTGGTGTAGGGAAGATCCCCATACATGGCGGCAAAGGTGTACGCTGCACCCGGATTTGTGCAGCGTGCCCCTTTCGTGAGCGCCAAGACCAAGTCCACCGCCACCTGCACGCCCTTGGCCTGGGCCTCGGGCAGACCGTCGAGGAAAGCAGGGGAAATGCGCTTCTTCCAGAGGACCTTGCCGCTGTCGAGATCGTAGCAGGCCACGACATCCGGATTCCCCACGGCGAAGACCCGCTTGCCGACCACGATGGGATGCGTCAGACCCCAACCGGGAGCCGGCGCCTTCCACAAGATGTTCTTGGACTTGGTATCGGTGCAGTCCCAGACCTTCTGGGTTCCGCGTTTGGGCGGATTCCCAAAGGCGCCGCTGACCTCAACTTCGCCCGGTGTGCCGTCCCAGAATTCGAGCGGTGGCCGGCCGGCCCCGGGATACCAAGCGTTGTTGGGGCGGAAGCCGACCGGCTGCTGGGGCGTGGGCAGGAAGTCGCTGGCGCCCAAGAGCGGTCCAGCCGACTTCGTGACCGGCAGCTCAGCGGAGAAAGCAGCCGGAACGGCCAGGCAGAGCGCCAGCATTCCAGTGAGGATGAGTGCATGGGGTTTCATGAGAGTCTGGTCCTTGCGTGGTTGAGTTACTCGTCTTGTGACCTCTTTCATCTCTGTCCTTTCTACCTTGCGGGACCACGGGTCGGACTGGAAGCCGATGGGGTGGTCTCAACATAGGTGATCGCCGGATCCCACAGGGTCCTGGGCACGGCGGGCGGCGTCCGGTCGTCCCGCAGAGGGATGTCCCCCAGCCAGAGTTCCTTTCCGTCCTCCATGGTCACCCGGGCATCGGCCCAGTCGGCCCAGTCCCAACTGATGCCGTCGCCGGCGTCCCCTGCCTCCAGGAGCAGTTCCCGGGCGCCCTTCAGGTCGACCGCCACCGGGACGCCCTCCGCCTTGCCGCGCAGGACATCCGACCGGAACACGACCGTGTCGCCAACGCGCACCGAGAAGACGACGCTTCCTTTGGCGTCCGGCGCGTTGTTGGCGTCCACGCCGACCACGGCGGAGAACGCGCGGGCGGGACCGAGCAGTGCCACGCGCACTTTGCTGACGGCGTGGCAGAAGAGGCCGCGCTGGAACTCCTTGGCCCCGATCTTCAAGGCCGCGCCCGCGCGGGAGTTCTGATGGACCCGGTCGTTATTCGCCAGGACGACCAATTCGGGGCCAGCGGGGGGCGCCTTGACCGTCGGCGGCCGTCGGGTGGCGGCGAACGCCAGCGTCTCGCCGGCGCGGACTGTCGTGTTGAGATCGTGGGCGGCGGTGGGGCGGTTCGTCGGGACGAGTTGTTCCGACCAGAGTGTCTCGTTGCCCTTGCGAATGCTGACCGTCACGTCGTTGCCGGCACCGCCTTCCTGGCCGGGCGTCCCTTCGATGCGCACGACCCCGTCGCGTGGTGCGGTCCAGAGGCGGACGGTCTCCGTCGCGGGCGTGGGGATCATGTGGAAGAACCCGATCTCGGCGCCATCGGCGGCGCGCCAGGCGTGGGGGGCGTAGGTGGTGAGATCCGCAGCCGTGCCGTCCACGCGCTGCTGGTAGCGCCACTGGTTCTTGCCCTGGATGCTGGAGAAGCAGTCCGAGGCGCGCCAGGTGTCGGCGGCATGTTCGAAGAGCATGTGCCGGATCGCCGTGCCCGAGGATAGCGGCCCCTTTTCGCCGCGGGCCACGACGCTGATGGTATGAGGGCCCTTGGTCAGACCGCGTTTGATGAAGGCGAACTGGAAGAGTGTGGGTTCGCTGGCCCAGCAGTCCACGACGGCCACCGGTGCGCCATCGAGGCGGACCTCGGCCAGTCCCTGGTCCGGTCCCTTGACGGCACGCCAGTAGATGTCCTCGCCGGTGAAGGCGAGACTGACGCGGGCGCCCTTTTCGACCGTCTGCCTGGCCAGCCCGCCGTCGTACCCGCCGTCGCGGACCTCGGTCCAAGGGCCATCATAGCGCGTCTCCGGACTCTGACAGCCCACTCGCCGGGTGCGGCGTGCCTCGATGGGGTCGCACGATTCGAGCCACGGGGTGTATCCGTAGAACTGGCCGGGGTCCATCGTTCGACCGTAATGAGGCGTGACGGGATTCATCAACCACAGACCCGGCGGGGAGAATCCCAGGCGGGGTGGCATCTCCCCCGTGCCCAAGTCCAGCCGAAACCGGCGGCCGCTCTGGCTCTGCCAGAATCGGTAGGCATACATCGTCTGATCGGAGAGGGTCGTGTTGTTGCGTTCGGCGTTGGTGATCCAGTAGCCCCAGGTGCGGTTGATGCCCCACCCATCACCGATGTGATAGGACCCGCTCCAGTCCTGCTTGCCCAGGTCGTCGCACCAGGACAGTCCGCTGAGGTAGTTGAAGGACAGGTATTTCTTTACGTACTGGTTGTAGGTGATGGTGAAGGCGTTGACGTAGGAACCCTTGCCGCCGACTCCCGGTTCGGTCCAGGCCCCGTTATAGAACCGCTGCCACTTGCCCGGCGCCATCTTGTCGGCGATGGCGCACCGGGCCACGCGGTGGCGCAGGAACGCCTGGCCGGGCGCGCCACGCTTGACCTGCACATAGTGGCTGGTGAAGAGATAGATGTATCCGCCGCGTTCATCAACGTAGAGGATGAAGTCGCCGTCCCCGCCGTCGAACTGGAGGCCCGAGGATTCCGACGCGGGCCGACGCTGCCCGCCGGAAAGCAACGCGCCCTCGTGTTTCCAAGTCAAGCCCTTGTCGCGACTGCTGGCCAGGTGGATCTCGCGGAGGACGATGTTGTGCTGCTCCTGCCGATGTTCGACCTCGAAGTGGATCGGCGCGTAGAGGGTCTTGCTCTCGGCGTCGTACCACATGCCGCCGAGCAGGTAGGCGCCGTTCGGGAGTTTGGCGGCTCCATCGGGCTGGCGCACGGCGTTCTCGATGGTGGTCCCCTTGAAACGGAACACCGGCCCACGATAGCCGTTCTTGTACATGATCCAGTATTCCCCGTCGATCATGACGGGGCTGTAGGGGAAATCCATATCCACCGGATTCCGCGGACTCATGTAGTCGGGCAGACTCGCCATCTTCTCTTCGGTCATGGTGATGGTGAACGGCAGATGGCCGGACTGGCGAGACACCTCGGTCGCCTTCACGTCTCGAGTTTCTTTTGTTTCCTGTTTCGGCGACTCCGCCGCTTGAACGCCCAGCGACAGACCCAGTGCGATCAGCACTGCTACGGACGCTGTTCTTGTGGTTGCGTTCATTTGTTTCTCCTTCCGGTTAGTGCCAGGGTTAAAATTGCTGTTCATGACGTTTTTCGTTCGGGTTGCCTTGGTGATAGCGTTCACCTGCTTCCCCTTGTGGTTGTTGCCGCGGTGGGGGTGGTGGTTCATGGTCTTTTCCTTTCGGGGGTGGTGGTCATTTGCCCTTGATCGCCTCGATCACGGGGGCGAACTCGGCCGCGAGGTCCGCGCGGGCGGCAACCATCTTCTCCAGTTCGG
>CAZTAJ010000207.1:0-5066 GCA_964611575.1 uncultured Verrucomicrobiota bacterium
TCGTATCAACGTTGATGTCATACGCGATCTTCAGCACACCGTCCGCGTCCGACAGCTCCACCTTGTCCCCCGGCGCGGACTGTACCGTCCATTGGGATGCGGGCAGGACTGCGACATCCTGCGCGGCGGCAGGCGCAACCGCCAAGACGCTCAACAACATGGCGCCTATCAGGAACGCACCGCACGTGCCGTTACGACGATGCCCGACCTTTCGATTAACCGTTGATCCGCTATGCATGGTCCCCTCCTCTTTTTTGACGTAGCCCAATTTAGGAGACATTTTCACTGGCGTCCCATGGGGACGCCGAGGCTGAAGCGGTTTAGGCTGTAGGCTGAAGGTCAATGCGAACAAACGCGGAAACGATGAATCGTAAATGCCTTTAAGCGCAACTGAGCCAATGGATTTCCTACAGTCTACAGCCTATAGCCTACAGTCTTGGCGGCCCTATGGGACGCCACTGAGACATTTTCATCGTGCCCCATCCTTTCCATCGTTCTGCAATTCGACGTTCAACGTGCTGAAGGTCAGTACCGCATGCTCATTGTGCGGCGGCGGGACGGTGGCCACCAGGTAGAGGCGGTCTCCCGGCTGCACTTCGATGCCCTCGACCGTCCCTTTACCGCCCTGCCGCGGGATGAACTCCCAGCGGGCGAGTTCGCGCTGGGGACGGCTGTGCTCCAGCGTGACGATCACCGGATTGTTTTCATTGTCCTTTAGATTTGCGCCATCGGTCGCCCATGAGAATTTGACTCTCCCCGACACCGGGCTTTCCCAGGCGAGGACTCTGAGGCAGTTAAGACCGGTCTGTAGGGTGAACCGGTAGTTTTGCTGCTTCCCTTCGCCCGCGCCTTCCGTGCGCCATTCATGCCTGAACTCGCCGAGCCGCGCATATGGCGATGGCGTGTTCCACCAAGCGGCGAAGACGCAACTCGACAGGGCATCTCCGGGTTGCCAGCCAAACCGCTCGCAGGCCCAGTAATTGCCGTCGTGGGCGATCGGCAGCTCCATCGAGTACTTGTGCAGGTAGTGCCAGACCGGGGTGCCGAACTCGTCCACGTCGGGATTAAAACTGAACGGGCGTCCCTGGCGTTTGAGCATGTCCCACGTGTATCCCGCCGTGTAGCTGGCCGCTTTTGTGGGGTCGCGTTGGGCCAGATATTCCTCCAGGTTGCTCTTCCCGTCGCCGTCGGGGTCGGCCTTGGGATCCGCCGCCGCGGCCGAAGGCCAGTCCGCCAGCGATTTCCCGAACCAATACATCTCGAACCAGTTGGGCAGGCCGTCGCCGTCCAGGTCGCCGTATTCGCCGCGCTGGATCGGGGCGGGCGATGTCTCGCCGAAGTCGGCCTTCCAGTGCCGCAGATCCTCCGAGGAGACGCAGACCATGCTGTGTTGCTCACGGTAGGGTCGGTCGGTCACCGGTTCGGGGCTTTCCAGCCGGACTGCCACCTTCCCGCCGCGCAACACTTCGGCGGCGACCGGCCCGGGCTGGAGCGGCACTTGCTTCCACGACAGTCCCGCAGGCGCCTCCCAGCTCTCCGGCCGCCCTGGCAGGCGCACGGTGGCAGGTTTGGTCAGGATGGTCAACACCTCCAGTACGTTGGGGACGTTCCGCAGGCGGGCGCGGGATCCGAAGGGATACGTGGGCAGCTCATGGGCGTATTTGGGGTAGATCAGATAGACTTTGTCGTGATCGGTTTTGGGCTCCTTCCCGGTCTTCCACCATTGTGCGTAGTAGGCGGTCAGGTCAATGATGCCATAACGGGTGTCGCTGGTCGGAGCGAGCATGGTGTTTTCGGTGTAGTCGTTCCAGGTCCAGAATTGCAGCAGAGTGGATTGGTTCTCGCGCGCCCGTTCCCAGCAACCCCGGATCCGGTCGGAGCCGGGACTCAACTCGAAGATGCTCCAAAGGATGGTTTCGACTTGGTAGCCCATCGGCTGAGACCACTCGGCCCCCTTGGCGCGGACGGCCTGCGCCATGGCTCCATTCACTCCTTCGTATCCGGGGATATTGACTCCGACTGCATCAAAGGACTCCGCCAGCACGCCGACGGCGTCGTTGAGCGTGAAGGGGCGTTCCGGCGGCGGTGTGATCGGATGCTGCGTGCCGTGACCAAAGGCCCCCATGTCGAAATGGAAGTACATCGGCGTCTTGAACTTCTCTTCGAGGAAGGTGAAGCCGCTGCGGTAGGTGCGCCACCCCTCCGGCGTCATGCGGAAGGCCGCGTAGGTGCCTATTTCCTTGTCCTTCCACTCCGGCCGCTGCGACCATTCCTTGACGCCGGTTCCATGGTGGAGGCCCTGGAAGACCGAGTTGTAGCCGAAGAAAAGCACTTTGCCGTCGCGGCGCGCCAGCTTGGGGCTGGTTCCGTGCTTCGTCAGGAGGTACTCGACCACGGCGGGGTTGTCGCCAGCGTTGTCCAGGCACCAGGTGATTTCGAACGGATAATCCTTCTCCTCGCAGACCTTGAACATCGCATCCATAAACTCGAACGCCTGGGGCTTCGGAAGCGGAAGCACATCGAAGGCGAAGCCGTCGATGCCCGCCCGCAGCGCGCGGCGGATTTCCAGGTCGGCGGACTCCTCGGCCTTCAAGCCGTCAACACCGTCCGGTAGCAGCGGAAGGGCCCGCGCCCGGCCGCCGAAGGCATAGTCCATGAGAGTGGAATCATGGCGGATCTTCGGGGCTTCATGCCCGAGAGAATAAATCGGCGACAGGCCATACATGCCGATGGGGTAGCAGACCATGTAATGCGCGAAGATCTTCTTCGGGCGCTCGTCGAGTTTGGCGCGCCGCGCCGCCCACTGCTGCTCCACGCCCGGATCGTCGGCGGCCTCGCAGATTCCTGGGATGACGACGACCGCCGCCAGCAACAAAAGACAGAGTATTCTCATCGTCATTTTCCTCTTTGGATTTGTTTGACTCATTGCGGTTGTTTTATCTGCGTTCTGGTTTCCATAACGTGTTCTCATCGTCATTTTCCTCCTTCGGTTACGCCTTCCGGCATGCGGAACATGTTCCATGAACCCCAGTCGCCAGACTGGCTCTTCGGCAGCATGCGGATGACCTTGAGCGGTGAGTAGCCTTTCTCGAACCGCAGCGGCAGGCCGTTCTCGCGCAGCTCCTTGCCGGTGTAGACGCCGAGCTTTTGGTCGGACACGAGTTCATCGAGGAAGAACTCGCCGTCGGGGGTGGCGGTGAGTTTCTGAGTGTATTGCCCGGGCTTGTCCTGGTAGAACAGCGCATAGTTGCGTTTGAGGGATTCGCTGCGCGCCTCGAGGGCGTCCGGTATCGGACTGCCGCGGCGCGGGTCGTTGACGCCCGCCCATTCGGCCGCGCGGACCAGCATGCCGCGGTAGTAGTCGGGCCGGTAGTTCGGGATTCCCCAGAAGACGATCACCTCGCCGTTGCCGACCTTGTGCAGGGAGACGGCGGTTGAGCCCGAAGTGAAGCGGGCCAGTTCCGTGCCGTCGGAGACGCGGTTCTCCTTGTAGTAGCCGAAATAGTCGGTCTCGGAGATCCACTTGAACGGCCAGTCGAAGAAGTTGCCCAGCAGCTTGGGATCGGCGACCTCGCGGCGCATCTGGCCGAGGGTGAAGAACTTGAGCGTGGCGTCCTTGGTGAAGAGCGGCCCGTCAGCCACGGCCCTGGCCTCGACCTCCGTCTCGATCTGCTCGTATGCGCCCTTTGGCGGGGCGATGCCGAGCTTTTTCAGGAGCTGGAACGGCTCCTTGCCCAGTTCCGGACTGTAGGAACCGGTGTTGGCCGCGATGATCATCTTCGCGCCGCCGCGGACGAGTCGGTCGAGGGTGGTGATGTTCTCCAGGCTCATGACCTCGTCCAGGAGGTTGGGCATCACGAGCTTGTAAGGCTCCTTGCGGTCCGGCCTGAAGGGCTCAGATGTGACCGAGTCCGTCTTGAGCAGCGCGAGCCAGCGGGAGAGGTCGTCGCGCCGGGCTCCGAACGTGGTGCGATGTTTGCAGTAGAGGGTGACCGGATCCACGAGCGTCGCGACTTCTGCGGGCGGATCGAGGACGACGGCCGTGTGCAGTTCGCGCCAGAGGGGTTTGAGCTTCTCCATGCGGTCGTAGGCGTAGCGGCCGCCGAAGTGCGGCAGCAGTTCCTGGCTTCCCTCGCCAAAGTAGAGGTGGATATTCATGCCGCCGCCGCCCGCTTCGGCGAACATCACGAAGGTCGAGATGTCGAGTATCCAGGGTCCGTAGGCGGCCCATCTTGTAGGATGGTGCGGCTCGGTGAGCGTGCCGGTGCCCTTGGCCCAGGCGTTGCGCAGTGCACCGGAGTATTCGAGGAAGTGCGAGCCGCCGTTGTGGAAGAAGTCCACTTCGCCGCAGAGATCCTCCTGCCCTCCGAACATCGTGATTACCCGTTTCGGGTCATAGGCGCGTATGCCCCTGACAGCGCGGCGGCCCCAGGAGCCGGCCAGTTCGTCCTTGAAGCGGCAGAAGTCCATCCAGGCGACGCGCAGGTCGGGGAGCGTCCCGGTGCGGAAGTCCGGCAGTGGCGGCTTCACTTCGTCCCAGCTTGCGAAATTCGCAGACCAGCGCTGGTTGAGGCCGGCCAAATCGAGCTTCAATGTTTTCTGAAGGTACTTGCGGAACGCGGGCCCGTTGCAGGCCTCGTAGCCGGCGGTCTCGCCGATCCAGGGGCGGTCGAGCGTGGTCATCTCGCCGCCGATCTGGTAGATCAGGTAGCCCTGGAAGGCGGGATGCGCGCGGTAGCGGTCGTACAGTGCCTTGTAGGAGCGCTCCCAGCAGTCGAGGAAACGCTCGTCGCTCACCGAAAATGCACCATAGAATGGATGACCGTAGAGAACCGTGCCGTCAAAGTTGCGTTGGCGGCTGTAGGGCTGCCAGAGGAAACGGCAGGCCTGGTCGATGTGAGAGAAGCGGATGGTCATCGACATGGCATAGTCGGCGGCCAGATCCATCATGCGGTCGAGCATGGCGAAGTCATAGACCCCGGGCAGAGCTTCAAACTGAGCGGTGTCGATACCGTAGGTCGTGTTCGGCGCCAGCGCCGAGGCGTTCTCCAGATAGGTTCGGAACT
>CAZTAJ010000208.1:0-5029 GCA_964611575.1 uncultured Verrucomicrobiota bacterium
CGACCTGACCCAGATGACGTTCGGCTTCAGCCGTGACGATATCGGCGGGTTCATGGGCGACTACCTGGAGCAGAAGCTGCTCCCGGCGGATCCCTTCCAGACGATCGATCAGAGCGGCGTCGGCCAGTTGATCACCATGGCCGTGGACCGCGGCCGCAAGACCAACGGCAAGCTGAAGGTGGGCATCTGCGGCGAACAGGGCGGCGATCCCGACTCGGTGCAGTTCTGCTTCAAGGCGGGCCTGAACTACGTGAGCTGCAGCCCGTACCGCGTGCCGATCGCCCGCCTCGCGGCGGCGCATGCGGCCATCAAGGGTTGAGCCTGAGACCGTCGTGGGGCTGACCCAAGCCCCGTCAGAAGACACGCACGCCCCGTTCCGGGAAGCCGGAACGGGGCGTTTTCTTGAGGCGGTGGGACTACTTCAGCAGCAGGATGACAATCATCTTGCCGCCGCTGGAGGAGAAGCCACCCAGGAGCAACGGGGCCCCCTTCTGGAGCTGCACCGTGGACGACAACACGCGCGTGCCGCCCCGCTCGATGGCCACGGACAGATTTCCGGCGCCCCCGGAACAGCGTGCCGTAAAGCCCTGCCCCAATTCCGTGGCGCCACTGGCCGGCAGACCGATGGACCGGCTGGAAACGAGCTGGAACGACTTGAATCGGAGATTGTCCTGCAAAAGCTGGGCCACATCCCCCAGCCCCCCGCCGACACCGCTGCCTTCGTTCGCAGCCTGCACCAGCCGGATACTCAGGGAATCGGCCGTGGCCGTGCCTGCCATGCCGGCCAGCGCCAGCCACATCATCATCGCCAGGGCTCTATGCTTCATCAGCCGCTCCTGTTGTCGTTCAGGCCGGTGATCCACAAGATCGTACCGTGGCCTGAATCGTCATTCATTATAATCATGCCGCTGTGCGGTGCAACGACTTCCAACGACTTGATCTCCGACATCGCCGCCATGGCCGGACGAGCCGGCATCAGGACCAATCCGATGACCGCCATCGCGGCCACCGCCACCGTCGCCGTCACCCACCCCCACGGATGCGTCGTCGCGGGCGCCCCCAGGCCGTCCTGCCGCACCATGCGGGCCCGGGCCCGGAACTCCGACCAGAACGTCTCCCGGTCTGCCGCGCGCGGCCCCACGCCCCGCCGCCGGAGGTCTGCGCTCACGTCCTTCCATCGGAGTTCACTCATGACGGGTCTCCCTTCACATCCTTCAACAGCTTCATCAGTTTCCGCCGCCCGTTGAACAGGCGCGACATGACCGTGCCGATCGACACGCCGGTCGCGCCCGCAATCTCGGCATATCCCAGGCCGTCGGCCAACCGCAGCATCAATGTCGCCCGATGCTCCGGCGACAACCGGTCCATCGCCGCCTGAATCTGCGCCCGGGTTTCCGCGCCGGCCGCCTCCTCCGACGCCGTCCGCTGGCGATCGTCTGGAATCGTGTCCAGGAGCGACGGCGACGTCCCGTCGTCCGGTTGAGGCCCGGGCTCAGCCCAGTGCCGGCGATCGCGCAGCCGGTCCACGGCGCAGTTATGGGCGATACGGCACAGCCAGGTGCGCGGGGCGGAACGCCCCGAGAAGGCCGGCATGGCCTTCCACGCTTTGAGGTACGTATCCATGACGACATCCTCCGCATCGCTCCGGCCGACCAGACGGCAGGCCACGGCATAGACCATGGGACGGGCTTCCTCGAAAAGGCCGGTGAAGGCGTCCATATCGCCCTGTCGTGCCCTATCGATCGGTTCGGTTGACATGCGCGTGTCCATGGATACAGACGGAAGCCGGGACCGGATTATTCACACAGTCTTCAAACCAAAAGTAGTCCCGCCTGCCCTCTTGAGGCAAGTTCAACCGTACTACGCGTGGCCAGCCATCCCCCGTGAATAAACCTCCCCTGCTTTGCGTCTGTACAGGTAGATGAACGGTAACCCTTCAAGGAGACCTGCAATGAAAACGAAACTTGGACTGATGGCGGCGTGTGCGGCGATGGCAATGGCGGCGGAGACGGGAAACGCCCAGCGGGTCGTCTGGACCAGCGGCGGGCAGTTCTACCTCTCCGTCGGGACGCCGTGCCCGCCACCGCGCGTGGTCACGTGTGTCCCAGTCATGGTGACCCAACCCGCCTGCGCCTGGGGGTCGGGCACTCGCGCAGTCATCGTGCCGTCATATCCACAGCGCATCGTCTACGTAAGCCCCCCGGTTTACCGCCACCCGCCGGTGGCCGCCTGCCGGCCAGCCTATGTTCAGTCGCGTCCCTCCCACGGGTACCGGGGTGATTCACATCCTCGCAGCCACCGCCGGTGAGCACGAGACTCCCCCAGGCGGACCCCCAACCCCGCCGCAGGCAGCCTCCCACTGGGAGGAGCCGCCTGTGGCGGGCCACGGACGACGCCCAGGCGCCGTCGGTTCCGCAGGCGTCAACAGGCCTACTCGGCTGACACGGGTGACGGTGTCGCAGGCGGAGGGGGCGGAGGCGCCTGAAGGTGATCCTGGCGTTCGCCGCGCGCCGCGCGCCCCTTCCACTGGGGGTCGCGGCCGCCCTCCTGAAGACGCTGCCGGGCCTGTTGGACGCGGCGCGCCATGATCTCGCGCACCTTGGCCCGCTGCTCAGGGGTCAACACCTTGTGCGCGGCAATCATCTGTTTGATGCGCAGTCTGGCGATCTGCGTGCGCAAATCGCCCGTTTCCTGTACCGCTTTCAGAACCGCCGCCTCGTCCAGCGCGTCGGCCTTCATCAGTTCGGCCTGGCTCATGGCCGCCTTTTCCATCCGGGCGGTCAAGTCCTTCATGTCCTGCGCGGAACCGGACATGCTTTCCCGGATCTGTTTGAGTTGGTCTTCGCTGAGCCCCAACTCCCTGGCCGTGCGTGGGTCGGCGGCCAGCATACGCAGCCCCATGCCCTCCGCCTCGTCGCCCCCCAGCCGGCGCATGCGTTCACGCATAACCTCCGGGTTTCCGGCCGGACCGGCCTTGCCGATTTCGGGTGTGGCTCCGGGCGCCGCAGGCGGCGGGGGTTCGGCCAGGGCAAGGGCCGCCGTTCCAACCAGGGTCAGGATCAGCCAGCATGGTCTTTTCATCGGATGTCTCCTTGTGTGCTGCGCGTTACGCCCCAATAAACGGCCAGGGAGCGCCGATTATTGCAGGGTAACGACTCAAGTACAATAGCATCCCATGGAATAGTGGAGTGATGGAGTATTGGGGCAAACAGGCCAAGCAGAATCGGCTGCCCTGCGAAGCATGGATATCGGAAATCCCTTGTTCCGCGTAAGAGGGAACAGAATGTGTAAGTCATAGTCTGGCAACACCTCAATACTCCCATACTCCACTACTCCGCGTCCCTGTGGGACGCCAGTGATTCAAGTACTCAGAATTCAGTGTCCGGCATCAGGGAATCACCCATGTCTTCGGACACGTGGCCAGGAACTCGAACCCCGTGCGGGTGACCACCACCGTATCCTCGATCCGCAGGCCGCCGATGTCGCGGTAATAGAGCCCGGGCTCGATGGTCACCACCTGGCCGGCGCGCAGCACGCCCTCGCCCCGCCCCAGTGCCGGCGCCTCATGGATCTCGAGCCCCACACCGTGGCCGGTGCCGTGGATGAATCCCTCGGCCAATCCGCCGGTGGTCCGGTTCCGGAACCCGTGCTGTGCGAGCACGCGGCTCACGCCGCCATGCACCGCGGCATACCGCCGCCCGGCCCGGACCAGCGACAGACCCTGCCGCTGCGCCGCGAGCACCGCCCGGTACAGGCGCGCCAGGCGCGCCGGCGGCCGCCCCTTGACCACGGTGCGCGTGAGGTCGCCCCAGTACCCCGTCGCCACATGTTGCGGGAAGATATCGATCACGATCGGCTGGCCGGCGCGCAGCGGACCATGCCCGATGCAATGGGGATCGGCGGCCTCCGGACCGCAGGCCACGATCGGCTCCCCCCCCCAGCAGTCGAAGTCCAGCAGCACGCGGTTGATCGCGCGCCGGACGTCGTCGGACGTCAGGGCGCGCCCGCGCAGCCGCAGCTCGCCGTTCGCCGCCACCCGCGCCGCCCGGATCAGGTCCCGCGCGGCCCCCATGGCCGCCACGCAGGCCCTTTGTGCCGCGCGGAGGCTTGCGATCTCATCCGCCCGCTTGATCCCGCGGGCCGGCACGAACGCGCCATCCACTATTTGCAAATTCGCGCCGGCCCGCGCCAGCCTCCGCGCGACGCCCAGCGGAAACGATGCCGGCACGTCCACGCGCCGCACCCCGAGTGTCCGGATCAAGGCCAGCGCCCACTCCGCCAGCCGCCGCCGCTTCACAATAGGCAAACCAAGCGACTCCGGGGTCCAGACGGTCAACGCCGGAGTCACCGCGCGGGCGCGGCCTTCCTCCATACGGGACACCACCAGATGCCGGGCCTCCGCCGTCTGCAACACCACCACCGGATCGGGCGCCTTGAACCCCGTAATATGCAGAATATCCGCATAAACATTGGTCGAACCGACGATCAGCCGCGGGGCTGTTAACTTCTTCATGGATGCAGCCTCCTGAAAACAAACGAGTTACGAAAACCGCCCCTCACGCCGCTCTCACGAAACCCTCATACTCGGTCCCGAAGCGTCCAAAATGCTACAGGCGAGGTCGCCAATAAACTACCATATGTTGTGTGTTGAAGACTGTAACCCACAAGCTGTCGGGCTCACAAAGAAAAAGAGTAGAAATGTCGGGAAATGCCTTGCCCCCCGGTATCCCGTGGCCTATTGTCCTGCGCATGCGGGCAAAGGCAGGGGCAACGCAATGCCTGTTAATAACTTGTTAATAAGCCGGAGGTTGCTCGGTTTTGAGGTGGCTCTGCGCGCCGGGGTTGAACGGTGATGATGCGCGTGGGAGCCAGTATTTATCGGGTTTTTTGAACACCTCGTGTCTTGATGAAGTCATCCGCGCCGGTAGCGATGCCGGCGCGTGTTTTGTGGAGATCAATCCGTGGAGACAAGAGCCGCTGAGCTGTGGACTGCGGCGTGTGGGCATCTTCGCAAACTTCTGCATCCCGA
>CAZTAJ010000209.1:0-5006 GCA_964611575.1 uncultured Verrucomicrobiota bacterium
TGCGCCGGCGTGCCCGCCCCGCCCGATGCCACCACGGGAATCCGGACGTTCTCGGCGATGAGCCGGGTCAGCTCAAGCTCATAACCGTTGCGCGTGCCGTCGGCGTCCACCGAGTTGACCACGATCTCGCCCGCGCCGAGGTCCTCCGCGCGTTTTGCCCAGGCCAGCGCATCGAGGCCGGTCCGCTCGCGAAACCCGCGGATGGTGATCTCGTAGCCGCTCGGGAACGTCACGCGGTCGTCCACCTTGACCGGGTCCATACCGAGCACGATGCATTGGGAACCGAACGCGCGCGCCCCGTCGGCGATGATGCCAGGATTCCTGACGGCCAGGGAATTGACCGAGATCTTCTCGGCGCCTGCCAGCAGCACCCGGCCCATGTCGCCCACGTCGGAAATGCCGCCACCCACGGCGAAAGGAATGTGAATCGCCCGCGCCACGGCCCGCACCATCTCGATGTCGATGGGCCGCCGCTCGGCCGAGGCGGTGATATCGTAGAACACCAGCTCATCACAGCCGTCCTCGTAGTACTTCGACGCCATGTCCACGGCATCGCCCAGCACGACGTTGTTCTGGAACTTGACGCCCTTGGTGACCTTCTTGTCGCGGACGTCGAGACAGGGAATGATGCGTTTGGTCAGCATTGTCCATCCCACCGGCTGAAATTCTGGAACACCCTCAAACCGATCCGACCCGACTTTTCGATGTGGAACTGCGTTGCCACCAGGTTCCCGCGGCCGACGATGGAGGTGAATTCCACTCCCGCATAGTCCGTGACGCCGACGCTGTCCGCCGGGTTCGTCGTCATGGGGTAATAACTATGGACAAAATAGAACTCGGTCTCGTCCTCGACCCCCGCGAACACCGGGTGCGGCCGCCGGAAGCGCACGGCATTCCAGCCGATCTGCGGCACCTTGTCGGCCGGGTTTGCCGGGCGGAACAGGCGCACCTCGCCCGGAATGAAGCCGAGCGTGCGGGTGCCGCCATCCTCCTCGGAGCGGTCGAACAGGATCTGCATCCCGACGCAGATGCCGAGGAACGGCGTGCCCCGGCCCATGACGGTGCGCAGGACATCCGCCAGTTTCAATTCCGACAGGTGCCGCATCGAGGCTCCTGCGGCGCCGACGCCGGGAAACACCACTCGATCGGCGGCCAGGATGTCCCCGGGGCAATCCGTCACGCGGGCCTCGACCCCCAGTGCGTCAAACGCCAGTTTGACGCTCGTCAGGTTACCCGCCTTGTAATCGACAATCGCAATCATGGTTTCGTACCATCACACAATCATTCAGAAGCCAGAATTCAGGAGTCAGGAATCAGAAGGGCGGAACCATCGCCTCTCTTGTCTTTTCCAATGAAACGAATGGAACCGTCCACTCCCGACCTTCAACTCCTGCTTGCTCTCCCTTGCAATGAAGCCGGTGTAGTCTTATCCTACCCCTGCAACTTGTCGAGCAGGACTTTCGTCTGCCGGCATACGGGAGACATGACCATGAGCCGAATCCATGTGATGACCAGCTTGACCGTGACTGCCGCCCTGACGGCAGTCGTCGCCCTGGCTGACCCGATCCACGATGCCGTCAAAAATGACGACACGAAGCAGGTGAAGAGGTTGCTGGCCTCGGGGCCGCAAGCCGTGATGAATGCCCGCGACACCGATGGGGCCACCCCGCTCCAACTGGTCGCCCTGCTGGGAAGGATCGATGCAGCCCGCCTGTTGATCGCCGCCGGCGCCGACGTGAATCTCGCCTCGGATACCGGGCTTACCCCGCTGCATTGCGCCGTGAACAAGGATCAGCAGGCGATGGTCCGGCTGCTCCTGAGTCGGGGCGCCAAGGCCAACGCCGTCACCAGCAAGGGCTCCTCGCCGTTGCATTGGGCCGCCTTCAACCGCAATGAGCCCATCAGCCGCATGCTGATCGACGCCGGGGCGGACATCAATGTGAAGGCGGCGAACGGCTTTACCCCCCTTCACTGGGCCGCCTACAACAATGGCGGCGGTGTGGCGCGTTTCCTCGTTCAGCATGGCGCCGACGTCACGGCGACCAATGCCGCGGGGGTTACGGCCATGGCGTTGGCCCGTGAACGCAAGGCAGACGCGGTGATTGAGGCCCTGACGCCGGAAGGCCCGTCCCTCATGGGCCGCCTGTTCCACCGCGGCACGAACGGTGTGTCGGCCGTCTCCGTCAAGACGCCGTCGGACGCCGCGCGGGAGGAACCCAAGCCGGTCCCGGCGGTTGCCGCCGTGCCGGCTCCGGTGCCGGAGCGGCCGAAGGTTGCGGTCCGGCCGGAGCCGAAAGCCGAGCCCAAGCCCGTCCGGAAGCCTGCGCCGCCGTCGGTGTGGTCGGGCTCCATCGATTACCCGAACAAGGCGCGGTATGAGGGGCAGGAACCCAACCCCGGCGACCGCTATGAAGGCGTGCTGACCTTTGCCGACCGTGAACGATACAGCGGGCAGTGGCTGGCCGGCCGCCGTGACGGGATAGGCCGTGCGACGTTCCCCAACGGCGACACCTACGAGGGCGAGTGGCAAAATGACCGGATGCAGGGCGCCGGCGCCTACCATTTCGCCAACGGCGACCGATACGAAGGCGCCTGGCAGTCGGGCGCCATGACCGGCAAGGGCACCTACATCTTTGCGGACGGGAACCGTCTCGAGGGCCTGTGGTCGAAGGGCATGCTGGTCCAGGGTGAGGGTGCGCACGTATTTCCCGGCGGCGATCAATATGAAGGCGCCTGGGGTAACGGCATGATGCAGGGCCGGGGCACCTACACCTTCGCCGATGGCGCGAGAATCGAAGGCGACTGGGACCGTAACGCCTATGTCGGCGCGCCCACCGCCCGCCGGTCCGCCAACCGGGCGGAATAACGGGCGGCATTCTTGCCGCGCCGTTTTACCAGAACCGGTACTGTCCGTAGGCCAGTACGTACAGGCCGAGCAGCAGGTTGGTCGTCACATGTGCCACGACGGCCGCCCAGAGATCACGCGTAAAGACATACAGGGCGCCGTAGGCGGCGCCCGCCATCATTCCGGCCAACCAGCGATCGTGCTCCAGCCCGAACAGCACAACCATGATCGCGAACGCCATCACGCGTCCGGCCCGCGGATCGACCCTGGTGAACTCGCGCTCCACCAGCCAGCGGTAGAGAAAGCCGCGCCAGAAGAACTCCTCCAGCACGGCGATGACGAACGCCGACCCCGCGAGTTTCGTCAGTGCCAGCCCCCATCCGCAGGTCTCCGGCGCGTAGGGGCTGTGCACGGGTGAACCTGTGATCTCGCCGAGCGGACGCACCCCGTAACGCAGATAGAGTTCCTGCAGGAAGGGAAAACGACTGAACCCGCTGGTTTCCGGCAGAACCCAGACGAGGCACACCGCCCCCCCGATCAGAACCGCCCATGGCAGCCGGCGCACCGTCACCGGCGGGTAGTAAGTCCAGGGCCGCAGCCACACGAACAGCGCCAGGGCCACCACGGCCTGAATCGCGTACAACCTCGCCGGTCCCGTGAGTGCGAGCGACATGATCACGGCCCAGGCCAGGAACGGCAGAACGTGGGTCCACAAGGCGCGATTCGGCGAAGGAACAGACGGGTCAGTGCTCATAGTGGCGCGTATCATGCGAAGCGGAATGGCCCACGGCAAGCCCGGAAAACGCCCTGGAGGGCGCGGTCCGGGAGTCCGGGGTCACTCTCATCCCGCCTTGATCGACAACTCGCCCCTTTTTGCGTCGAGGCGCACGGTCATCCCATCCTTCACCTCGCCGCCCACGATCATCCGGGCGAGGGGGGTTTCCACCTTCTGCTGGATGAGTCGCTTGAGCGGACGTGCCCCGTAGACGGGACTGTACCCCTCGCGCGCCAGCAGGTCGCGGGCGGTGTCGCTGATTTCAACACCGATCCGTTGTTCGGCCAGGCGCCCACGCAACTCGGCGATCTGCAGGTCGACGATGATCGTGATTTCCGCCACGGTCAACGGCTTGAACATCACCACATCGTCCACGCGGTTCAGGAACTCCGGGCGGAAGTTGCGCCGCAGTTCCTCCATCACGGACTGGCGCGCCGCTTCCTGGATGTGCCCCTTGGCATCGATGCCCTCCAGCAATGTCGGCGACCCGATGTTGCTGGTCATGATCACGATCGTGTTTTTGAAATTGACCGTTCGCCCATGCGAGTCGGTCAGCCGGCCATCCTCAAGGATCTGGAGCAGGATGTTGAACACGTCGTGGTGCGCCTTCTCGATCTCATCGAGCAGGATGACCGAATACGGCTTGCGGCGCACGGCTTCGGTGAGCTGCCCGCCTTCCTCGTAACCCACGTAGCCCGGCGGCGCGCCGACGAGGCGTGACACAGTGTGTTTCTCCATGTATTCGCTCATGTCGATCCGGATGAGATGCTCCTCCGAGTCGAACAACGCGGCCGCAAGCGTCCGGGCCAGTTCCGTCTTCCCGACGCCCGTGGGCCCCAGGAAGATGAACGAGCCCACGGGTCGCCGGGGATTTTTGATCCCGGCCCGCGCCCGCAATACGGCATCGGCAACGACGGTGACGGCCTCATCCTGGCCGACCACGCGCCGGTGCAGCACCTCGCCCAGTTTGAGCAGCTTCTCGCGTTCGCCCTGCAGCAGGCGCGTCAGTGGAATGCCGCTCCAGCGCGAAACGACTTCGGCGATTTCCTCCTCGGTCACCTCCTCGCGCAACAGGGTGCGCCCGCCGGCTTTTCCGGCGGAGGCTTTCTGGGCCTCGGCCAGTTTGTGTTCCAATTCAGGAATGGTTCCGTGGCGGAGTTTGGCCACTCGGTCGAGATCGTATTTGCGCTCGGCCTCCTCGCTCTCACGACGCGCCTGTTCAAGTTGTTCGCGCACCCGCTGAACCTCGCCGATGGCCTTCTTCTCGTTCTCCCACTGTGCGCGCATGGCGTCCGCGGCGGCTTTTACATCGGCCAGTTCCTTGCGCAAGCCTTTCAGGCGCTCCTTGCTGGCGTCGTCCTTTTCCTTCTTCAGCGCGGTTTCCTC
>CAZTAJ010000210.1:0-4868 GCA_964611575.1 uncultured Verrucomicrobiota bacterium
CTCTATGCCGGCTGGAATGAGTGCCTGAAACGTGTCACGGGTCGTTACTTCTGTTTTGCGACCAGTGACGACACCTGCGATGCGCGATTCGTGGAGAAGATGACGGGGGCGCTGGACGCGCATCCGGATGTCGACATCGCCGTCTGCCAGTTCGACCTGATCGACGAACGGGGGCAGGTCATCAATCCACGCCCTGAATTTCCCAGCGACTTCTATGGCGAGTGGCTTGCCCGCCCGCACCGGCGGGACGGCCGGCTCGAGTTCCTGGTGCATCTGATCCGGGGTGGGTGTTGGACGTCCATCACGTCGGTCCTGTTCCGGTCGTCGCTCTTGCCGAAGGTCGGACTGTTCGAGGTCACCGGAACGCCTGTTGTCGATCAACTGTGGGCGGCCAGGACGGCTTTGCATTCGGACACGCTTTGGATGCCCGATCGCCTGGCAACCTGGCGCCGGCACGACCGGCAGGCATCATCACGGTGGAATCGCCGGCTGGCGCAGATGCAGGTCGCGATGACAGAGCGGACCCTGGATGAATGCGAACCGCTGGTGCCGGCGGAATGGAAGCGCGATCCGCTGTGGCGCGACCGGCTGATGTGGGGTGCGCGGCACTACTACCGGGCCTGGTTCGGCCTGGACCGCGGCTGGCTGCGTCGTGACCCGCGGCGCTTTCTGCGGAACCTCGGCTGGTCCGTGCTGCACGAGCCCGGCTATGTGGCCCGGCGTTTGGCGACAGGCCTGACATGGCGGGATGAAGTGTATCGGGACAGCAATGAGGTGCTGCGACAGTTGATCCGTGAGTGGAAAGTGCCCTGGCCGCCGAAAAAGATGTGAGAAGTGAAGAGTGAGAAGTGAAGAGTGACGAGTGACTGTGTGGGGGCGACGTCCCCGTCGACCTGGCTTCAGGCGGATGAGGACATCCGCCCCACATTGGGGAACCGGCTGAGGCGTCACCACTGTTGCGTGAGAGGTACGGCGGAACCAGGCGGGTTTCGATAGGGTGCCGTCATTCCCGCAATACTCCATAACTCCATAACCCTATTCTTGCATGCCGATCAATGACCGAACAGCCACCAACGCAGGTTGATCTTCCCGAGGTGCGACGCGCCTACGCGGAATTGGCCAACTATCGGGTCGTTGACAAGCCCTGCCGCCGCCGGCCTCGCGGCACGTTGCGCTGCGTGGTGTTCTTTTCAGGCCATGGCCTCTACTTCCCAAACACGGCCGCCGAGGTCGAGGAGAAGGTCTTCCGCCGCGACCGCTACGAATGGGCCAGGAATGTGCCCGCCTGGGCCGACCGGGTCATCTTTCTCCGGGATGTCCAGAAACAGTGGTTTGTCGAGGGCATCAGCCGGCGCGTCAACTCGGTCGATGCTTTGCTGCATTTACTGAAGGACCAGGTTGCCGGATATGACACTGTGTGTGTCGGGTCATCGGCGGGCGGCTATGCGGCGATCCTGTTCGGTTGCCTGTTGAACGCAGAACGCGTGGTGAGCTTCTCGGGGCAATTCTCGCTTGAGAGCCTGATGGATCAGGATCCGGGCCAGAACCCCCTGCTGGAGAAGCACCGCTCCGATCCCGCCCGGCGCCGCTATTGGGCGCTGGGGCCTCTGCTGCGGCAGAGCGGAACGCCGGTGTTCCATTTGTATCCGCGGTCCGTGCCCGACGATGTGAAGCAGGCCCGCTGCGTTTCGAACGTGGACAATGTATTCATGTTTCCTTTCCGGTATGGCGGTCATGGCGTTCCCTGCTACCTCGTTAATTGCGTCGACCTGTTTGGAATGAACCAGCGGAAGCTTGTGGCTCTGTCGCGGGAGATTCGCGAGCGGGACATCTCGCCCCTGGCATTCTCCTTGAAGGTGTCGGGCTATCGGAAGACGTTTCCTTATGCTCTGCAGGAGGTCATCGGCAACTGGCGGAGAAGGGTGAAAAGTGAAGAGTGAGAAGTGAGTGGTGCGGCATGGCGATTGCCCACGGTCCCCACACTTAATCGGTTACCCTTAGTCCCCAACACTTAGTCGACGAAGTGTGACGACGAAGTGTAACCGACTGAGTGTGGGCGTCCTACCCTCTTGGTCGGCTGCCCTTAGTCCTCGACACTTAGTCGACGAAGAGTGACGATTAAGTGTAACCGACTGAGTGTGGGCATCCTACCCTCTTGGTCGGCTGCCCTTAGTCCTCAACCCTTACTCGACGAAGAGTGACGACGAAGTGTAACCGACTGAGTGCAAGCGTCCTACAGCCTACAGCCTATAGCCTACAGTCTCTTCACCCCGACATGCGCGTTCTCCTCATACCGACTCCGCCCCCGGCCGATGCGCCGGTCACGTCGGGGATCGCCAAGTACCTGACGACGCTGGTCCGGAAGGCGCCGCCGGGCGTCGAATACGTTTTTCTCGATCCCGTCGACGTGGCGTTCGGGAATCCCTATACGACGCCGGAGTCTGGAAAGGGGGGGGGCTGGCGCCTGCCCGCGGCGGGCCGGACCGAGAATGCCGAACAACCAATAACCAATAACCAACATCCAACACCCAACGCCCAATACCTAACACCCAACACCCAACACCTAACACCCAATCTCCGGCTTCTGTTGGGCTATGCGCGCCAGGCGTTTCGCCTGGCGCGTGTCCTGCGGTGCTACCGCGGCCGGGTTGACCTGATCCATGTCAACTTCGTCGGATGCGAGGTGCAGACCGTGGCCGCGAGGTTGGCCGGGTTTCGGCGGATCGTGACGACGGTACACAATCTTCCGGGCGAGGACGTGGAAGCGCGGCGCTGGCCGCGGCGTGTGGTCGAGTGGGCGTCTTTTGCGTGTGGCAGCCACCACGTTGTCGTGTCCGAGGCCGTTTACGCGGCCTGGCATCAACGCGTGGGGTTGCGCCGGACCCACGTGACCTGCATCTACAACGGCATGGAACCCCCCGTCGTGTTGCCGCGCAGGGAGTCGCCTGCGGGCGCACCCGTGGTGTTTGGCATCTGTGCACGATTGCATCCCATGAAGGGTCATGCGGTCCTGCTGGACGCCTTCGATCGGGTTCGCCGCCTGCGCCCCGACGTGCGCCTCCGCATCGCCGGGGAGGGCGGGTTGAAGTCGGCACTGATGGCCGACATTGCCCGGCGTGGCCTTGGGGATCACGTGGAAATGCTCGGGCATGTCGATGACGCGATCGCGTTCATGCGGACTCTTGACGTCCACGTGCATCCCTCGGTGTTCCTGGAAGCCATGCCGTATGCGGTCATCGAGGCCATGTTTGCCGGCCTGCCGCAGATCGTGAGCGACGTGGGGGGAGCCCCGGAAGTGATCGCGGCCTCCGGCGGGGGACGCGTGATTCCGAAAGACGATGCCGCCGCCCTGGCTGACGCAATGCTGCACTACGCCGCCGACAGAGAAAGTCGCGAAGAGGCCGGTCGGCGTGCGCACCGGTACGCACACGAACACCTGAACGATGACCAGATGGCGCGCGCCACGGCTTCCGTCTACCGGAAGACCTGCCAATCGTGTTGGGGCGGGAGGGGTTCCCGTTAGGCGGATATATCCATGACGGCGACGAAACCCAGGATTGTGTTTCTCGACGGGCTTCGCGGCATTGCGATCCTGTCGGTTGTGCTTTTTCACGCCTACGTCAGGTGGCCGGACGTGCTGCCGCATGGCAATCGGTATGGATCGATCCCACTCCTCAATCATGGCGGTTTCGGGGTGTTCCTCTTCTTCCTGATCTCCGGGTTTGTCATTCTCATGACCTTGGACAAGACGCCGGATTTCAAGACGTTCCTTTACCGCCGCTGGCTCAGGCTGTTTCCCGCGATGCTGATCGTCTCGCTTCTGGTGTACGTTACGGCGAAGCCATTCTTTCCTGAACGGCCCGCGGGGATTCCGGTGCTCCGCGATTTGATACCGGGTGTGACTTTCATCAACGAAAGCGTCTGGGAGCGCTATGTGTTCCACGCGCCGCAGGGGATGCTTGAGGGGGCCTTTTGGACCCTGTTCGTTGAGGTCGAGTTCTATGTTCTATTTGGATCCCTGTATTACCTGGTGGGCGTCAATGCGGCCATCGTGAGTCTGGTGGCCTTGTGCCTGATGCTGGAAGCAGGCCTGCCGGTCATCTGGCGTTTCCCTTTCCTTCAGCACATGGGGTGGTTTGCCGCGGGGGCAATGTACTATCGATACTATGTCTCGCAGCGGAACGGATGGCTTGCGACCGCGCTCGTGACGGCCCTCGCCTGTGCCGTTCTCCAACTCGGTGACACGGAGAGCCGCATCGTGGGCGTTTTGATCGTGGGGCTCTTCACCTTCGCAATAATCAATCAACGCGTTCAGGACATAGTCAGTCACCGGTCCCTCCTGTTCCTGGGTGCCATCAGCTATCCCTTGTATCTGGTGCATGAGAACATGGTGGTGGCCTTGACGGTGAAGGTGGGCCGCTGGATGCCCGGCCTTCCGGGGGTGTTGTGGCCTGTCGTTCCCATGGCCTGTGTCATCGGGATCAGTTTTTGTGTGGCCGAGTATGGTGAGCCGGCGCTGCGAGACCTTATTCGCGCCACCGTTTCCCGGAAGAAGAACCAACCTCCGCTGGTGTCCTGAGCCCTGGTAGTATGAGCGGGACCCGTCGCAGCGGCTTCCCGGGACATGGACTGACGATGGACCCGATTGCAGAGGACGGCGACGCATGATACCGATGTTTACGCTCATCATCAGCGGATTCAAGGACACGGCGACCGCGACGCTGTCGGCGTGCGTGGCCTTGGCTGAGCCGGCGGCCGGAGGGATCGAGATCCTGTTCGTCGACAACACGCGCGACGGCCGGCATGCCGGCGCTGTGCTGGCGGCGGCCAGGACGGACGACAGGATCCGGTACATTCCCGTGCCCGTT
>CAZTAJ010000211.1:0-4825 GCA_964611575.1 uncultured Verrucomicrobiota bacterium
TCTTCGCGGTTAGGGTTGTTGTACGGGATTCTTCCCTCGTTGCTCATCATTGCTTTCTTTGTCAGTACTGCGCCGTCACGGCCACTTGGCCGGTCAGCCCCTTGAGGGTGATGGTTTCCTTGTCCTTGTTGAACTCGGTCAACGGCTTGCCGTTGACCGGTGACGGCCTTGATCGGCGCGGTCTTGGGATGGCGGAACCGGAGGACCACTTCTTTCGGTACCTTGCCCGGTCTTGTCGTGATGATGTCGCAACGGTTCAATCCTTCTTGCGCAGGTCGTAACAGTAGATGCCGTCGCCCAGCCGCAGGAAGATCCGGCCTTCCGCCACCGGATACATCACCGGCATGTGGTAACTGGTGGAATTGTAGAAGACAGGGGCCCAGCCGGTGGGATCCAGTGTCTTGGCCTGTCCCGCGGCGTCCACCTTGTAGGAGCCGAACACGTTGCGCCCATGTGTGCCATCCTGACGAACCAGGACCAGATCCTCCATGCTCAGCACATATCCCCCGTTGCCCGGCGCGATGCCGGTGACCGTCGAGGTCTGTTTGCCGGTCATCATGTCCACGACCACGTGCGTGCCGGTTGCGGCCAATATGCTGTGGGCAAAGAACACGTACTTGCCGGCGACCGGCATCGGCGGATAGTACCCGCCGCAATTCAAATCGGGCACTTCCCACATTTTCTCCGCGGATTTCGTGCCGAGTCTGTACGCCACCCCCACAGCCTTGGCGCCTTCGCCGCCGGACCTGAATCCCAGCAGGATGTCGCCTTGAATCACCACGCCTCCCAAAGGAGAGGTGGCCTCGAACGCCGTCGACCAAAGATTGGTGCCGGTCTTCGTGTCGATGCAGACCAGATTGCCGCCACGCAGAACACCGCCCTTATCTTCTCTACCGCCCACGTAGCCCACCAGGTACTGGCGGCCGCCGCTTGGCCAGACCGACAGGCCGTACGAGACGATCCCCTCCGGGTGTTTCCACGCCAGTTTGCCGGTGTTCAGATCGAATCCGGCCCAGCACCCGTCCTTCGGCGCCACGACGATGCCTTCGGCGATGATGAGTTTCGTGGCATGGCTCACGCCCGCCGGCGCCTCCCACAGCGGTTTGCCGGTGGCGGCCTCGAAACAGAACAGGGTGCCGTACCTGCCAATTCCGACGACTTTCCCCTCCCCTGCCGCAGGGGTCCGGTCGAAACCGCGGTCCTTGTGGTTCTGGTTGTTTTCCGCGCGGTTGGCGATGACCGCCTTCCAGAGCGTCTTGCCGGTCTGCGCGTCCATGGCCACCATCACCTCGTCCGCCGACTGCAGGATCTTCTCCTTGGCGAAGTCGGGCAACTCCGCGTATCCCGCCTTCTTAGCATCCTCCACCATGTGATGTGGACCATGTCTACCGTCGTCCAGGTAGTAGTCGTCGCCCCGCGGATAGCGCAGATGGACGAAGACCCGGCCATCCTCCAGGATGGGCGACGAACTGCCGCTGCTCGTGCGGATACCCGACGCGTCGCCCCACTTGTACATAAAGCGGGTCAACGGCGCGAGCATGTTCCCGATGTGCTCCTCGCTCCGCCAAAGCACCTTGGCCTCGCCGATGCTGTCCACCAGCGCCGCTCCGGCCGGCTTGGCCGCCCGGCCGAAACCGGCGGGACCGCCATAGTTCGGCCACGACGCCTCCTTGCTCAGAGCGTTGATCTTCGCCAGTTCCGCCTCGCTCCGCCGGAAGCCGGAAACCTTGCCGGTTTGCGGTGCGTCACCGGATGGCGGGGCGTCCCCGGATTGAGGTGTGGCAGTGCCCAGGGACTTCCGGCAGGAGACCGTGCCGGAAATGACGGCGCCGTTCAGCGTCGCGTCAACGCTGAACTCGAAGAACGGCCCGCGGATGTCGAGGCAACGCACAAACTTGCCGGTGAGTTTGTTGCCCTGAACGGTCAGCCATCCCCCGGGCTCGCGCAGGCCGACGAGGTTGTCCATGCGGATCTTCCCGTCGCGGCAGGATCCCAGGTAGGTCCACTTCTTCGGCACGTCAAACTCCAGGTGGACCATTTCGTAAACGCCGGCCGAGACGGTCACGGTGCAGTCTTCGATCCCGGTCCGGGGCGCGGTCGGCCCCGGCTTGTGCTGGGATTTCCAGACGGGCACCTCGACCGCCTCGGCGCTGACGGCGATCCCGATCCCGATCGCGCCCACCAGCAGACCGGCACTGGGCGCCAGCCGCGCCGCCAGGGCCCAGGCCCGGGTGACGAGCATTGCTACCGATGTTGTTCTGGTGATTGGGTTCATGTGCTTCTCCTGTTGGGGTTAGGAATTAGGCGTTAGGCGTTTCTGTCTACTTAGCTTCCTGGATTGTTTTGTGGGCGGGTTGCGCCGATTTCATGAACGTGTTGAAGCCTTTCCATTTGACCATCGCTCGTTCCAGAGCCGGCAGGGCCGGTTTCGCCCGGGCACCCATCCCCGCCAAACCGTTGGCAACCCGAATGCCGCGCAGGGCGTTGTCGCCATCGAGCACGCCGATGAAGATCCGCAACGCCTCGTCATCACCAAGGGCCCGGATCGCATCCACCGCCCGATAGGCCAGGGCCGTGTCCTGAAATTCAGCGAGCATGTCCACCAGGAGCGGTTCGAGTTTCTTCGGCCGCGGCTGGGGCGGGGTGTCCTTGGGCAGGATTTTCAATAACGCCGCCATCGCCTGCCGGTCCACCGGCGATTCGGCGGCATCGATCCGTTTCACCAGAACCGGCTGGTAAAGATCCAGTTTGGCGGTCCGCTTGGCCAGACTGGTCAACGCCGCCTCCAACAAGCCCAGGTTGGTGTCTTCGAGCGCTGCCAGCAGGATCTGGTCAATCCGCGGGTCGTCCACGCTGCCCATCTGCCCCAGCGCTTCCACCACGACGATCCGCACCCTGACATCCGGTTGCCGGGACGATTCGACCAGGGCCGGTAGCGCGGCCTCGCCCAATGTACCCAGCGCCAGCACCAGTTGCCGGCGCAGTTGCGGGTCGGTCTCGGCCATCAGCCGGACCAGCACAGGCAAGACCTCGGCCTGCCGGCTACTCGCCTGGCCGGCGGCCACGCGCGCCGCCAGTTCACGCCCCGCACATTCGCGGACCTGGACGCCGGCATCCGTCGCCAGCGTCAGCAGCCGGGTGATGACGGCGTTGGCATCGGCGCCCGCCTCTTGGATCGCCTGTTCCACCTTGACCCGGCCGGGTGACTTCCGCAGGTCGTAACAGTGGATGCCGTCGAAGCCGCGCATGAACAGCCGGCCCTCCACCGCTGGGAAGACCATGCACTTGCAGTGGTAGGAGTTCGTGTGGTGGTGGGGCGGGGACCAACTGCCCAGGAGCTTGAACGTCTCCGGGGTGGCGCCATAGACTCCAAAGGTGTTGTGGCCGTGGGAACCATCGGTGCTGACAAACACCAGGTTCTCGACCATGAAGATGTGGCCTTCGTTGCCCGGCCCTGGCCCCTGGGCGGTCGCCAGCACCTTGCCGGTCTTCAGGTCCAGCAGTTGCATTTGAATCACACCGCCCGTGCCGCCGACCGCGACATACTTGTCGTTCGCCGCCGGGGCGCTGAGATCACCGCCGGCATTCACGGGCGTCGCCCAGATCCGTTCCGCTTTCTCCGGCGTCATGCGCCAAGCAACGCACTGGGGGTCTTTTTGCGGTTCGCCTTTCAGACTGAACGTCAACCCCACCAGGATGTCGCCGCTGACCGAGACGCCTTTGCTGCCGCCCTTGTAGTCTGTTTCCCAGACCACCTTGCCGGACTTGGGTTCGATGCAGAAGATCTTCGTCGGCGGCCCGCCAAACCCTCCGTCCATCGAGAGGATGTAGTCCTTGCCCTGATGCGTCCAGCGCGAAGGTACGGCGAGTTGGTTGTTCTTCCCCGGCAGTTTCCAAAGTTCCGCGCCTGTCTTGGCGTCGAACCCGTGGAGCGTGTCGGCCTGGTTGCCCATCACCACCACGCCGTCAACGTACACTGGCGAATTCCCAGTATAGCGTTCAAAGATTGCCGGCAGTTTGATGGGCGTGATGTTGGGGACTTCCCACAGCGGCTTGCCGGTCTGGGCGTCCAGGGCATAGACCCGCCCGAGACTGCCCATCGCAAAGACCTTGCCGTCGCCCACGCACGGCGTGTTGTTCACGGGGCCGATTTTGTGCCCCTGCGCATACCGGCCCTTCTCCGCGAACACCGTCTTCCACAAGGTCTTGCCGGTGACCGCGTCCATGCAGACGATCACGTCGTCGGCATGCAGCAGGAACTTCTCCCGCACACCAGGGCCCACCTCGGTCTTCCACTCCGCGGCCATCTTCTCGAGTTGTGCCAGGGCGCTTGGAAAACTCCCCCACGGTTTCTCTATGCCCGACACCGTGCCGGCCGGCTGCATGTAGTTGACGTACACCTTGCCATCGGCCGAGACCACGGGACTGGCGCCCCCGCCAATCGTGCGGGCTGGCAGCATGTCCTGCAAGTAATGACAGCCGTTGCCCTGCCCGTTGGGCATCAGTTCTTCGCTCTTCCAGACCAGGCGGAAATCCTGCGGGTCGGTCACCAGCGTCAGCCCGCACGGCGCCGCCGCGAACGAGCTCAATGATCCGTGGTAGAACGCCCAATCCTTGCCCTTGCTGAAGACATTGGCCGCCTGCAGTTCCTTCTCCGTCTTGATCCAACCGGACACATCCCCGGTGCGCTTGCCGTCCAGACTCTTCCAGGTGCCCGTGATGGCGCCCCCGGCGATCTTGGCCTCCACCGCGTACTGGTAAAGCACCACACCGGCCTGCCCTCGAACCGAGTGCCCCAACCGCCAGCCAAACTCGCCCTTCACCG
>CAZTAJ010000212.1:0-4825 GCA_964611575.1 uncultured Verrucomicrobiota bacterium
TCCCGGGCGCGTCGCGGTAGACGAAGACGCCCAGGGCGCGCGAACCATTGTCCGACAGCTTCACGCTGTTCGTGGCGCCGGCCGGCATCACGTGATGCGCAGTGTCCGAGTCGAGCGTGGCGTGCAGCCAGTAGTTCCGTTCCTTGGCCTCGTCGGACTCCTTGTCCGGCAGGAACTTCACGAACACCCAGGCCGCATCCCAGTTCTCGACTTCCAACGGTTTGCCGGTAACGTTCTTGTCAGCCGGTTCCGTCCACTTCGCACGCCAGGAGTAGGACCAGGAGAGGTCGAACGTCACGTAGCTGTACTCCGGCGTACCCGCTTCCCATTTGACGTTCGTAACCCCGAAGTCATACGTCGGCGCGCCGCGGAACCGGGATGCGGGATCGTTTTCGGCAAGGACACCAGCGGCGCCCAGAAACAACAAACCGGCCGCAAGCCGCGCCGCCCCCTGCGCAAACCGTGGTCTGATTGCCATTTGCCTCTTCATCTCTACCTCCTCCTGTCTATTGGATGATCAGACGGATCAGACAGATCGGACGGATCTGTCTCCGACCTTCACTTCTCAACCACATCCGGTGCCGTGCGCACGGCGCGAAAGAACCTGTGCGCCCGCTCCGGAACCACCGTTGCCGCATGGAGGCGATACGAGGCGGGCGCGCCCTCCAACCCTTGGCAACGCAGCCCCGCGCCAACCGCATCAGCCTGCGGCCAGTCAGGGGGCAAGGTCAGTGTGCCGTCGCCGTGCGTGCCCTTGAATCCGCGCCCTTTGGCATTGCCAACCGTCACGGCGCGATCACCCGACAACTCCCAGCCCTTGATCGAATTCCACTGGATGGTATTGAACCCCATCACATCCCAGTAGGACGGGCCGCCCTCTTCCGGCATCGGCTCGCGCGGGCCGCGGACAACCTTCTCGATCTCCAGCTCCGTGATGGGGCGCAGCCCCGCCCAGGCCGCCCAGGCCGCGCCATCCGCCCAGGACAACCGGTGCATACCCGACCCGGCCCGGGGGCCCCCGCAGTGCCAGGTATACGTGTATTTGGGTGCCTTTCCGGAACGGGTCACCGCCCAGGATACCTTCTCCCCCTCCCTCAGGTAGCGTTCGTCCGACTGAGCCGGCGTCAGCGTTTCCAGGAATTCCGCATAACGCCGGGGTGTGATCGGCTGTCGCATGCAATAGAAGGCGCCGTAGCCATTCGGGAAGTTCGCCGGGATCTCGCCGCCATCCTCGGGCTCGGCACCGTCCCGCGCCCACAGCCGACCGAGCTGCCGGCCGGTAGGGATGGCGCCGGCGCTAGTCACCCGGTACGGGCGCGCCTGCGATTGCCCCTCGCCGTACTCCAGGAAGGCATAGCTCTCCTCTCCGCCCGTTCCCAGATAAAATGGCCCCTCGGCCACATACACCATCTGAATCCCGATCGCGCGAACCTGTGCCTTGGCCGGATCCGTGATATCCTTGGCAGCAGAGAGATCCCAGAGAACGGTGATACCCCGCGCCATCACGTTGCCGGCCCCACTCCCCGCCCGCTGCAGGAATACACCGGTAAATCCATCCTCACCGCGGGGCACCAGGAACTCCAGGCGCGTATCGATAAGTTCACGCGCAAAGAACTCGCGGCTGCGTTCAGCACCGCCCGGCTTGCCGTCGTCTGGCCGACCGGGAAGATAATACCGCAGGCGGCTCTCCTTTTTCGGCGGCGGGGGCAGGCTCTTCGTCTGGCCGTAGCCGACCGGGTTCAGCACACGGTCCGCCGCAAGGCGTACATGCTGCCACTCGGCGCCCGCATTCGCCCGCACCTTGAAAAACACCCAGGCCGCGTCATGAGAGTACTCCTGACGCCACGAGTTTTCCCAGGTAACATCAACCCGGATCGTCGCCGTCTTGGCGTCACGCGCCACCACCGTCAGGTTAGTGAACCGCACCAACGGATCAAAGAAGGTGGTTCCGTAATCGCGCGCCTCGAACTCGACTGCACCGGCTGTGCGGGCGACAATCACAAGCACACCGGCAATTGCCATCCATACGCAGCGGCGGGCAGAGACCGCCGTTACAGAAGACGCAGCATTTCTCCAGAAACATCCATTCAGTCGCCTGGTTGGCATGTTCAGTCTCATGGTTTCTTCTCCATATCGAACACCAGATTCTCGATTCGCGCCCCAGTCTTCGCGTCATAGAACAACGGGAAGACATGCGGTAACTG
Source organism: uncultured Verrucomicrobiota bacterium (assembly GCA_964611575.1). Lineage (GTDB taxonomy): Bacteria > Verrucomicrobiota > Kiritimatiellia > CAIKKV01 > CAITUY01 > CAITUY01. Next base: position 2,205 of record CAZTAJ010000212.1, read on the forward strand.
CCCTCTCGCATCCGGTGCCGCCGCAAACCGCACGAGCACCGTGTTGCTACCCTTCTTCAACGGAATCGTCTTGCTCACCTGCTTTTCGTTGGATCGGGTGTTCCGCACAAGATCGCCATTGACCAAGACTTTCGTGGGGGGCGGATAAAACCCCTGGCCAACTCCGAAATCGATGCTCGCCACTATGGTGCCGTCCAACCAGGTCCAGCAGTCGGTCTCGAAGGCCATCTTGAGGACGGCATCCTGATCGGTATTGGCGAACACCCGCGTGGCCGCGGAAATGACCGTTCCCGATTTGGGCGCCGGATCGAACCGCCGGACCCAGAGACTCGCCCCATGCGTCACCGCCCGCCAACCTGAAGGCGGCCTGTCCGCCTTGAACACGCCCGCCGGATCCACGAACCAGGGCTTTTCTTCCGGCCGGTCTTTCGACGTGGTGATCCCGGCTTTTTCAAGCTCAGCTTGCGCCGCTTCGCCCATAGGCGGTTCGTCGCCGGGCTCCGCCTCATCGATGCTGCGAATGGTCGCAGCCTGTTCCACCCACCAGCGCGATTGTGCACGAAGCTCGACAACCACTTCCCCGGTCTGCGCCGCGCCATCGGCGGCAAGCAGACGATAGGGAATCAGATAGAATCCCTCGGCGAGGGAAGCGTCCGGAAGGGACACGCCGATCTTGGTTTCGACCGGCGCTTTGCCCACGGCCAGTTCAACCTTCCTGGAGACCTCGGCCAGCGCAAGACCCGGCGGCGGCTGAAACTCGATCGTGAACGCGGCTGCCTTATCCGTCGTATTGATCATGCGCAGCCCGAAGGCGCCTCCGGTGAGGTTCCCGAACGCCGCCGGCTTGATCGCCAGGGGATCAGCCAACTGGAGCTTTGCCTGGGCCTCAGCCAATAACTCGCCGCCGGCCTTCTTGATACGCACGGGCAGCCGTTGGACGCGACGCGCGGTCTGCGCCGTCCGGCGGGTGACCATCGTCAGAACCTTGAACGGCGTGGCGGATTTCGGCGCGGCCGTGAAGGTGCTGGACGCGCCCCCCTCCGGGAAACATGCGTTCGCCAGCGCCGGTGCCAGTTCTGCCTGGACCGGCTGGTCGCCCCTATTGTAGAAACGCCCCGCCAAATAGAAGACCGCGACGTCAGCATCGCCCAAGGCGGGTAGGGGATCGAGTTCCAGCTTGAAGTTCTCTGCCGCCTTCTTCTCGCCGGCTGCCGGGTCCGGTTTCAGGTTCGGCGCCGTGCGCACGCCGCGCCAGCCGCGGAAGGAACCGTCCACCCCGGTACTCTCTCCCTCGTTGTCCGACGCCGGGCGTTGGCGGAACGATATCCGCACCGTATCAAAGGGTCCGCCTTCGGCCCCCGGACTCGACGCCGCACCGCGCTTGGTTACCCCGCGCGCGTTGCGCGCCGGCCAGTCTGCGGGGAAGGAGGGTGTTCCGTTCCCATGGGTGCCCAAAAAGCTTCTGCCGACCGGATCGGCCGCCGACACAGCGAAGATGATCATTTCACCCATGTTCAGGTTACGGATACCCCAGACCGACGGGCCGGCCTCGTCCGGTTGCGGGTCGCGCGGCCCGCGGCAGGCCTTCTCGTACTCCAGTTCCGTCATCGGCCGCAACCCGGCCCAAGCGCCAAACGAAGCCCCCATCCCCCAGGTGAGCGACGACCCGCCCGAGACATGCCGATACAGCACCGGCCAGTTCCCGCCCCGGAAGGCGAGGACCTTGGACTGCACCTCGGACTGCATGCCAAGGAAGCCGGCGAACTGCCCCTGCTTGATGCAATGCTTCATGCAATAGAACGCCCTGTATCCGTTCGGGAAGGCCGCCGGTATCTCCCCGGCGTCTCCCGCATCCGGTTGCTGGCCGGTGGCCCAGAGACGCCCGGACTGCGGGCCGGTAGGCACCGGCCCGGCGTCGGTGATCCGGTATGGCAACTTATTCTGGCTGCCGTCGGTGTACTGGTAGAAACGATTCCACTCCGACCCACCAGATCCCAGGAAGAAGGGCCCCTCGGGCACATAGACCATTTCGATGCCAAAAGCACGGATGTCAGGAGCCAGGGATAGGGAGTCAGGAGCCAGAGATTGTGCGTCGCAAACCACGGTGACGCCTTTGGCCGACACCGGCCCTGTGCCGGGCGCGGTGCGCTGGAGGAAGACACCATTGAAGCCGTCCTGACCGTCGGGCACCACGAATTCCAGCGGCGTGCCACCCTGTTCCTGCACGTAGCCCGTCGGGTTCAAGACTTTGTCCGCCACCAGTTTCACGTGCTGCCAGTTCGCGCTGCCGGCGGACTGCGCCTTGAAGAAGACCCAGGCCGCATCGTGGTTGGTCGCATTGCGCCAGGAGTCGTCCCAGGAAATGTCGAAACGCATAAGTGCGGTCTTTTCATCACGCGGCGTGAGCGTCACATTCTCGATCAACAGCTTCGCATTGAACAGGAACGCGGCATCCTCCTCGTCCGTGCCTGATGGCGGCTTGATCCCCGCCCCGGACGGCGGCGCCGGCGGCACCACGGCCGAGCGGACAGCCCGGAACCCGACAAACGACAATTCACTTCGCGGTTTGCCGGCCAGCCCGGGCACCCGGCGATCCGACACGCGCAGATATTGCTGCAACA
>CAZTAJ010000213.1:0-4751 GCA_964611575.1 uncultured Verrucomicrobiota bacterium
GTGTGTCGTTTAAGGGTAACCGAGTAAGTGTGTCGTTTAAGGGTAACCGAGTAAGGGGAGCGATTAAGCGGGTCAAGAAAGTGCGCGCGGAAGTGTTGAAGGAAAGGAATCACAACCATGGCAGAACCCTTTGGGCATGAGAAGTTGATTGTGTATCAGAAGGCAATGCGCTTTGTGACGGTGCGCGGCTCTCTGCTTGATGGTCTGACTCGGAGCGCTGCGGCCTGCGACCATTTGGGCCGTGGGGCGGAGAGTATCCTGGTCAACATCGCCCACGCCAGCAACACCTGGTCGCCGAAAGAGCGGATTGTGTACTTGGGACATGCCAACGGTTCGGCGCTTGAATGCGCTGCTTGTCTGGATGTGCTGGTTGCCAAGGCCATGCTGACATCTGAGAACACTCATTTTGCCAAGAGTCTGTTGGCGGAGATCGTCAGCATGCTCATCACCATGCGCAAGACCGCGGCCAACAGGGTCTGCGAAGATCGTGCGCCCTACCGCACGAAAAGAGGCCATCTCTTCGATCACGAGGATCTGGACGTCTACCAGGTGGCCCTCAAACTCATTGCCTGGCTCGATCCCATGCTGACGAAGTCATTGTGCAGTGCAGACCTGTGTTCAAAGATCGACAAGTCGACCACATCCATCGTCCTGAATGCCGCCGAAGGCAACGGCCGTTTCACCGGAGCGGGCCAGTCGAAGTTCTACGAAACGGCATACAAAGCCACCATCCTGTCCGCGTCACTTCTGGATCTTGTCTGTGGCAGCGGACCCGATGAGCGAACTCGCGTCGAAGAGGGTCGCGAACTACTGCGTCGTATCGCCGCCATGCTCACAGCACTTTCAAAGGCGGCAACCCATGACTGACGGTCTTAACCGCCACCCTTTCTCGGCTACCCTTAACCGACCTGCTTCCACCGATCCTTGGGAATGGTCAGTTCATGTGTCCACAAACGGTCACATCCACCTACAGATTCCGCAGAAGACCCGAACATAGGAGACAACAGTCATGCATGATCCCACCGCTACGTCGTTCTCACTGGAAGCCGTGGCTTCGACCAGTGCAAACTATCTCGAAACCCTCGTTGATGGTCAGGGCATGCCCTACTTCAACGTGTTTGCCACCCAGCCGCCCTCTGCCGCCCACGACTGGCCCGACCACGGCGATGTGCTGACTCGCCAGCTTCAGGGCGTGGTGATGCTGCGCCAAATGACGGGCCGGCGCTTGGCGGTCGAGGACCGCTGGCGGACCTTGCTGATCGGCGCCATCGATCCTGCCGATGGCTTGTTCCACCGGCCGACAAAGTCGTGGTGCAGGGCCACGGTCGAGGACTGCGCCCTGCACCTCTATGCCCTGACAACCTTGGCGGTGGCCGATGGTGACGCCGAAGCAACGCGGCTGGCCCGGCGCATGGCCGAGGGGTACCTGGCGCGGTTGCAGACGGAGGCAGGGAAGGGGGACACGTCCTCATTCAGCGGTTTTGCCATCAAGAGCCTGATGGTCACTGCACGCCTGCTGAACTGCGAACCGGCCCTGGAAGCCGCCGGCATTCTGGTGCGGCAGGTTCTTTGCAGCCGGGTCTTCACGCCCGACAACCGCTTTGGGCCCAAGGCCCACGTCCATGCCAACCTGCGCACGCTTACCGGCCTGACCGATTACGCCCTGACGACCGGTGACGTCGCCCTGTTCAGCCGCGCCGAGGCCCTGTATCGCCATACCTGGAGTCTGGGTACCCGATTCGGTTTCCTCCCGGAAATCACCAACTGGCGGCCCAGCGATCTGATCGCCTGCGAAACCTGCGCCCTGATGGATCTTGCCTGCCTGGGCCTGACCCTGGCCAACCACGGCCACGCGGAACACTGGGACGGTCTGGAACGACTGATGCGCAACCACCTGATCGAAAGCCAGGTGCGCGACCTGTCCTGGCTGGGCGAAGACGACGGTCGGCCCGACACCGAACAATACACTTGGCGCGAGGTGCCCCGCCGCTCGGTCGGCGCCTGGGCCGGCTGGAGTTCGCCCAACCACCTGTTGGCCTATCACGAGACCCTCAATGCCGTCTGGGGTGGACCGGACCTGCGCGACCGCATCCGCGTTTTGCAGAACTGCTGCGGCGGTTCCGGCGTCCACGCCCTTTTCGCGTTGTGGCGCAACGCCGCCCGCATCGAAGACGGGACGCTGTCGGTTCACCTGCACCTGGACAAGGATCTGCCCGAAGCCGAAGTCCGCTGTGAGAAACCGTATCGCGGACGGACCACGGTGACCTTGCGGCGCGACCTGGCAGTGCGCCTGCGCGTGCCCGACTTCGTGGATCGCGCGGCGCTGCGCCTGGCGGTGAACGGGGTCGAGGTCGCCATCCCGCAGACCATCGAAATCACCGGTGCCTTCCTCAGTGCCCAGGAAAAGACCCGGGGATCGGTCGAGATGGTGGGCAACTACCTGCACTGCGGGCCGCGCCGCGCCGGCGACCGCATCGAGATGAGTTATCCGTTGCCCATCGCCACTGAGGAGATCGGGGTCGGCAACCCCGGCCACCGAACCTGGAACTACCGCGTCACCTGGAAAGGCGACACGGTCATTGCGCTGGAGCCGCTGGGCAACGACGTGGCCACCTGCTGGTCCGACTTTGACAAGCGCGAGGTGCCGGTCTTCTACGGCGCCAGCGGCCCCGGCCTCCTGTACCAGCGCGAGCACCTGCGCAGCGACCGAAACGTGGACTCAGCGCCGCTCATCCGGGATGACGGCCGCCTGGATCTCTGGCGCATCGCGGGCCGCAGGCCGTGAATCTCAGTTGTTTCTATGATACATCGCCGAATTGAACCAAGGAGCGAATCATGCCCAAGGCACACGGCAAGCCCTTTACCATTATCCTCAAGTCCGGCTGGCAGGTGGTCAACATCGGCGACATTGCCCATACCCCGGGCATGCTGGCGTTGATTGAGCGCTACCTGCCGCAGGCCCAGGTCATCTGGTGGCCCATCGCCATCAACGATGCGGTCGAGACGATGATTCGCCGACGTTTCCCGAAGGTCGAGATTCTGCCACGCAACCTCTGCACGCATCGGGAGGTCGCGCCAGAGGCGATCCGGCCATATTTCGACCGGGCCGATCTCTACTTGCACGGATCGGGGCCGAATCCGATGGCGGTGGTACAGTTGCAGCAGTGGATCGATTTGACCGGCAAGCCATATGGATTCGGCGGGATCACGGTGCCCAACCTGACCATCGCGCCGCCCGAGATGCTGTCGCGCGCGGCGTTCATCTTCTGCCGCGACACCCATTCGCTCGACTTCCTTCGAACCAACGGCATTGCCTCGCCGGTGATGGCGTTCGGTCCGGATGCCGCCTTCGCCAGCGACGTCCTCGACGAGGAACGCGCCGGGGCGTTCATGGCGGCTCATGGCCTGAAGCCTGGCGGTTTCGCCTGTTTCACGGGTCGCTTGCGCATGCCGCCGTTCCACACGATGGACCAGTGGTACAAACTCACGCCCGAACAAATCGAGCGGACCGAGCGGATCAATGCCGCCACAGCCGAGCCGGATCACGCCAAACTGCGACACGTGATCATCCGATGGGTGCGCGAGACCGGGCTGAAAACGGTCCTGTGCCCTGAGATGACGTATCAACTCGAGGACATGGACGAATTGCTGTTCGACCGGTTGCCGGAAGATGTGAAACCGTTGGTGGTCCGGCGCCGGAACTGGTGGATCACCGACGAAGCCAGCGCGTTGTACCGGCAGGCGCGTGCGATCGTGAGCATGAAACTACATTCGCCGGTGCTGGCCATGGCGCACGGCACCCCGGCCCTGCACATCCGCCAACAGGAAGACACACACAAAGCGCAGATGTATCGCGATCTTGGACTCGATGACTGGATCTTCGAGATCGATGGAACCGATGGCGAGGACGTCGCGCGCGAACTGCTCAGCATCCATGCCAACCATGCCGCCGCGGTGGCGCGCGTCACCGCCACCAATGGACGCATCGCTGCGGGTCACGAACAGATGATCACGAGTGCAATCCGCAAAACGGTCAGAGATGGATGACTACACTCCTGACTTCTGAATACCAGAGTAGTAACCCACCCGAAAGGAAAAGACCATGAGCGACACATCGATGACCAAGATCCGACAGAACGTACGGAAGGCAATGCTGGCGGCGCTTGTCTGCCTCTGCATGTTCGCGCCACGCCTGGCCGCTGCGGCGCAGGAGGTTGTCCATGTGGAGTTCGATGGCGCTGCGGGCATTGTCGATCTGCAACTGTTGCGGGACGGGAGCAAGATCGTTTCGGCGTTCGCCTTCGAGACCGGTCGTAACGTCCCCTGGCTGGCGAAGACCGACGGACTCACGGTCGCGGCCGACGGGCGGATCACCGGCACGATCACGCTCACGCAGACCCCCGACCTGTTGCTCCTGCTGTGGCAGCGCCGTGGCAACAAGGATGCCAAGGCGCCTCCCGTACTGACCGAAGAAGTGTCGCTCGATGTGATCCCCAAGGGCGGCAAGGTCGAGGGCACGGTCAAAGCCGCCACGGCCAAGACTGTCTTGCTGGGCAAGGCCGCTCCGGTCGCGGTGCGGGGCAGCGTGTATCCCCAAGCCCCCGCGACCGAGTCGTTCGTCGAATTGGTTCCCTTTGGCGTCAATTTTAGCGGCTCTTCGCCCATGGACTCTGGTGTGCTCCAAGGAGGCGTTATCGTGCGCATGCGCGTCCGCGAGGGCAGAATCGAGCGAGCCAAAGTCATCGCCTGGC
>CAZTAJ010000214.1:0-4386 GCA_964611575.1 uncultured Verrucomicrobiota bacterium
TCGTCCGCGCGGTCCTGGTAGGCCCCGATCGGACGGTAGTCCAGCGAAGCCTCCAGTTCCAGCGGCCCGCGATAGACGTGCGGGTGCGGGTTGAATGCGACGAACACGGCTGGCCCGGGATGGTCCTCCTTCTCTCGTGGCACCCGCGTATCCAGGCGCGCAGCCAGGGCGTTGAGCGCCCCCAATTCCACGCCGCGGCTCTGGTGAATCGCGCCACCCAGCCACTCGCGCTGGTCGTCATAGGCGCGCTCGATGCTGGTGCCCGGCAGGATGTCGTGGAACGAGTTGAAGAGCACCGCCTCCCAGGCCGCGGTCAGGTCCGCGGGCCGCCGCGCCAGGCCGGCGGACACCGCCGCGTCCACCCGTTCGGCGCGGTTGACCACCGCCTCGGCCTTGCGGTAGAGGGTCTTGAAGCCGAGCTGCGAGGCGTAGCAGCCTCGCAGGCAGAAGTTCAACTCGCCGCGATGCGTCGGCAGGAAACCCTCGTCGGCCCGCCGGGCCTCCGCCCGCACCGCGTCGAGCAGGCGGTGCAAGGAGGAGAAGCGCACGTCCACGTCCGGGTGGGCCTCCGCCCAGGCGCGCACGTCCCGAATCTGCCGCCGGGTGGGACCGCCGCCGTGATTCCCAAGGCCCATGTAGACGCCCACGTTCCGCAAATCGGACTGGCGGGCCAGCGCCAGGGTCGCCTCCAGCCGGCGCGGCATCTCGTTGCGCTCGCACCCATACCAGCCGCAGGGCGGCACGCGGTATCCCAGAATGCGCGCCCCGCCGGCGCCCTCCCACCAGAACGCCGTCTTCCGCAAGGCCACCTGGTTGTCGCCGGGACGGCTGAAGGAAAACCCGTCCATGCCGGCGGCGGCCAGAATTTCGGGGAGCCCCGCGCTGTGACCGAACGAGTCGGCGGCCCATGCCACGCGGGGCGCGAACCCGAAACGACTCTTGAAATAGGCCTGTCCCATCGTGAAATGCCGCAGGAGCGTCTCGGTGGCCGGGAGGTTGGTGTCCGGCTGGATCCATGTGCCGCCCACGACGTCCCAGCGCCCGGCCTCGATCATCCGCCCGAGGCGGCGGAACGTGGCCGGATCGTGCTCCTCGATGTGGCGGTACAGCGCCGCCTCGCCGCGCATAAACGTGAGGTCGGGAAACTCGTCCATGAGGTCCAGCACCGTCCGCGTCGTGATGATCCCCTCGTTCAATCCCTCCCGCCAGTCCCAGAGCCAGACCGGATCCAGATGGGCATTCGGCAACAGATGGAAGGTGTATCGGTTCTCGCGCATGGATGCCTCTTCGCGTCTATGGTTTCGTATCAGGCCTTGGCGGCCCTATGGGACGCCAGTGTATTCATTTCCGACCCCAGCGATGCGCATCCGATGTTGACCCGGCAATAAGTCGAACGCCACCCGGCCAGCCTGAATGCCTGCGGGGCACGCCTGAGACTCGACCCGCGACTCGAACGAAACGCACTCGTGCAGGGTAACCGGAAACTGGAACCGGGCAACGGTATTCGCCGGAACAGAGACGTCGAAGAGAACTGCCCCGCCATCGCGACGCCACGCGCTGCGAATCTCGCCGCGTACGGACTCGTAGGTGGCCTCGACCCAGTCGAGCCCGGAGGCGGGAATCTGCGGGCGAATGAAGAAGTGTTCGAATCCGGGATGTTCGGGGTCGGCCTGTATCCCGGCATAGCCCTGGTAGAACCAGCTTCCGGCGCCGAGAAACACGCTGTGAATGTTGCTCGAACAGGGGATATGCCAGTCTTCGGGGATGGTCGTGCAGCCGGCGCGGATGAAGGCGCCGAGCGATGGGATTTGGTCGTGGGTCAATAGGGCGTGCGCTTCCTCGGCCATGTCTTCGCGGGCGAGCATTTCGAAGAACATGTTGGTGGCATGCCAGCCGGTGCCCCAGGCGCCGCCGCGCGTCACTAGGATATCGTGCGACAGGAATTTCAGCACGGCCTGGCGGCGTTCGCCTGTGGCCACGCCGGAAAGCAGCGCGTAGAGCTGCACGCCTTGGGTGCCGAGACCATAACAACCTTGCGCTTCGTTGTAGCATCGGCCGTTGATCAGCCGGGCCTGCAAGTCGAAGAATCTCTGCCAGCGGGCAACCACTTCCGAACGGCCAAGCCGGTCCGCCAGGGCGACGATCCGCCGGGCGGCCAGCAGGATTTCCAGGCTGTTGTAGAGGCCCATCTCGGTCTGGTCCCAGACCCGCTTGTCGCCGTGGGCGCAGGGGTCGCCGTAGCGATAGAGTTCGTGCGGACGCGGGCTGTGGGCGGCGCGGAAGGGCTGGACGATGCCGTCCTTGAACTTGCCCTCCATGAACGCCAGCCAGCGGTCAAGCCCGTCGAGCTGCTCCTCGACGATCGTTGCATCGCCGTACGTGAGCCAGGTGTGCCACGCGTAGTGCGCGAAGGTGGCGGACATGGACGGGTTGCCCTCGCTGAACGCGCTGCGTAACGGCGCGTGCGGCGGGATTTCGCCGGACGGCAATTGCGCGTCGGCGATGTCCCGGAGCCGTTTTCGAAAATGGGCGGCCCAGTCGAAGTTGAATGCCAGCAGCGTATGACAGGTGGCGGCGCCGCCAATCCAGGGGCTATCCTCGCGGGTCGGGCAGTCCGCCAGGTAGCCGCGCTTGGTCAGCGCGACCTGGGTGCGGACAATCGCGTCGTAGATGTTGTTCAAAAGCGGGTTCGAGCAGCGGAAGTGACCGGTGCGGGTCAGATCGTCGCCGATCTTCTCGGCCGTGACCGACTGGATTTGAATGCCGCCGGGCTGGAAACAGCCCTCGATGTAGGTCTTCGCAATGTCGACCTCCTGCACGCCGCGGTAGAGGAAGGGCGTGGTCAGGTCGTGGACGATGCCGGGATAGAAGCCCTGGTCGCGCACGGTCTCGCCGCTCTTGAGCCGGTATTCGTCCACCTGGTTCCAGTCGTTGCGCACGTCGGGGTGCGCCTGGCGGTCGAGCACGCGGTCATGGCTGGTCACGCGCAACCGTCCCCGGTAGCGGCCCTGGACCTTGATGCGCAGGCGGGCAGTCATGGATTCGGCAAACGCCACATGCTCGTCCCAGGCGCCGCGTTTCTCGTGCTTGACCGGGCTGACGGTCTCGATGACGCGCGTCGGTTCGTGCATGCGCGCCCGCAAGGCGCCGGGGGGCGGCGCGACCTCGACCGCCGGCAGCCACAAGGCATCGTCGAAACCAGGTTGCATCCAACCATCGAGTTCCCGGTAGGCCTCGTAGAACTGCGCGCCGTTGTCGCAGGTGAAGTGCTTGTTCCAGGGCGTGATCGGGCTGGGCGCGGTCTGCCATGTGGGGTCGGAGACGATCGTGTGGGCACTGCCGTCGGCGCAGGTGACCTCCAACTGCGCGATCATCACGGGGAAGCGATGGAAGACATTCAGGCAGTTCGGATTGTAGGAGGATGAGTAAAGCCAAGCGCCGAGGACGTTGTCGCCCTCGCCCAGCAACGCGGCAACATCGTCCACGACGTAGTAGACGCGCTTGGCGGCATTGCTCAAGCCGGCGCCCAGGACGTAGTTGCCCACGGGCTTGCCATTGAGGAAGAAGTCCGCCAGCCCGAGCCCGGTCGAGTAGAGCCGGGCGGAGACCGGCTTGGCCGGCAGGCGGAAACTTTTGCGCAGGATTGGCGAGTAGCAGGTCGGGATGCCGGCGTCGTGCTCGGGACGGCCGATCCAGCGGGCGGCCCAGTCGGCGGCGGCAAGCAGGCCCAGTTCGAAGACGGCGGGTTCGCTCCAGTCGCCGGGCTGTCCGGCTTCGTCCCAGACGCGCACGCGCCAATGGCAGTGACGGCGCGAAGTCAGCGGTTTGCCACCGTAAGGAACGGCGGCGACGCCGCTCTCCACACGACCGCTGTCCCAAAGGCAGGCCTTCGATTCCGCCACTTCCTCAGCGTTCGACGACACTTGAATCTGCCAGGCAAGCTGTCGCCCCCCATCCTTCAGCATCCAACTCAACAACGGACAGGCCGCATCGATGCCCAGCGGTTCGGTCAGATACTCGCAACGCAGTCTCTGAGGTGTCATGCTAAGACCTGGTTCCCTTCTTTGGAGACGGCGGTCCCCGCCGTTCTTTCTTCATTCGTCCGGCCGGGACGGTCGGCTCAATTCTTTTTCGCGGCTTTCGCGTGTTTCGTAGTTTCTCTTCCGGCCGGGACGGCCGGCTCCATTTCTTGCACCCTGTCCGCCACGCTGGAGACGGCGGTCCCCGCCGTTCTTCTCCGGCCGGGACGGCCGGCTCCATTTCTTTTTCGCGGCTCTCGCGTCTTTCGTAGTTTCTCTTCCGGCCGAGACGGCCGGCTCCATTCCTTGCAACCTGTCCGCCACGCTGGAGACGGCGGTCCCCGCCGTTCTTCTCCGGCCGGGACGG
>CAZTAJ010000214.1:4486-4737 GCA_964611575.1 uncultured Verrucomicrobiota bacterium
CCGGCTCCATTAATACCGCTGCAATAACTCCAACAGTTTCCGGTCCAGCTTGTGCCCGTGGAACTCCTCGTACGTCACATCGGCGCGCCCGGAATTGAGGATGCCGAACGGCCCCTTGAAATTCCACAGGGCATAGCCGATGTTGTGGGTGGTCAGGATCTTCAGCAGATCCTCGAACCAGGCCAGCACCACCGCATGCGGGGTCTTGTTGAGGCAGCCGCATTCGCCGCACATCACGCCGACGCCGGTTT
>CAZTAJ010000215.1:0-4736 GCA_964611575.1 uncultured Verrucomicrobiota bacterium
TACGGCCTGGCGGTGAACAATGCGACCGACGCGGCCACCGACGCGGACGGCGATGGGGTCAACAATCGGGATGAGTACGTGAGTGGCACCGCGCCGAACGACCTGGACAGTCACCTGCGGATCATGGACGTCCGACGAAGCGGCTCGAATGACGTCGAGGTGACCGTCTACGCGGGCGGTAACCGGACGTACAGCATTTTGGGGGCGGATGCCGCGGCGGCTGTGCGGACGCCGCTGGCAGTCTTCACCAACGTTACGGCCGGCCTCCGGACGTGGATCGATGCCGATGCCGTCAATGAGGCCACCCAGCGGTATTATCGGGTGATGGCCGCGTGCGCGGCGCGCAGCTACACGAACACGCTCACGGCGGACTACGCGATGATCGTGCCGGTGACGCTGGCATCGTGCACGTGGACGCTGATCGGCGTGCCGGTGGACCTGCCGCCGGGGAGCAACACGCTGAGTGGCGAACTGGGGCGGCAACTGGCGGTGGGGCTGGCGGCGTCGTCCGATATCAACAGTTGCTCCGACAAGGTGTACGTGCGGTTGGCCAATGGCGCCTGGAAGGAGTACCTCCTGGTCGTCCTGCCGAACGGCAGCACGAATTGGTGGGATGTGGCGGGGGATGCGGTGGCCTACGTGAGCTTGGCCCCGACCACGGCGTTCTGGGTGAAGCGATGCTCGCCGACGGCGCCGGAGGTGAAGACGGCCTGGACGGGGCGGTCGTACACGAATGCGCTGGCGATCCTGTTCACGAACGGGTGGACGCTGTTCAACTGGCCGCTCAGTCGTCCGGGCTATCATCGCAATCTGGGAGCCGCCACGCCGACCAACCAACTGGGGTTCGTGTCCGCGGGGGCGAAGGGCGGCAAGTCGGGGACGGCCGGGATGGCCGACGGCGACGAACTGTGGGTCTGGAGCGGGACGCGGTGGAGCCAGTACTGGCTGGTCGGCATGGGCAACACGAACTATGACGGCCGGTGGTGGGACAGCGCCCGGAACCAGTTCGGCGATTTCGCGTTGGAGACGGGGAAGGGGTATTTCTACCGGCATCGGGGCACGAACACGTTCTCCTGGACACCGCGTGAGGCACAGACACCATGAGCGCCTGCTATGCACGAGCGTTGGTTTTGATGGCCATGGGGGTTCTGATCGGGACGACCGCGATCGGCGGCTCGGTGTCGAACCAGGCCTCGGGGCTGGTCACCCTCACGTTCAGTTCACAAACGGGAGCGCCCATGCCGGAGTCGGCGACGGTCGTGGCGGCCACCAACCCGGCGGCCGGCGCGGTGGCGTATCTCACCTTCTCGTTCCTGGCGTCGGACGCGGTGCCCAGCACCCTGCGCGTGGGCCTAAACTGCCGGAGCGGCCGGCAATGGAGCCGGACGCTGGCGCTGCCGAGGGTGGGGGTGTGGCAGCCGTACGTGGTTCCGGTCGATTACACGGCGGGCTGGACGATCGGCCCGTGGAAGACGGCCGCGCTTTTCGAGGCGGATACGGAGACGATTGAGTCGGCGAGTCTTTCGGTGGGGCGGGGGGCGGACACGGCGGCCCAGCGGTACACGGCGGTCGATGTGGCGCTGCAGGGGGCGGAGTGGGGCAGTGCGGATGCGGATGGGGATGGGGCCAGCAATGCGGGTGAGGTGCTGGCGGGCACCAATCCTTTCGATGCCGCCTCGGCGCTGGCGCTGCACCTGTGGGCGGGCGAAGGCCCGGGCGAGGGGTTTGGAATCTCGTGGGACGCGGCGGCGGACCGTTTTTACACGGTTTGGCGCGGCACGAATCTGATGGTCCCGTGGTTGCCGCAGCAGTCGGGCATCCCGGCGAACCCGCCCCGGAATTACCACTGGGACGGGAGCGCCACGGGGGTGGGTCCGTATTTCTACAGAGTCACGGTCGACCTGATCGGCCCGTGATGGGAGAAACAGCGTGAGGAACAGGAATGAAACGGTCTTCGGCAGCCGGCAGGCCGGGTTGGTCATGACGATCGCAGGCCTGGTGATGCTCGGTTCAGCCGGGGCGCAGGCGAGCAGTGTGCTGGGTGAATCGTGGAGTGCGGGCGATGTCGCGGGCTGGGTCGCCGAGCCGGCGGACGGTTTACTTCTCAGCAACCCGTCCGACTACCTGCGGGTTTCCTTTGCGGCGAGTGACGTTCCGCCGCCGGGGCAGGACCTCATTCGGACCGGGCCGGGGGCGGCGGCCGGGCTGACCGGCAACTACGTCGCGGCGGGCATTCAGGCGATCAGTTTCCGGTTCCTGGCGGAGAACTACGCGCCCGACGGTCTCTCGGTGTATTTTGCGTCGCCCTCGCGCGACTGGCATATGCCTTTGACGGTTTCCGCCGACGTGGGCGTCTGGACGACTTACCAGGTCGGGTTCGACTATAGTCTGGGCTGGATCGGCGGACCTGGCGCGGACGCCGCGCTTTTTGCGCTGGACCTGACGGATGTGCAGTGGATCGGGTTCTCGCTTGAACGCACGTATGCCGGCTGCGATGCGCCACCCGCCCAGAACTACCGCCTCGATGAGTTGGTGTTTGTGGTCCCCGAACCTGAAACTTACGTTCTGCTCCTCGCCGCCTTGCTACCCCTGCTCGTCGTCTTCCACCGCGAACTCAGGCAGTGGTGGTGGCCGTCTCACTTAAGGAATGCGGCGAGGGCGGCCTGATCGAGCTTGCCCGCCCCGTAACGGGTATCCCCGGTGACGGGCGTGAGTGCGCGGGTGAGCGCTGCGGTGGCCTGTGCTGCCGTGGCATTCGGGTGCAGAGCAAAATACCGGGCGAGGGCGTTGGCCGTGAAGGCCGTGGCAATGGACGTGCCCGCATAACTGCCGGGCGGCCCTTTGTAACCCACCGGCAGGTTGGCGTAGGCCGGCGCCGACAACGTCACAAAGCTCCCGTAGTTGGAGTTCGGCCAGGGTTCCCCTGACGGCGTGAAGGCGCTGACGGCGATGACGTTGGCACGGGCGGCCGGGTAGACCGGGCTTCCCGTCGGTTCGTTGCCGGCCGCCGCCACGACGATGGCGCCATGGCTGCCGACGTAGTCGATCGCATCGCCCACGAAACGGCTGTCTGTCTCCGATCCCCAGCTCAGGCTGATGACGCGGGCATTCTGGTCCAGCGAGAACAGCATGCTGCGCATCAGTCCGAAGCTCGACGCGTAGCCGTTGTCGTCGAAAGCCTTGATGGAAACCACAGGAACCATGTCGGCCGCCTCCGCCATGCCGAGGGGCGTCACGGCGCCGGACGCGAGAAGCGCCATTTGTGTGCCGTGCCCCTGCGAATCGGATATGGGCCGTTCGGGATCGAAGGCGTCGAGGGTGGCGATGACGGCGTCCTTGAGTCCCGCCTCCGCCATCAGGCCGGTATCGAGCACAGCGACCGCGGCCGTCTGCCCCGGTTTGCGGAGTGCGCTTGTCCGGGCTGCGGCAGGCGCGTCGCCGGCCGACCGGGCCGGGTCGGGCGTCTTGTAGACGAGGCTCGGTTCCGCGCCCTCTACTTCCGGGCTGGCCGCCAGTTGTTTGAGCACGTCCGCGAGGTTGGACCCCGGGGTCAGGCGGACCCGGTAGATGCCGAGCGCCGGCAGGCTGTCCACGGCCGTGCCGCCGATCCGGGCCAGCAGGGCCTGGAACGCGGCCAGGGCGGTTCCGCGGCGCAGCCGGATCAACACCTCGTCCTTTACCACCATGACGGGCTTATCCTGGATGGGCTCCTGCTGGCGCTTCAGGAGTCCATCGCCACCGGGCAGGGGTTGAATGTGAGACCGGTCGCCCGACTTGAAAACATCGATCTGGGAGATGCGTTTCAGGGGGCCGGCGGGGCCGTCGATCCGGCTCCACACGATGCCGTAATCGCAATCGGCAAGCAGGCTGGCGAGAGCCTGGTACATATCCTTGTTGTCGAAATGGGCGGTGATGGACGGGTTGACGCGCGAATCCATGCGGACCCGGACCCCGGCGTCCTGGAACTGCTGGAGAATCGCGAGGAGCGGAACGTTCCGGGCGTGAACCGACAACTTGTCGGCGACAATCCGGACCTCGGGATTGGCAGTCTCTGCTGCCGGGACGCCGACCGGGACCATCAGGCTGCTGATGACGACTGCGACGGTGAGAAGACGGTTTTGCCAAAGAGAGGCCCGGCGCATGGCAGCATCCTTTCAACGGATCAAACGACCCCGCATGCGCATCAGTATAGAACGGGGCAGGCAGGGATTCAATGCCCGTCGGACTTACGCCCATCGGCCGCCAGCGTCCTTCCTGCATCATCGGCAACAGGTGTAGGAAGCCCGCTAGCGGACGATGGATCTCAGGATACCGGAGACCATCCATCTGAACCCCATAGCCACGGAGGCGTTTGAGTTGGGGAAACGGAAGACGGCGGCGGAACACGGATCAAAGGTAGCCCTGGGCGGCGTTCCGGGATCGTCATAGGTAGTGGGGCCTGGATCTGGTGCTCTGGGCTGGTCGGCATTCATGGGCTTCGAAGGCAGTTGGGGGCGTGCGCTCGGCGCGATCGCGTTCTGACGTCTACCATGAAACGAGTTGCGAAAGAATGTGCCTGAAGTATGTGCAATGTGGAGATACGTCCCCAATGGGCGCCGCGTTCTGACGTCTACCATGAAACGAGTTGCGAAAGAATGTGCCTGAAGTATGTGCAATGTGGAGATACGTCCCCAATGGGCGCCGATTTCATCACGGCGTATGACGACGCTGTGGGACGATCTGAGGGACGGATCCTG